>DAIEGL010000152.1 GCA_027356255.1 Geobacter sp. | reverse complement strand
TGGTGGAGGTGGCGGGAATCGAACCCGCGTCCGAAGATCGTACACGAAAGGCGTCTACATGCTTATACCAGTATTTGTTTTAGTCACCTGAAGCTCCACCGGCCGGGATATTCAGGCAGCGATCCTGCTAAAATTTCGCTTCGGGGTCACAGGCCCTCCCCTCGGCTATCCCACTGAAATGACGATTCTTCCTTCCCCGTGGGAGAGGGTCGGAGAATCGTTAGCAGGTTATTAAGCTGCTAAAGCGTATTCGTAATTATCGGCGTTTAATTCGCCCCGGATTGTTTTACGAGCCACCCGGACCTCGGCATGCAACCTTTGCTTATTACCCCCGTCGAAACCTTTACACCCCCTTGAAAACTGTTCTACGTTCTATGTTCAAGTTCTGGGCTCAAAACTTAGAACTTAGAACGGATTTATTTGTTCCTTTCCTTCAAAGCCACCGCCACGTCGCGGTGCATATCCTTCTTCTTCATGTCTTCGCGCTTGTCGTAAAGCTTTTTCCCCTTGGCCAGCCCCACTTCGACCTTGACCAGGCCATCCTTGAAATAGAGCCGGAGCGGCACTACGGAATACCCCTGCTCGCGGATCTTGCCGAAGAGCTTGCCGATCTCCTTTTTGTGGAGGAGGAGTTTTCGCATCCGATCAGGATCGTGGTTTTCACGGTTGCCGAAATCGTAGGGGGAAATGTGGAGATTGTGCAGAAAAGCCTCGCCGTTTTTTACCAAGGCAAAGGAATCGTTCAGGTTTGCCTTGCCCGACCGCAGCGACTTTACCTCGGTGCCCTTGAGCACCATCCCTGCTTCGAACTTCTCCTCGATGAAGTAATCGTGATAGGCTTTTTTATTGTTGCAGATCAACTTTTCCGACATAAATACATGATAGCAAATTGTGCATGATTAGCACAAGGAAAAAGGACGTAAATTATCTTCTTTGCTTGACTACGGTCAGCCATTCCGAAAGCTCGTGCATACGTTTTTCATCGATGCCGGGCACCTGCATCAGTTCATTGACGGATGTGAACCCCTTCGCCTTGCGATAGCCGATTATGGAGCGCGCCTCGCCGGCGGACATCCCGGGCAGACCGAGCAGAAGGGGCCTTGTGATGGTGTTCAGGTCGATGCGCACCTGCAGGTCGCTTATTCCCTCTGTTGCGACATGCCCTATGATCCCGCCGTAAATCCGCGGTGAGATCCCCTTTATCTGCTGCAGCTCCTTTATGTCGTAAAACTTCCGCCGATGCTCCCGCTCCTTGACGATGCGGTATCCGATCACCTCGCCGATCCCCGGCAGGCGGCTAAAATCGGCGGCTGAAGCGTTGTTGATATTGAGCTTCCCCTGGTACTGGCGGAGCACCTTTGCCCATGCGGCGCCGGTCGTGAAAAGAATCACCAGCCCGATGAGGGCAAGTCTCATGATGCGGATGTGAAGCATGGTTCAAGTCCCTTCTGATCGTGATTGTTCCGCAATGGGGACGCCTGCGACAAATACCTCGTCAAGCCGCCCCTCCTCTATCAGAGCGCGGTGCATATCCTTGCCAGACGCGCCGACCACCAGAAAGTCGGCCCTCTTCCCCTTCTCCAGGGAACCGATTGCGTCGGACAAACCGAGCACTTCTGCTCCTCCCAGAGAGGCCATGCGCAGGAGCTCTTCAGGGGTGAATGCGTCCGGGGTCTCCGCCAGGACAAAGCGCATCTCGTCCCACATGGAGAGGGAATCGTTGCTGGCCAGGGAATCGGTCCCGAGGGCAAGCGGAATGCCGGCAGTTTTCAACAGATGGAACGGTGCCATGCCGACGGCAAGCTTTTCGTTGCTGCGCGGGCAGATGACGGCACATACGCCGCGCTTTTTCAGGATTTCGGCGTCGGCAGGGGTGATGTGCACGCAGTGGACGGCGATGGTGGTAGGGTCCAGTATCCCCATACCGTCCAGATAGACTGTGGACGTTGTCCTCATCGGTGCTGGGAGATACCCTTCCCAGCGGACGAATGGATAGAGCGTTTCGGCAATCCTTCCCGTGGAATCGTGCATGAAAGCCGCTTCCTCAGGGGATTCGGACAGATGCGTCATAACTGGGACCGAATGCGCTGCGGCGAGTTGCTTCAGTTCCCGGAAAAAGGCGGGGGAAAGGGTATGGGGCGCATGGGGTGAGAGTCCCGGCAGGGTGCCGCCCCCATGAAAGGTGCGGAGCGTTTCTTCGAGCTTGCCGGCGAGGGCTTTGCACGCGGCGGGCTCCTGACCCAGCGCCTCTAAAAACAGCCTGCCTGCGAAGTCCGAGCCGCTGTAGACGTGGAGCAGTCTCCGGTCGCTCAGGACATCGCCGATGGCGGTAGTACCCGCTTCAAGGGAGATGCGTATCCCCTCCAGCAGGGACATCTCCAACTCCTGGATTTCAAGTCCGCGCTTGATCTTGATTACCTGAATCACCCAGTCAACGTAGGTTCTGGGGGCGTAGTCCAGGTCTTTGCGGATCTTCCAAGCTGGGAAGTGGGTCAGCTCCAGGTGGGTATGGGCATTGACCAAGCCGGGGATTATGAGTCCGCCGGGGTAATCCCGGACCGGCGCATGCCAAGCGGCGCGCAGCGCATCGACCGGCCCCACATCCACGATCCGGCCGTTGCGCACGGCTATGGCCCCGCCCGCAATCGGCGGCGAAGATATGGGGAGGACGTATGAAGCGGCGAATATCTGCATGAATACCCCGGTTAACATTTCACCTTCAGTCCCGTGACTTGCACCTGCTTTTTGCTACCAGGCGACCTTCTTCAAGGTCCCCTGCCCCGCCACTTCCTTGCGGGAGGGGAGCATCCTGTTATGCTCGTCGACAAAGACCAGTTTGGGCTCGTGCCTGATGGCCTCTTCGTTATCCATATTAACAAAACTCGCGATGATTACCAGGTCCTTCGGCGCAACCATGCGCGCCGCCGCCCCGTTGATGCAGATAACCCCGGAGCCGCGCTCCCCCTCGATGGCGTAGGTCTCGAAGCGGCTGCCGTTGTCCACGTCCCAGATGCAGACCGCTTCGTACGGGATGATGTCGGCGGCTTCCATGAGGTCCTTGTCAATGGTGATGCTTCCTTCGTAATGAAGGTCGGCGCCCGTCACCGTCGCCCTATGGATCTTGCTCTTGAGCATCTTTCTGTCCATCTGCTTATTCCTCCCCTAATACACAGTTGTCGATCAGTCTGGTTTTTCCGATTCTAACAGCCAGAGCCACCAAGGTGTGGTCATCCGCCTGCTCTACCTCGGTGAGCGTTGCCTCGTGATAAAATTCCACATAATCGATTGCAGCGGACGGTTCCGCATTGATTATTCCAAGTGCCAGTTTCCTGAGTGTTTCGACCGATCTTTCCGCAGAGCGGTACACGTCCTGCACTGAATGTAAGGCACGGGAAAGACAGAGGGCGCTCTCCCTTTCGGCCTGGGACAGGTATGCGTTGCGAGAGCTCATGGCCAGCCCGTCGGCTTCGCGGACAATCGGCATGCCGACGATCTGCACCCCCATGTTCAGGTCTGCCGCCATGCGCCGGATTACCGTCAACTGCTGGAAATCCTTCTTGCCGAACAGGGCCAGATGGGGCATGACGATATTGAAGAGCTTGGCCACGACCGTCGTCACGCCGCGGAAATGTCCTGGCCGGCTCGCGCCGCAGAGCGGAAGGGTCAACTCTTCCACATTCACGTACGTCTGATATCCGGCCGGATACATGTCGGAAGCCTTCGGCGCGAAGATATAGTCAACACCAGCTGCCTCAGCAATCCGCATGTCACGCTCCAGGTCACGCGGGTAGGTGTTGAAATCCTCCCCGGCCCCAAACTGGGTTGGATTGACGAAGATGCTCGCCACCAGGATATCCGCCCGTTTTCGCCCCTCGGTCAGGAGCGAGGCGTGCCCAGCATGGAGATACCCCATGGTCGGGACCAGGACGATGGTTTTTCCCGCTTGTCTGGCAGCAGCGGCAATGGACTGCATTTCTTCTATGGATTCAATGAGTTTCATCAGCGAAAAGAGTGTCCTTCCGTAGGGAATGCGCCGCCCTTTACCTCGGCAATGTATGCGTTTATCGCCTCCGCCATGATCGGCTTGAGATCGACGTACTGCTTGACGAATTTCGGCGAGTATTTTTCGCACAAACCGAGGATATCGTGGATCACCAGCACCTGACCATCGCAGGAAGGACCGGCGCCGATGCCGATGGTCGGGATGGTCAATTCGTGCGTGATGCGCTCGGCCAGCTGCATCGGAATACCTTCGAGAACCACGGCAAAGGCGCCGGCGCCCTCGACGGCCCGGGCATCGGCCAGCAGTTTCTCGGCCTGCTCTTCCTTTCGCCCCTGCACCCGATAGCCACCCATGCGGTGAAGCGACTGGGGGGTAAGGCCGATGTGCCCCATGACGGGGATGTCCATTGCGACGATCGCCTCTATGGTGGAGACGGCATTGAGCCCCCCTTCCAGCTTGACGGCCGCAGCGCCCCCTTCTTTTATGAGGCGGCCGGCGTTGAGCCTCGCCGTGGCAAGGTCGATCTGATAGGAAAGAAACGGCATGTCCGACACGACCAGGGCCTTCGGTTCCGACCTCATCACAGCCCTGGTATGGTAGATCATTTCCTCCATGGTGACCGGGAGGGTGTTGTCATATCCGGCGCAGACGACCCCCACCGAATCGCCGACCAGCATCATGTCGATGCCGCAGCCGTCCATGATACGGGCGGTCGCATAATCGTAGCAGGTGAGGACCGTGATCTTCTCTCTGTCGGCCTTCATCTTCTGAATGTCAAGAACGGTTTTATTTCTCTTCAATGACCCTCTCCAACAAAAAAAGCGCCTTCGAAATGGAGGGCGCTTGTTAACGATAAAGAGACTGATTCTCTTCTCAGCTATTGCCTCCCGTCCCGGTTCTCATGGAATCCTGGCGGTATTTTGTTTGCCTGCCGTGAAGCGCTTCGGATCCGCACATGTTACGGTCCACGCTTCTGAAACATTGTTCGACTTGTAACACAACGATGATGCAAAAGTCCACATTTTTTTAGCTGGCGTTTGCCTTCATGCACTCCAGCTCCTTGACAACCACGCCGCTGTCCTCCCGGCGCTTTTCCAGATCGTCAAAAATGCCGATCACCATACTGCTGACGGCTTCCACGGACTTCCTTATTTCGGTGCCGTCTTCCACCTGCCGCCCCGTGGCATTGACCATCTCCTGGGTCATCGCCTTTATCGAATCGATGGCGTAGGCGATATTCTTGGTGGCGTTCGCCTGCTCCTTGGAGGCATTGAATATCTGTGAGGTCATGGTGCTCACATCCTCGATGGACTGGGTCACAAGCTGGACGCTGGTAGTCTGCTCCTCTGTGGCATTCTTGATCTGCTCGGTCATCTCCATGGCGTGCTGAGAACTGTCGACGATCATGCCCAGCGCCTCGCCCGTCTCGTGGCCGAGCTTGACCCCCTTTTGCACCAGCTCTTTCGTTATGGCCATATTGTCGGCGGCAAGTCTCGACTCCATCATGATCTCTTCGATGATCGAAGTGATTTCTCCTGTGGAAAGGCCGGTCTGAAGGGAAAGATTGCGGATTTCATCGGCTACTACGCCGAAACTCTTGCCGAACTCACCCGCTTGCGCCGCAATGATGGAGGCGTTCAGGGCCAAGAGGTTGGTGCGTTTGGTAATGTCATTGATGACATTTACGATGCTGTCGATGCGGGTGCTGTTTTCGCTCAGCCGCTTAATTCCGTTGTAGGAAAGCTCGACAGCCTTCTGTATTTCCGCCAGGGAGGCGATCGTCTCCATCACCACGGTCCTTATCTTGTCGCAGTGCGATTTGACCTGGCTGGAGACGTTATGTGAAACGACGGTGTTGTTTTCCACATGCTTCAAAGAGCGGCTGATCTCTTCCATGGCGGACACTGACTTGTCCACTGTCTCGGAAAGGAAATCAAGGTTCCTGGTGACCTGTTCCGTGGCGACCGATATCTCGCTCACCGCCGCGCTCGTATCATCCACGGAGGCCATGACGCTTTCGGAGGCAGAGGCGATGTGTGCGGTGCTGTCGGCCAGCGACCCGACGGACGATCTCAGGTTGTAAACGTTGCGGGAATATATCTCCCGGTTCTGCAAGAGCTCGGAGAAGGTCTTTCCCAGTTCCAGGGTCAGGGTGTCGATCGCCTGCAGGAGATTGATCCGTGTGATTGCGGAAGCGGCCTGATCGGCAAACAGTTTTATGGTGTCCGAGTCCGTATCGTTTAAAGCCCTCTGGCTCATTTTGTTGTCAATGCCGAAGACCCCCACAGACTCCCCCTTGACCACTATCGGGCAAAGGACAAAACTGCGGGAGCGGAGGGGGTGGATCGTGTCGTAGGGAGGTTTCAGATGGTACTCAGAAGAGTATTTGCTGATATCGTCCACAAGGTACAGCTTCTTTTCGGCAAAGCATTTGTATATGACGCCGCTCTGGCCGTCGAGGGGGAGGGCAACGCCTGCCCGCTCAAAATTGTCCGACCCGGTGGCTGCCACGAAACGCAATTCCTTCTTCTCGTCATCAGCCATCAGGAGATTGACCCTTTCGTAGCCGAGGATGTCATGGAGTCCCTCGGCACAGAGGGAAAGCACTTCCTGAACGTTTATGGATTTCTGTATCCGGCTGCTGATCTGATGGAAGTTCTTTATATTGTTGTCGAGAACTTTGTAGCGGTTTTCAAATATTTCCTTCTGAGATGCCACCTCCCGATGGAGGATGTCCAGTTCGACGGCCCTCTCGTGCAGTTCGTCACTCGCCTTCCCGATGAAGTGGCCGATAAAGGTGAGCATCAATCCTGTTCCCACCCCCATATAGCTATAAAGCCAGATGTTGTACTGGCTTTTTATCACGTCCGGCAACACCTGCGACCATATGGGAAGCGTGTCATCGTGCAAGAATATGAGCCGCACGACCGTCCAGCCTACCGGTGCACCGATCCCCAGGATAAATCCCAAAAACGCATAGAGCTGACTTCTTTTCAGGGAGCCTTGTATTTTGCCCATGTAGCCACCAACCTCCGGTACAGAGAAATGACGTGCAGACCGGCCGCATCTAAAATCGCCGCACTTAGTCTAAGACAGGCATTAGGTAAAGTCAATTGTTAACCCTACCTGCCGAGCATTATCCCCAATTCTTCCGCGCATTTTACCATCTCTCCGTCCGGTTCGACCAGTTTCAGCTTCCTCACGGCCTTTTCTATGGACACAGATTTAATGGAGCGCCCCTTCAGGCAGACCATCATGCCGAATTCATTATTTTCGATCAGTTCAAGCGCCTTCACCCCGAAACGGCTGCCGAGGCAGCGATCGAACGTCGATGGTGAGCCGCCGCGCTGCAGGTGTCCCAGCACGGTCACCCTCACATCCATATCGAGGCAGCCGGACAGCTCACCGGCGACATATTCGCCGACCCCTCCGAGGCGTTCTACGGCATGGGCGAAATCGGCGTTCTGCTTCACGACCCGTTTGCCCCCTGCGGGAAAGGCGCCTTCAGCCGCGACGATGATGCTGAAACGGCTCCCCTTGTTGCGTCTCTCTTCAACGGCATGACAGATCTTGTTGATGTCGAATGGGATTTCCGGAATGAGAATGACATCCGCGCCCCCCGCAATCCCTGATTCCAAGGCTATCCAGCCGGCATACCTGCCCATCACCTCCATTATCATGACGCGGTGATGACTCTCCGCGGTGGAATGGAGCTTGTCCAGGGCATCGGTGGCTGTTTCCAGTGCGGTGTTGTAACCGAAGGTCACATCGGTTTCCAGCAGATCGTTGTCAATGGTTTTCGGCACGCCTACAATGGGAATCCCCTTCTCCATGAGTTCCATGGCGATCTTCAGCGAACCGTCCCCCCCCACGACGACAAGGGCATCGATCCCCATGGACCTGATACGGTCGATAACACTGTCGGAAATATCCACATGTTCGATCTTGCCGTTTTTTTCGACCGGATAAGAGAAGGGATTTCCCCGGTTTGTCGTGCCGAGAATAGTCCCACCGCGGGGAAGGATGCCGCGCACATCCTGCAACGAAAGTAGACGGCACTTTTCACTGTTCAGAAGGCCGTCGAAGCCATCTTCGATCCCGATGACCTCCCAGCCGTACCTTATGATTGCGGCCTTTACCACCCCTCTGATGACGGCGTTGAGTCCGGGGCAATCTCCGCCGCCGGTAAGGATGCCGATACGCTTGTTCATAAACCCCCTCCAGTGAATATAAATTCAATCAAAATTCGGCAGCCGGCCGTGACCGACTTCAATCAGCAGATGTCGCCGCTACGTTGGCCATCGCCATGGCTGCTGCACCGAGAATGCCCGCATCATCCCCCAGTTCCGCCCTGACGAGACGGACCCGCCTTGCCGGAATGGCGAAGGCGCGGGCAAGCATTTCACGGTGCATCGCCCCGGCGATGAGATCGTAACTTGCGGCCACTCCACCCCCAAGGATTATCCCGTCTAGGTTCAGGAGGTTCACCGCGGTTGCAGCGGCAATGCCCAGATAGCGTCCGGCATCCTCGAATATGCTCCGTGCCGCCGCATCACCGCCACGGGCAACATCGGCAAGGAGTTCTGCATTGAGGGCGGCAGCGGGTATTCCGGCAAGTGCCCCCCTCTTCCCTTCCCTGATGGCCTCGCGGGCGGCTGCCACAATGGCGCTTGCCGAGGCGTACTGCTCAAGGCAGCCATGGTTGCCGCAGGGACAAGGTTTTCCGTCCGGCTCGACGGTTGCGTGACCGAACTCTCCCGCCGCGCCGTCGCTACCGGTCCAGAGCCTGTTGTCTAGGATGAGGCCGCTCCCCACGCCGGTCCCAAGAGTAAGCATGAGGAGAGAGGCCATCGACCTCCCGGCGCCGTAGCATTTCTCGCCCCAGGCGGCGGCGTTGGCGTCGTTGATCACCGTGGCTGGCAATCCGGTAGCGGCAGACAAGGTTTCGCGTAAATTGAGCCCCTCGATCGGCAGGAGGTTCACCGACGAATAAACGGTCCCGTCGTTGGAGATGAGCCCCGGGACCCCCGCTCCTATGGCGACGACCTTTCTGCCGGAAGAGTCGGCCCAGCTCCGCAATGAGGCGATGGACAAGAAGAGCCGCTGGAGGAACCGCTCTTTCCCCTGATGGATCTCCGTCGGTTGACGTTCCCGCAATAAGGCCCTGCCCCTTTCGTCCACCAGGGTAAATCTGAGATTCGTCCCGCCGACATCGATGGCGATGCAGATTTTCCCGGCAGGATCGTCCATCATTCCGCTCCCTTTCGTGCAGCCAGGAAAGCCGGGAGGAGCCGGTCATAGGTCGCAAGGAGGTTCTCCGGCATGACCCGGACGTCCGCGATGACGGACATGAAATTCGTGTCGCCGTTCCATCTCGGCACGATATGCAGGTGCAGATGGTCGTCAACTCCGGCGCCCGCCGCTTTGCCGAGATTTATGCCGATATTGAATCCCTGTGGGTCGGCGGTTTCCTGAAGAACCGTGCGGCACAGGTCCAGGGTCTTGAAGAGATCAAGCACCTCTTCTTCGGAAAGGGTGCCCATATCGGCGGTATGGCGAAAGGGAGCGATCATCAGGTGCCCGTTCGTGTAGGGATAGCGGTTGAGCATCACGACCGACAGGGTGCTGCGATGAAGAATCAACCGTTCCCTGTCGTGCCCATTATCATCACCGAAACAAAATATGCAGGCAGTCGGCTTACTGTTCTCGATGTATTCCATTCGCCAGGGGGCCCAAATTCTTTCCATACACACTCTTCCCTTCTTGCACTTGTGATTATCAGGATTATTATCTTAAATACGCCGACATTACAACTTTTTAGAATATGTTTAATTTAAATAAAATGTTTTTTTATTTTAACGGGAATAAATTCTTGACAACAAATAAACAAAGTAGGTAATGTAGCATCGTTCAATATTACTTGAGTTTTCGAAACCATGTTACTGTCGGATACAAACTAATTTTTACCCACAGTAAAAACAGGCCAACTTGCCAGGAGGAAACTTTGTATGACGAAAAAAATGGATGCGCTGGAATACCACTCAAGCGGTCGCAAGGGTAAGATCGAAGTAATTTCCTCGAAACCGTGCCTCACCTCCAGGGACCTCTCTCTGGCGTACTCCCCGGGTGTCGCCGAACCTTGCCTGGAAATCGAGAAAAACCCGGAAGATGCCTTCAAATATACCGCAAAAGGAAACCTTGTCGCCGTTATCTCCAACGGAACCGCAGTTCTGGGTCTTGGAAACATCGGAGCGCTTGCCGGAAAACCGGTTATGGAGGGCAAAGGGGTCCTGTTCAAGCGTTTTGCCGATATAGACGTCTTCGACCTGGAAGTGAACTCCGAAAACCCTGATGAAGTGATAAAGGTCTGCCAACTCCTTGAGCCCACGTTCGGCGGCATCAACCTGGAGGACATAAAGGCACCGGAATGCTTCTATATCGAGGAAGAGCTAAAAAAAACCATGAACATCCCGGTTTTCCATGACGACCAGCACGGTACCGCCATCATATCCTCCGCTGCGCTCATAAATGCCCTTGAATTGATCGGCAAGAAGATCACCGAAATCAGGCTGGTGATCAACGGGGCCGGTGCGGCAGCCATCGCCTGCGCCAATCTGGCCATCTCCCTCGGGGTAATGCGCGAAAACCTGATAATGTGCGACACCAAGGGGGTCATCTACAAGGGGCGCACCGAAGGAATGAACAAGTACAAGGAGCGCTTTGCCGTCGAAACAAAGTACCGCACCCTCGAAGAGGCCGCAGACGGGTCGGACGTCCTGTTCGGGCTCTCCTCCAAGGGGGCGTTCACCCCGGAGATGGTGCGCAAGATGGCGGCCAACCCCATCATCTTCGCCATGGCCAACCCCGACCCGGAAATAACCCCGGAAGAGGCCCGGGCAGTCAGGGGCGACGTTCTCGTGGCAACCGGACGGTCAGACTATCCCAACCAGGTGAACAACGTACTCGGTTTTCCGTTCATCTTCCGCGGCGCCCTCGACGTACGGGCCACCACCATCAACGAAGATATGAAAAAGGCGGCTGTGTTCGCCCTGGCAGAACTGGCGAGGGAGGAGTGCCCGGACTCGGTCTGCCGTGCTTACGGCAATGTGAAGTTTTCCTTTGGTCGCGATTACATCATTCCCAAGCCGTTTGATCCACGCGCCCTCTTGAGAGTGGCGCCGGCAGTAGCCAAGGCAGCCATGGAATCAGGCGTTGCACGGCAGCCGATAGCCGACATGGACAAATACGTGGAACACCTTGAGTCGCTGCAGGGCAAAGCAAAAGAAACCCTCCGCCTGCTCATCAACAAGGCCAAATGTGATCCGAAACGGATCGTCTTCCCGGAGGGGGACAACGAGAAGATCCTTCGGGCGGCGCATATCCTCGTCGAAGAGGGAATTGCCCATCCGATCCTCATCGGCAATCACGACAAGATCACAGCCAAGATGGAGGAGTTGGGGCTTGACTTCAACGGCAACGTCCCGATCATCGATCCTGCCACCTACGAGAAATCCGAAGCATACGCGGAGGAGCTCTTCCGCTTGCGGCAACGCAAGGGGCTGACCCTTTCCGAGGCCCGGCGCCTGATGACCCGCAAGTCCCGCACCCATTTCGGCTGCATGATGGTGCGTCAGGGGGATGCGGATACACTGCTCTCCGGGATCGACACCCACTATCCCGAGACCATTCGCCCCGCTCTGGAAGTTATCGGCAAGCAGCCCGGACTCTCCAGCGTCCACGGCCTCTACATGATGGTCTTCAAGAAGGGGATATTCCTCCTGGCCGACACCACGGTCAGCATCGAACCTACCGCCGAGGAGCTCGCCGAGACCGCCATTCTTGCCGCAGAAAAAGCGCGGATACTTGACATCGAGCCCACGGTTGCCATGCTCTCCTTCTCCAACTTCGGATCGGTCAACCACCCATTGGCAATAAAGGTGAAGCGGGCGGTGGAGATCGTCAAGGAAAAGGCCCCGGGCCTCATCATTGAAGGGGAGATGCAGTCGGACACCGCCGTGGTTACGGAGATCCTGCAAAAAAGCTTCTCTTTCGCGTCGCTTAAAGAGGCAGCCAACGTTCTCATCTTCCCCGATCTGAACTCGGGAAACATCTGTTACAAACTCCTCCACCACCTGGGGGGAGCAGAGGCCATCGGCCCGGTCCTGATGGGGACGAACAAGCCGGTGCACGTCCTGCAGCGAGGCGACGACGTAAGCGACATCGTCAACATGGCTGCGATTGCAGTAGTCGATGCCCAAAATTCATAATCGCTGAAAAGACAAAACCCCTAAAGAGATAAAGGGACCGCTCGATCGGAGCGGCCCCTTTTCTTTTGATTGCCATCACAGCCGGCAATTTGCTATATTTGCTCAAGTCAGAGACGGATCTAAATACATATTTACGGCTTCAGGCAGGGTAATGGACGAATCGATACAGGAATTACAGGCATCTGCCCAGACGCAGATGCAAGGCAATTTTTTCGGCAAAATGCTGCTGATGTCGCTTCTGCTGCACGCGGCTGCTTCCGTCTGCTTTCTCTCCGGCGGTCATCATGGATCGGCCCACAGGTCTTTGACCTATCTGGATCTGGCCATGATTGCTCCGGCCGCACCCGTTACGACCGTGAAGGCGACCACAGCGCCCGCACCGATGATGAAACAGGCCGTCCATCCCATCGAAGTTAAACATACCGCATCAGAATTTGACAAACTGCAGCATGATGTGCAGCAGAACCTGAAATCGGCAGACGCAAAACCGGAGGCGGTCCAGAAAGCTTCTCTGGGGCTGGGCATGACCAGGGGATATTTCCG
>DAIEGL010000150.1 GCA_027356255.1 Geobacter sp. | reverse complement strand
GCTTCCCACCTGGATGAGGCGCTGCTGCTGTTCCAGCAGGGTCTGGAAGGTCCGACCGGCGGCTTCCTGCCCTTCGAGGAACCTGCGATGGAGCTGGGCGGTCTCCTCCTGCATCTTTTGCAGCACCGCCATGCTTTCCCTGGTTATCCGGAGCGATTCGGCGAGCGCCTCATGGGATACGGCGTGCGGTGCGGCTGAAGATACGGCGGCCGCTTGATTCTGGTTTGCGGGAGCGGCTGCGACAGGCGCCGCTGGCTGGACGGTCTGTGGCGCGGCCGGACGGGGAGCGACCGGCGGCCGTTTGGGCTTCGGCTTCACATAATTGGCACCGCAGATAGGCACGGTCATGGCCGGCTTCTTGCCGGTATTTGCCGGCGCCTGACACCCTTCATCCCAGGCGGACAGGCGCACTCCGTAACCGAGCACCGTCAGCTGGGCAATGGTACGGGCCAGGTCGGATATGCCGGAACGTTTGCCGGAGGAGGCATCCACGCTAACCGCCACGTGCTCCCGTTCTCCGAGGATCGCCTTGACGAGGCCGGTAAGCCTTGCCCCGGGGCCGGCTTCGACGAATGTGCGGACACCTGCCGCGTACATCGCCTCTATCTCCGCGACGAACTCCACCGGCCTGGCCAACTGGTTGGCCAGGAGGGCCTTTGCCGCGGCGGCATCGGCCGGATATTCGGCAGCGGTGGTGTTGGCGTAGACCGGGACCTGTGCTCCCTTCAGCTCTATATGCGCAAGCGCTGCCAGGAAAGGGGCTGCCGCTTCGGCGACGAGCGGGCTGTGGAACGCTGCGGCCACCGGCAGCTTTTTGGCGGTGAGGTTGCGCGCGGCAAAGGCCGTCGCCGCACGGTCAATTTCAGCGCTGCTCCCGGAGAGCACCGCCTGTGCCGGTGCATTGCGGTTGGCGATCACGAGATCGAGCTTTTCCTCGGCGATTACCTGCTCGACGGTAGCAAGGGATGCGGAAACCGCCAGCATGCTCCCCCTGTCGCCTTCGCCTTCGGCCATGAGGCGGCCGCGCAGGCGCGAAAGTTCATGGAGCGAAGTTTCATCGAAGCGTCCTGCGGCGCAGAGTGCGGTCAGCTCACCGTAACTGTGGCCTGCCAGGGCCTCCGGGGTCACGCCGAACGCTGCCAGTATCTTCATGGCGCCCAGGCTTGTCGCACCGATGGCCGGCTGGGCGGCTTCCGTGGCGCGCAGGTACGACTCCTGCTTTTCCCTCGTTGCAGCATCGAATCGGGAGACCGGGTAGATGAGGTCGGAGAGGCGCGTGTTGTCCTGCGACACGAAGCCGTCATCCGCAGCGGCAAGGGTGTCCAGCATCTGGGGGAAACGGCATGCCAGGTCCCTGAGCATGCCGGTGTACTGGGCCCCCTGGCCGGGGAAGAGGATACCGAGCTTGCCCGGCTTTCTACCTGTGGCGAAGAAGGCTCCGTCCGGGGTGCTCCACGGGGTCTGAGGGCTTTTGCGCAGCATTGCCCGGGCATTGGCGATGAGCGAGGCTATGTTTGTCCTCTCCCGCTCGACGACCATGGCAATGCGGAATGTGGCGTTTCCGTTGAAAGCGGCGCGGGATGCGGCTGCCGCTTTCCTGAGTTCGCTCCATGGGGCATCTGCCGGTACGCCGGCAAGGGCGGTTTCCAGTTTTCCGCTATCGTCTGCGGAAAAGGCCAGCAGTTGCACGTTGCCGTCCCAGTCGATCGCCTGCTTTGCCGGGCGATATTCCTCCAGCACCACATGGAAATTCGATCCGCCGAAGCCGAAGGCGCTTACCCCTGCGCGCCGCGGCGCATTTCCGCGAGTGAACCACGGTCTCTTCTCGTTCGTAAGATAGAAGGGGGTGCGACCGGCGCTGACTTCCTCCAGCGGCTTTTCCACCTTGATGGTGGGGGGGAGGACCTTGTGGTGCAGGGCAAGGGCGGCCTTTATAAGTCCCGCAGAACCTGCCGCAGCCTTGGTGTGGCCGATCTGGGACTTTACCGAGCCGAGGGAGCACCAGGGGGTGTCCGCCTCGCCGAAGACGTCCCTCAGGGCGTTCACCTCCACCGCATCCCCCACCCTGGTGCCGGTGCCGTGGGCCTCCAGGAGGCCGATGCTGTCCGGCGTGACGCCCGACCGCTTGTAGGCGTCGAGGAGCGCCTTCTTCTGGCCCGTTGCGCTGGGGGCGTAAATCGCATCCCCCTTGCCGTCGCTGGAGGAGCCGACGCCGCGGATTACGGCGTAGATCCTGTCCCCGTCCCGCTCTGCGTCGGCGAGCCGCTTGATGACCACGATGCCGAGACCCTCGCCGAGAATGGTCCCGTCTGCCGCGGCGTCGAACGGCCTTGCATTGCCGGTCGGGGAGAGCGCCGGGGTCTTGCTGAAGCACATGTACATGAAGATGTCGTTGAACGTGTCGATGCCGCCGGTGACCACCATGTCGGCCTTGCCCGAGGCGAGTTCCATGCCGGCCAGGTGGAGGGCGCTGAAGGAGCTGGCGCAGGCCGCATCCACGACGCAGTTGGTCCCGCCCAGGTCGTACTGCTTGCTGATCCGGCCGGCGACCACGTTGCCGAGAAGCCCGGGAAAGGAGTTTTCCTGCCAGGAGACATAGGAATCCGAGATGCGCTGCACGACGTCCGTTGCGACCGTATCGTCCACTCCCGCCTCCTTCAGCGCCTGACGCCAGACCGGATGGCCAAGCCTTGCACCGAGGGGGATCACGAGCTCAAGGGTACCGGTTACGCCGAGAATGACGCTTGCGCGGCTCCGGTCATAGTCGCGCTCAGGCCCGTAACCGGCATCCCTGAGGGCATGGCCGGCGGCAACGAGGCCGAGGAGCTGGGAAGTGTCGATCGCCTCCATGATGTTGGGGGGGATGTTGAACTCCATCGGGTTGAATGGGACCGGCGAGATGAAGCCGCCGCGCTGCCCGTAGGTCATGTCGGGGGACTTGGGGTCCCGGTCGTAGTAATCGGCAGTACGCCAATGGGTCTGGGGGATTTCCGAAATTGCGTCGATACCCTCGGTTATGTTCGACCAGTAGGTTTCCGGGTCGTTGGCCTTCGGGAAAAGGCAGCCGATGCCGATGATGGCCAGCGGTGCTCCGCTGGTGGAGAGGTCCGGTTTCACATCTTGCTCTTTCACCTGAGGTACTCCTTGATCTGTGCAATTTCGAGCGGTTCCATGCGTAAATCCTCCGGCGCGAGGCGGATACCCTGGCAGCGGAGGAAATTGGCGCGGGTGAGCACCGCGGCGCCGTGAAGAATGTTGAGGGCGACTGTTACGACTTTTCGTCGGGAGGGGGCTTCTAGCAGTGAGCCGCTAGCCCATTCGTTGAAAGCGCCCATGGCAGGGCCGCACCAGACCTGGTAGTCGATCTTGCGGGACGATTCTCCGTCCCTGGCCCAGTGGGCCGCCTGCCCCAGATACCAGCGGAAGACGAGGGCCATCCGGTGCTTGGGGTCCCGGTCTCCCCGCTCGACCTGGCGCGGGTCGCGGCGCAGGAAGTAGGCGCGGGTATCTTGCCAGATGTCTTCAAGCCTTGCGCGGAACATGGTCTGTTCCAGCTTTTCCCTTTCGGCGGCGGGGATATCCTCGATGCCGCTAAAGCTGCGGTAGATTTCGTAGAGCTTTGCGGCGCGCATGGGGAACATGGTCCCCCGCTTCAGCACCTGTACCGTCACCCCCATCTCGAACATGTCGGCGGCCGGGGCCATGGTCACATCCGCCTGGCGGGTCTCGGCGAGCATGTTGCGCACCTCGTCGCAGGTGCCGGACTCGATGCAGGCCTGATTGACGGAACCGGTCATGATGTATGCGGCTCCCATGGTAAATGCGGCGGCGGCAGCGGCAGGGGTGGAGATGCCGCCGGCAAGGCCGACGCGGAGTCTCTGCCTGTAGCCGTATTCGGCCCCGATCCGGGAGGCGAGGGAGAGAATGGTTGGGAAGAGGGCGATGGCCGGGCGGTTGTCGGTATGCCCGCCGGAATCGGCCTCTGCGGTAACATCCTGGGCCATGGGTATCCGTGCGGCCATATCAGCCTGTTCGGGGGAGATTTCTCCGCTTGCGACCAGTTCGCGGAGGAACTTTTCCGGCGGGGGGGAGAAAAATCTGGCGGCCAGCTCTTCCCTGGAAACCTTGGCGATGATCCGGTTCGGGGTGATGATGGCGCCGTCAGGGGAACGGTGAATCCCGTGTACGCGGTAGCGGACCAGGGGGAGAGTCAGTGCGAGGAAGGCGGAAGCCTCAACGATCCGCACCCCTTTGTTTATGTAAAGGCGGGCGAGGGCGTCCTCCAGGTCGGGTTCTTGGGGGGAATGGATGAGGTTGAAGCCGTATGGGAAATCGCCTCCCGCGAGACGGCCGACGGCAGACTCCACCTCGGCAAACGGCAGGCCGGCGGCGCCGAAGAAACCGAGCATTCCCTCGCGCCCCAGCTCTTCAGCCATGGCTGCGGAACTGATCCCCTTGGCCATGGAACCGCCCAGGTAAGGGAAGCGGAGCCCGAGGTCGGTGCAGAACTCCCGGTCGCCAAGCATTTCCGGCAGGCAGGGTGGGGCATACCCGACGATGGGCAAGCTGTCGTCTCCCGGCCATTCTTTGCCGAAAATACCGCTGCCGCCGGATTTTGCGACAATGCCGCTGCCGCTGTTCACCAGGAAGACGGGGAGGCAAACCGTGCGGAGCGACTCCTTCAGGCTCTTGCCGGGAGATGTCGAAGGCGACGATGCGGAGCACCACCATCCGAGGCGGGCATGTTCCGAGGGGTGACTGACAGAGTCGTTCCCTGGCTGAAACTGGTTCAACGGGATCTCCTATTACCG
>DAIEGL010000148.1 GCA_027356255.1 Geobacter sp. | reverse complement strand
AAACGCGACCCCGGAGCGATGTAGACCTCGCTGCCGATGATCGGCTTGATCCCCTTGTCCTTGCACTTGGTGTAGAACTCGATGGCGCCGAACATGTTGCCGTGGTCGGTGATGGCCACGGCAGGCATCTCGTACCCCTTGGCCTTCTTGACCAGGTCGCCCAGCCGGATCGCGCCGTCCAGCAGGGAATACTGGGTGTGGAGATGGAGATGTACAAAGTTTGTTCCGTCCATAAGCCCCTGAATATAATGATGGGAGCCGGTCCTACAGCACGGCCCCCTTTTTTAGTTTCGCTAAAAAATTTTGTTATTATTACACAAAAATCGCCCGACTGTCAAGAAGCGACACCGGTTTCTCCCATCAATTGCGCTCCTGCCGATATGTGATACATTTTATTCCTGACAGGCTTACCATATCACCATGAGGTGCGGATGAATGTCCACAATCTACAGGAGGTAACGCAATGAAGGTTCTTATAGTCTATTATTCCATGTACGGCCACATCCACCGCATGTCCGAGGCCGTGGCCGAGGGGGCACGGCAAGTGACGGGGGCCGAGGTCCAGCTCCGGCGTGTACCGGAAACCCTGCCGCCGGATGTACTGGAGAAGATGGGTGCTGTCGAAGCGCAGAAGGGGATGGCACAGGTGCCGGTCTGCACCGTTGACGAACTGGCAGAGGCCGACGCGATCATCTTCGGCACCCCTACCCGCTTCGGCAACATGTGCGGCCAGATGCGCCAATTCCTCGATGCCACCGGCAGCCTCTGGATGAAAGGCTCCCTCGTCGGCAAGGTGGGAAGCGTCTTTACGAGCTCCGCAACCCAGCACGGCGGCCAGGAATCCACCATACTCAGCTTCCACATCACCCTCCTCCACCAGGGGATGGTCGTTGTGGGATTGCCCTACGCCTTTCAGGGGCAGATGCGCAATGACGAAATAATCGGGGGATCTCCCTACGGCGCCTCCACCATTGCCGGCACCCAGGGGGAGCGGAGTCCCAGCGAAAACGATCTTGCAGCGGCATGTTATCAGGGGAAACATGTGGCGTCCATTGCAGCCCGGCTGGCCCGCTAACCAATTCCGGAAAGCCGGAACCAGCACTGGTTCCGGCTTTCCGGCGCTACCGCCCGGGGTCCAGATCCCACGGCCCGCCGAACACCCACCTTTGAAAACAATCCGGCATGAAATCAACCCATAAATATTTTGCATGGAGCCGCTGTCGATGCTATCCTGTCGCAGGAAAACGCATCTCAAGAGAACGGAAAAGGAACCATGACAGACAGACCTTTCTTGATAGACTCACATGCCCATATATATGGCCTGGAATTCAGCGACGACTTCGACGAGATGATGCAACGGGCGACCGAGGCGGGAGTGGGGCAGATGATCGTCGTCGGGACCGACCTTGAAACGAGCAAGGCCGCCTGCGAACTGGCCGCGAAGCACGACAGCATCTACTGCGCCGTCGGCATTCATCCCCACGACGCGTCGCGCGTCACGGAAAGATGTTACGATCTGATCCGGGACATGGCGGTCGGTAACGACAAGGTCGTGGCCATCGGTGAGATCGGACTCGATTTCTACCGCGACCGCTCGCCGAGGGAAACGCAGGAAACGGTTTTCCGGCGTTTCATCAAGCTGGCGCGGGAACTCTCCCTCCCCGTCATAATCCATGACCGTGATGCCCACGAACGGGTGATGGCGCTGGTGAAGGAGGAACAGGGCGCCGACGTGGGAGGGGTCTTTCACTGCTTTTCCGGCGACCTGAAAATGGCCGAGGAATGCGTGGCGATGGGATTCTACATCTCCATACCCGGCACCGTCACCTACCCGGCCAATGAAGCCCTGCGCCAGGTGGTCAAGGGGGTGAAGATAGAAAGGATGCTCGTGGAAACGGACTGTCCCTACCTGACGCCGGTTCCCCACCGGGGAAAGCGCAACGAACCTGCATTTGTGCGGATTACGGCGGAAAAGGTGGCGGAAATAAAGGGGCTGTCTTTCGAGGACGTCTGCCGGATCACGACCCTCAATACACAGCACCTGTTCAAGACCGGCAGGAGAAACCAGCATGCCCGCATCGCCTATCGCATCAGGAACTCGCTTTATCTGAACATTACCAACCGCTGCTCGAACCGCTGCTCATTCTGCGCCAAATTCGACGATTTCACGGTCAAGGGGCACTACCTGTTCCTGGATCACGAGCCCACCTTTGTCGAGGTCATGGACGCCATAGCGGCTCATGAAGATGGATATGATGAAGTGGTCTTCTGCGGGTACGGCGAGCCGCTTCTGCGCCTTGATCTGATCAAGGAGGTTGCAGCAGCCCTCAAAAAACGGGGGATGAGGATCAGGATCAATACGGACGGCCAGGCCAACCTGGTCTACGGCAGGAATATACTGCCGGAACTGGCGGGACTGATCGACACCGTTTCCGTCAGCCTCAACGCGGCAGATGCAGAAACCTACGACCGGCTCTGCAATACGCCGTTCAAGAAGGAGGGTTTTGAGGGCGTCTGCACCTTTCTCCGGGAAGCCGGACAGTATATTCCCCAGGTAGTTGCCAGCGCCGTCACCGTTCCGGGTCTGGACGTAGCAGAGGTTGAAAGGCTTGCCGCATCGCTCGGCGTCGAATTCCGGAAACGGGAATACTCAGAGGTGGGGTAAAGACGCTGAAATCCGCCCGTTACCTGACGGACGACAGCTCTACCCGCACAAGCGGTCAAGCTGCAATTTCAGAGTGCTGTAGCACATTCCGACGTTTCAGTCTTCCATCGACATCCAGAAAATTTTAGAATTCACGTTGCAACAACCAGGGAATGCTGTTATAAGATTAACAGGATCGTTATTATCCTATTGCACATATGACTAAACATTCAAGGAGGAACCACCATGGCGAAAAATCTGGAAATCTACAAATGCGAAATCTGCGGAAACATCGTCGAAATCATGCATCCCGGCCAGGGAAGCCTTGTCTGCTGCGACGCCCCGATGATCCTGCAAATCGAGAATACGTCGGACGCATCGCGGGAAAAGCATCTGCCGGTTGTGGAAAGGGCAAATGGGACCGTCACCGTCAAGGTAGGAAGCATCCCCCATCCGATGGAAGAAAAGCATTATATCGAATGGATAGAGATCATCGCCGGCGGCAAGATCTACCGGCAGGCACTGAAGCCGGGAGAAGCGCCGGAAGCGACCTTCCCCGTTACCGCTGGAGACATCACGGTGCGCGAATACTGCTCCCTTCACGGCCAGTGGTCAACGGCCGGATAAAAGCATAATGGCATGAAAGGCCCGCCCCGGCGGGCCTTTCATGCTAGGTTCTTCCAACTTCCGGAACGGCTGCCGTGGCTTCGGGAGTGAGTGACAGAGCTTACGCTACGAGCGGACACCCGCCCGAGGTTGAACGAAGCAGGTTCGGCTGTAAATGAATGTTCAGACGATCATATTGAGAGAGGTCGCAAGGTCCGCAGCTTCGGCGACCGAACGAACGGACGAAGTCGCGGCAGACGGCCTCCTCCCGAAATTCTCGGATGATCCCTTTTCACCCTCCTATCCCATTCTTTCCCGTGTGGTAAAATCAAACAAGAAAAATAAGCCTGAAAATGCCGCATTCGGAACCATATCGACCATGGCAAATACCCTGTCCATAATGACGTACAACGTCCACCGCTGTACCGGCATGGACCGGAAGACCTCAACAGAGAGGATTGCGGAGGTCATTTCCGGCTACGACTGCGATATCGTCGCCCTGCAGGAAGTTGACAGCGGCCGGGTGCGGCCTGCCGCGTCCGATCAGGTTGCCGATATCGTGGCATGCCTGGCGCGACTCTCCGGCAAAGAGTGCGAGCTGCACATGGAAAGGGAACGATGCGGCAATGTGATACTTAGCCGTTTTCCCCTGCATCTGGTTAAGGCAGGGGGACTGCAAACGCCCGGCATACGGCGGGGCCATGCCCGCAGAGGGGCGCTGTGGACCGAAATAGAGGCGTTCGGCCGCAAAATCCAGTTCATCAACACCCATCTCGGCCTGACCCCGCGGCAACGGCTCATGCAGGCCAAGGTGCTTGCAGGTCCGGACTGGCTGAAAAACCTCGGCTGCATCCCCCCAGTAATCCTGTGCGGCGATTTCAATGCACAGCCTGGATCGGCCGTGCACCGGGTACTCATGAAAGTCCTCGAAGGCCCGAAACCGCACCGGGACGACGGAAAGTTGGAAAAGACCTGGCCGAGCCTCTATCCGTTCATGCGCATCGACCATCTGTTCGTCTCTGCGGACTTAACGGTGACTGAGGCCGCGGTGCCCCGGTCGGAGCTGACGCGTCTGGCATCGGACCACCTCCCCCTCATCGTCCGCCTGAATATCCCGTGAAGCCCATCCGACGGAGCTCCGCTTATTGAAAGTCCATATCACATTCGGCAATTTCATTGCAGAAATAACAACTTGCGCAGAAGGCAAAAGCGTCAATATCTTGTCGTACATTTCAAAAAAAAGCAGAAAGTGGATAACTTTCAGCCTGTTAGGGCTAAAAGCTCGCTGGATGCGCATGTAATCCACAGAAACTGTGGATAACTCTGTGGGGAACTCTGCCGTTTCGGGAAAAGTCTGATAGAAGTTTATGGGTATTTAACGTTTTGCACAAATTTTAAGCAGATCAATTTGGGGGTTTCTTCACTACACAACCGTAACAGAAAAGGATCAACTTTCTTTTCGAACGCATTCGATTTTCGATGTACAAATGCGACAATGGCCCTGTTACCGACCCAGACGAAGAAAGGCCGCCCCGGTGATCCGGCGCGGCCTTCGACGTTGGAGAGACCAGAAGAGGCCGTCAGGAGATTGACGACCGTCCGTGGCCAATAGATTTAAGACTTTTTGTTTAGCCACAGATCAGGGCCGAAAAGGCGGATTGAACAATGGCTGATTCTAATCGTGCCTTTTCCACAAAATCAGTGGCCAATAAAGTAACTTCTTCTGAATAAATGGTCAAGGTTTCTCCCGGTAGGTTATCCTGTAGACAAAGGTCTTCGGATCGAGCCAGTCAATGGTTTTGCCACCCACCTCGGCATAGGGGTAGCCGAAGGTGTTCAGGGGCGCACCGGCCTGGGGCGGGTTCAGGACCAAGTCGCGGCCGACCGCCAGCCTGACCCGGTAAGGATCGATCCCCCCCCAGAAATAGTCGCGATACGCCCTGGTCTTGGCGTCCTCAGGCTTCAGATTTTCCACGAGCATCGCCTTGCGTACGTCAGCCGGATCGACCGGCACCCATCCGTAGCCGGGGAGGAAGAACTCCGCCCAGCAGTGCTGCCAGCCGGTGATGTCTTCCGCCCCCCTTTTCCCGAGACGAATGCCGAAGGTTTCCCGGGCCGGGACACCGGCCGCCCGCGCCAGCGCGATGAACAGGGATGAGATGTCCGTGCATTTGCCCCCCGGCTTTTTCAAAAGCGCACAGATGTCCCCTTTGCCGCAGCCGCGGGTGTCCGGATCGCGGTAGGTGTTCTCGCAGGTCCAGTCGTAGATCGCCTTTGCCTTTTCCAGCACCCCCTTTTTCCCTGCCGTTATCTTGTCAGCGAGCAGCTTTATCTCGCCATCGACGGGAGCGAGGCTGGTGGCCGCCAGGTAGCGGCTGTAATCTACCGGGCTCCATGGCGCCTCAGTGGCTGGAAACGTCCGTCGAATCACCTCTTCCCTTTCTACGGCAAAGGAAAACGTCAGTTTGCGGCTCCGGGCGCCTTTGCCCCACTCCGCGTAAAGCATGGGGGTGCCGTAGGTACGGTCGGTATAGACCGCAGACGCGGCATAATCGCCGGAGACCTTCACGTCGGTGACGACCTGGTTGGGGTCGGAGACCGGATATGGAAGCCAGAGCCTCGTTTCCTTGCCCGCGTCCTGGGCCGAAAGATCCACCTCGACAGTCACCACCCCTGCCCTGCTCTTCGCCCATGCCGCAGGAGCGGCAGCAGCGATCATCACAACAACCAGCAACAACAACAGTAATCTCTTCATCCCTAATGCACCCTTTCAATTTTCACATGTATTGTCTATTTCCCACCGGCAGTGATGGATAGCCGGTTTCATCAGCTCGCGCTCGTTTTCTTGTTCGCCGTTTCAGGCAGTATTAATAAGCTGATTGACAGCGGAGAGTCAAATTGATAATTTTGATTATCTCGATCACTTCTATCGCTAATAACGATATGGGGCAGACATGAACCTGAAGCAACTGGAAGTATTTCTCGCAGTGGCGGAAAGCGGCAGCTTCTCCAAGGGGGCGGAGGCGACCTTCATCACGCAGTCCACGGTAAGCCAGCACATATCCGCCCTGGAAAGGGAGTTCGGCGTCAGGCTCCTCGACCGGACCGGCAAGGGGGCGCTCTTGACCGAGGGGGGGAAAATCCTGCTGCAACACGCGCGGCAGGTCCTCGCCGACACGCGCCTGCTGGCGACGGCCATGGAGCGCTTCAGGGGGGTGGAGTACACGTCCCTCATGGTCGGCGGCAGCAACATCCCCGGCGACCACATGCTTCCCGATGCCCTCCCCCTGCTGACCGGGCGTTTCCCCACACTGACTGTCACCGTTCTCCAGGGGGACAGCCACGAGATCCTGGAAAAGCTCAAGGGGGAGGAGATCGAAATCGGCATCGTCGGAAACAGCTTCGATGAAGAGGGCTTCTCCTTCATCCCTCTCGGTCATGACGAGATCGTGCTGGCGGTAAACCCGCGGCACCGCTGGAACGGACGAAAAGCGATAGAGCTTGCCGAGCTTCGGGAAGAGACCTACGTGTTCCGCGAGCCGGGCTCCGGGACGGGGAAAACGGTCAGGGAGGCGCTGTCTAAGGCGGGTATCGATATGGACGAACTGAGTGTGAAGGCATTCATCGGGAGCAATGAGGCGATCAAGCACGCCATCGTGAGCGGTCTCGGCATCTCCTTCGTCTCGGAAATCTCCATAAGGAAAGAGATCGGCCGGGGGGAGCTCGCCGCGCTGCACATAAACGGGGTGGACCTGTCGCGTAGCTTCTGCCTGGCACAGCGGGCGGGGCGCGAGCTGTCGCCCGCGGCCGCCGCCTTTGCGGAAATCCTCTTGCAGATGTACGGCATAGGGGGGAGCGTAGTGGGAAAAAACGTTCCACGCGGATAACTTCAGATAAAATCTGATTAAAAATCTGATTAACCGGTTGAGAGGTTTGATCCGCCTTTTATCCGAATTTATCGGATTTGATCCGCGTGCTACCGCTTTAAAGATTTACCCTGTTTGATGCCGGCTTTGCCGGCTCAGGCTATTCTTCCCGAAAAGTACGCAGTTTCTTCCGCTGGGAAACGGCCTTTTTTTCGGTCAGCCGCTGCTCCTTCGCCTTGCGCGGCACCCTGGTCGCGACCCGCTTCTTCACCTTGCGCTCGCGCCTGAGCAGCGCCTCACACAGCCGCTGCATGGCCACTTCGCGGTTCTGGACCTGGGAACGGCTTTCGGAAGCCTGAACGACGATGCCGGTGGGAAGATGGCGGATGCGTACCGCAGAGTCGGTGGTGTTCCTGTGCTGTCCTCCCGGCCCCGAAGCCCGGTAAAACTCTACCTTGATGTCGCTCTCTCTTATTTCCATGGCGTTCAACCCGACAACCTTTCTCATCCCTTTTCCGCATTGACTTGGGGGATGCGTCGGATTAATAATAGCCTCAAATTCCAGCGGGGTAAACAGATGGATGCAGTCGCGCTTCTGAAAAAGTATTTCGTGAATCGGGAAACGTTCGAAATCGTGCTGAGGCACAGCCGCCTGGTGGCGGACAAGGCGCTGGGAATCGCCTCGACCCTCGATGCGGGCATCGATCTGGCCTTTATCGAAGAAGCGGCCCTTCTCCACGACATAGGGGTATCAAAGATCTATGCCCCGAAGCTGGGCTGTTTCGGCGAATTCCCCTACATATGCCATGGAGTGCTGGGGAGGGAGATCCTCGAAAGCGAGGGTTTTCCCGTTCACGCCATGGTATGCGAGCGGCATATCGGCGTCGGGCTCACCAGGGACGATATCGTCCGGCAGAAGATGCCCCTTCCGGTCAGGGAAATGTCCCCCCTCAACATGGAAGAAAAGATCATCTGCTTTGCAGACCTGTTCTATTCCAAGAACCCGGCAAGCCTCGCCGCAGAAAAATCCCACGAGGAAATCAGGACCGCCATGGAGAAGTTCGGTGCGCACAAGGTCGCTGTTTTCGACCGTTGGCTTTCCGAATTCGGGACACCCTGAACGCTTCCGCTTCCGCCGCCGTAGCGATTTCAGCACGGGCAGCTGCGCTGCCGCCCGATCATTTGCAGGCGTACACTGTAAATTTTTATATCAAAGTAGCCTGGATACGGGCGGCAGAATGTGTTACAATTCTTTAACAAATCCGCACAAGCCGGGCTGTACCGCTGACTCCCCTTTCATACAGCCGGAATCATGCGAAAGATATGGGTACGGAGATGCATTGATGAGTACACCGCTCCGGGTCTTGATAGTCGATTTTTCCAGGGACGATGCCGTGCTTCTGGTCAGGGAACTCATGGCCGGCGGCTACGATCCCGCCTACGAGATGGTCGAAACGTACGCTGCGATGAAGGAAGCGCTCATCAACCGATCGTGGCACGTCGTCATTTCGAAATACGCCCTCCCCCTGTTCAGCGCCCGTTCGGCCCTGGCCCTGTGCCGGGAAATGAACCGGGACCTGCCGTTCATGATTATCTCCGATACGGCCGAAGAATATACGGCGGCCCAGGCCATGTCACCCGCTGCCAACGATTATTTCCAGAAGGAGTACCTGACGCGGTTGGTCCCGGCCGTCAACCGGGAGCTCCAGGAAGCCGAGGAACGGCGCAGACGCAGGGACGCGGAAAGGGCGCTCGCCCGGAGCGAACACAGGTACAAGCGACTCGTCGCTGCGGTAACGGACTACATCTACACCGTGAAAATCGAGAACGGGCAGGTGAGCAGCACTTCACACGGGCCGGGGTGCGTGACGGTAACCGGCTATGCCCCGGAAGAATACGGCGTCAATCAGCACCTCTGGTATCAGATGATCCTAGAAGAGGACCGCCAGAGGGTGATGGAGCACGCAGCCGAGGTCCTTTCGGGCAAGGAGGTGCCGACCCTTGAGCACCGCATTCTCCACAAGGACGGCACGATCCGCTGGGTAAAGAACACCATCGTTCCGCGCTGCAACGAACAGGGGACACTCGTCGGATACGACGGCCTCATCTCAGACATCACCCAGCGCAAGCAGGCGGAAATGTCCCTCCGCCTCCAGAGCGCCGCATTGGAAGCCGCGGCCAACGCCATCGTCATAACCGATCAGGCGGGAGACATCATCTGGGTAAATCCGGCCTTCACCATGCTCACCGGTTATTCCCAGGAAGAGGTCATCCATCAGAATCTCCGTTTCCTCAAATCCGGCGAACATGACGACGGCTTCTATCGGCACCTATGGGAAACGATCAACAGCGGCAAGGTCTGGCACGGCGAAACGACCAACAGGCACAAGAACGGCTACTATTACCTGGAGGAACAGACCATCACCCCCGTTACGGATGAAAGGGGGGAAATATGTCACTTTGTTGCGGTGAAGCAGAACATCACCGAACGCAAACTGGCGGAAAAGGCCCTTCTGGAAAACATCCAGATGTCGCGGGAGATGGAGATCGCCAAGCAGATACAACTGTCGCTCCTCCCCGCGTTCCCCCCCAAGCTGTACGGCGTCCAGTGCGCCAGCCGGTGCGTGCCAGCCACCCACGTGGGCGGCGATTACTACGATTTTTTCCACCACAGCGAAAACAGCGTTGACATGGTCATTGCCGACGTCTCCGGGCACAGTGTCGGGGCAGCGCTCATAATGGCCGAAACGCGCAGCGCCCTGCGGGTCCAGGTCAACGCCGCCAATTCCACGACCACGATCCTCGCCGCCCTCAATGATCTTTTGTTCGAAGACCTGAGCAAGGCGGAACTGTTCATAAGCATGTTCTACATCAAGTACAACTCCCTCAAACGCCAGCTCACCTATTCCAATGCAGGGCACAATCCCCCGCTTTTATTCCGTCCCAGCGAACGATCTTTCACCGAACTGGACGCGGAGGGATTGATCCTCGGAGTGCAGCGGGACGTGGATTTCGAGGAAAAGAACATCCAGCTCTACGAAGGGGACCTCCTGGCGCTCTATACGGACGGCATCGTGGAAGCCAGGAATGCAACCGGCGACTTCTTCGGCCAGGACCGCCTCTGCACCATTCTCGCCGATAAACATAACGACCCGCCGGAAACGGTCGTAAACGCCGTACTTGAGGAAATAGCCTGTTTTACAGGCACCACCGTGTTCCAGGACGACGTATCGCTGGTCATACTCAAGGCGGTGTGATCGAATTAAACCGGAAACGAAACACAGCTGAACAGAGCCACTGAGAGTGTATCTCCAGTGGCTCTCTGTTTTCTGGTTTTACTGCCCTTTTTGGGTTATAGTTTCTGCTGCTCTTATTAAATCTATTGCATTGATTCGGGAGGGAGAATGGCAAAGAGGATCTTTATCGGGGCAACCGGGCAGAACTGCGGCAAGACCACCATCAGCGTGTCCCTGATGCACCTGGCACGGCAGAAATACGACCGGGTAGGTTTCATCAAGCCGATCGGGCCGAAGATCGAGCTTTACGACGATTTCATCGTGGACATGGATGCCGTGCTCATGGCAAAGGCGTTCGGCCTGGAGGAAGACATCGCTCTCATGTCTCCGGTTGCGCTCCACAAGGACTTTACGAAGGATTACCTGAACGGCAGACTGGACGACCTCTCCTTAAGCGATTGCATTGTCGATGCGGTTAAAGAGCTCGACGCCAAATATGACCTGCTGATCATCGAAGGTGCGGGACACGGCGGGGTCGGCTCGGTCATCGGCCTGGACAATGCCAGGGTGGCAAAGATGCTCGATGCACCGGTCGTCATCGTCACGGACAGCGGCATCGGGAGGGTCATCGATGCGGTCCACCTGAACCTGGCCCTGTACGAACGGGAACAGGCCGATGTGCGCGCCATCATCGTCAACAAGCTCCTCCCCAAGAAGCGGGAATCGATCATCGGCTACCTGGGGAAGGCGTTTGAGAAAAGCGGGCTGCAGGTTATCGGCGGGTTCAACTTTTCCCCGGTCCTCGCCAATCCGACCCTGGGCCATATCGGCAAACTGCTTAAACTGCCGCTGCACGGCGATCAGAACGAAAAGAGCCGCATCATCAACCATATCCAGCTGGGGGCCGCATCGTCCCAGCGGGTCATAGACGGGTTGCTCGATTCCACCCTGATGATCCTCACCAGTTCCAGGGACGAGCTCATAGTGACCCTCGCTTCGCTCTACCACATCCCGGAATACAAGGCCCAGATCGCCGGGCTGGTGATAGCCGGGCATGTGCCGGTATCCAAGATCAGCCAGCAGATCCTGGACGACAGCAATATCCCGTACATCCGCGTGGAGAAGACGACCGCCACCGTGTTCACCGCCCTTTCGGATGACGTCGCAAAGATCACCGCCGAGGACCGGGAAAAGCTGAACTGGATCAAGACGAATGCCGAGATGGACGTGGATTTCGCGGCCATCGATGCGCTGCTGAACGATTGAGGACGCGACTAACCAGTTTCTCCGCCTCCCGGGTCAACAGGAGCACCGATGAGAGCGCCAGGATGAGAAAGAACTCCCCGATGGAGAGCGGCTTCGTTGAAAACAGTGGGTTCATGGCCGGAATCCATACCACGCAGGATTGCAGGGCGCACGTTATGACAACCGCGCCGACGAGAGAAATGTTGCTGAAAAGCCCCAGTTGCACGAGCGACAGCCGATCCGAGCGGACGGAAACGGCCATGGCCATCCTGCTGACGACCAGGAAGCTGAAAACCGCCGTCTGCCACTGAAGTCCGCGCCTCAAGGCCCAGGCCTGGAGAGAGAGGGCAATCGCACCGATCAGAAGGCCGTAGCGCGCCATGAACCACCACCTCCCCTCGGAAAACACCCCTGCCGCAGGGTTGACCGGCGGTCGGTTCATGGAGTCCCGTTCCGCTGGTTCGGCGGCCAGGGCAAGCCCCGGCAGGCTGTCGCACAAAAGGTTCATCCAGAGGATCTGGACCGGAAGAAGCGGCAAGGGCATACCGAAGAACGGGGCAAGGACAACAAGCACCAGGGTCCCCATGTTTGAAGTTATGGAATAGGTGATGAATTTGAGGATATTGGCGTAGATACGCCTCCCTTCCCTCACCGCGTTGACTATGGTGGCGAAGTTGTCATCCAGGAGGATCATCGCCGCCGCTTCCTTCGCCACGTCCGTGCCAGTCACCCCCATGGCAATGCCGATATCGGCCCGCTTCAGGGCGGGAGCGTCGTTCACTCCGTCACCGGTCATGGCGACGAAGTGCCCCTTGTCCTTCAGGGCCTGGACGATCTTCAACTTCTGCTCCGGCGCGACCCGGGCATAGACCCGTATCTCCTCGACCCTTTGTTCGAACTCTTCCAGGGAGAGATCCTCCAGTTCCCGGCCGGTCATGATCCTTCCGCCGTCCTTATCCAGCATTTCCAGCTTCCGCGCAATGGCGAGCGCCGTGACAGGATGGTCCCCGGTAATCATGACCGGGACTATGCCGGCCATACTGCACAGGGACACGGCAGACAGAGCCTCTTCCCGGGGGGGATCCGTCATGCCGACGAGCCCGAGCAGCGTCAGCCCCTGCTCCACCTCCGCGCCGGACAGGGTGGAGGGCATTCTGTCCCACCTTCTCATGGCAACGGCAAGCACGCGCATCCCTGAGTCAGCCATGAGCTCATTCTGCCGGATGAAGCCACCCATGTCCGGCCGGTCGGCACCGGCGGAGACGATGCGGTTGCTCCTCTCCACAAGGGCCTCCACGGCCCCCTTGGTGAAGGAGACGATGCCGTCGGGTCCGTCATGCAGGCTGGTCATGCATTTGCGGTCCGAATCGAAAGGAAGTTCGGCGATGCGCGGGTACTGCGCCGACAATCCCACCGGATCGAGGCCGTAACCGAGGGCCAGTGCATAGAGGGCCACATCAGTCGGATCGCCGGTCACGTTGTTGCCGTTGTCCCTGCGGGCATCGTTGCACAGGGCGGCGGCGGTCAAAAGATGCGAAAGGGTCGAACCGGCGACCACAGCACCGTTGACGGCGGAACCGGGCGAGACGGCGGCGCCGTCCAGAAAGAGCTCCGTAACCGTCATCCTGTTCTGGGTCAAGGTGCCGGTTTTGTCCGTGCAGATGTGGGTTATCGCGCCCAGAGTCTCCACCGCCGGCAGCCTGCGGATCAGGGCGTTCTGCTTCACCAGCTTCTTCGCCCCGAGCGCCAGCGAAATGGTGACCACTGCCGGTAGCGCCTCGGGTATGATGGCCACGGCAAGGGAGACGGCGGTCAGGAACATCAGGAGGGGGGATTCTCCGCGCAGATACCCGATGGCAAAGACCACGGCGCAGACGAGCAGCACGACGACGGCCAGCCGTCGGCCGAAAGCGGCCAGCCGTCTCTGCAACGGGGTCTTTGCCTCGCCTTCCGCCTGGATCATGGTCGCGATCTTCCCCAGCTCGGTGTTCATGCCGGTTGCAACGGCCACCCCCATCCCCCGGCCGGCAGAGACGACGGTCCCCTTGTACGCCATGTTTTTCCGCTCACCCAGGGGAAGGCGGGGGTCGCCCAGGCTCCCGCTCTCCTTTTCCGCCGGGAACGATTCCCCGGTCAGGGACGACTCCTCCACCCTGAGATGCACCGCATCCATCAGACGGAGGTCAGCCGGCACCACATCACCAGTCTTGAGCAGCACCAGATCGCCAGGCACGATATCCCTGGCCGGCATCGCCTTCGGTTGTCCTCCCCGCACCACGTCGGCCCCCTGCCCGGCCATGCGCTTGAGCGCGATGATCGCCCGTTCCGCCCGGAACTCCTGGATGAAGCCGATCACTGCATTGAGGATGACGATGGCTACGATCGACAGCATATCCCCCGGCTCGCCGATGATTCCTGCCAGGATAGCTGCGCCGAGCAGGACGAGGATCATGAAGTCGCCGAACTGGGAAAGAAACATGGCAAGCGGCGTTCTCCCCCGCTTTTCCAGCAGCTCGTTAGCCCCGTAAACCGTTAGCCGCCGCTTGGCCTCGTCGTCGCCCAGTCCCCCGCGGGAAGAACGGAATTCTGCGATCACATCATCTATGGAAAGCTGGTGCCACTCCATTGCGCCCCTTTTTGCGTCCCATGTCTCCGTGGTTCTGTGGCTGATGTGCCGTTTTCAGGTTGATAAGCTCTCTGGGATAAAGTATAAAGTCCGGGATCATAACCGCAACATCCGACGAAACAAAGGAGCAAACCATGCAGTTCATCGCCGACCTTCACATCCATTCCCGCTATTCAAGGGCATGCAGCCGCGAGCTCACCCCTGAAAACCTCGACAGATGGGGACAACTGAAAGGGATCAATGTCATCGGTACCGGCGACTTCACCCATCCTCTCTGGATGGAGGAACTTCAGGAAAAGCTCGAAACTGGCGACAACGGCCTGCTGAGTCTGAAGAAACCACTCCGGCCGGACAACGTGCCGTCATCATGCCGGGGGGAGGTCAAATTTCTCCTCTCCTCCGAAATCAGCTGCATCTATAAAAAAGGGGACAAGACACGAAAGATACACGCTCTCGTCTTTGTCCCCGATTTTGCCTCGGCGCTGCGCCTCAACTCCGCCCTGGCCGAGATCGGCAATATCAGATCGGACGGGAGGCCGATCCTGGGACTGGATGCACGAAGACTCCTGGAAATGGTCCTCGAAGTCTCACCGAAAGCAATGCTGGTGCCGGCCCACGCCTGGACACCGCATTTCTCCGTCCTCGGCGCCGCATCTGGATTCGATTCGCTGGAGGAGTGCTTCGGCGACCTGACCCCTCACATTTACGCCATCGAAACCGGCCTCTCTTCCGACCCTCCCATGAACTGGCGGCTTTCAGCATTGGACCGGATAAACCTCATTTCCAACTCGGACGCCCACTCCCCCGCCAAGCTAGGGCGGGAAGCGACGATCTTCGATACGGAAATGTCCTACGAGGGCATCATGGAGGCGATAAAGAGCGGGAAAGGGTTGGAGGGAACGATCGAGTTTTTCCCCGAGGAGGGGAAGTATCACAGCGACGGGCACCGGGACTGCGGCATGCGGCTCACGCCGCAGGAGACCGTGCAGCACGGCTACCGCTGCCCGTCCTGCGGCAGGAAGGTCACCGTGGGGGTGCTGCACAGGGTGGAGAAACTGGCGGACAGGCCACAAGGTTTCAAGCCATCCGGTTCCCCCACGTTTCACTCCATCATACCGCTCCAGGAGGTAATTGCGGAGACGCTGCGGGTGGGAGTCGGCAGCAAGAGGGTGCAACGAATGTATTTCGACATGCTGGAAAGGCTGGGGAACGAGTTTTCCATCCTCCTGAAGAGACCGACGGCGGAGATTGCCGCCGCAGCATCGCCGCAAATAGCCGAGGCGATCGGGAGAATGCGCTCGGGGAATATCCGCATCGAACCGGGATACGACGGCGAATTCGGCACGATACGGATATTCTGAGCCGGGATTTGGCCCCCCTTCGCTATTTGAGCAACTGGTCGATCTTTGCCAGATCGGCGCCGACAACCTGCTGTCCGTTGATGAAGAAGGTCGGCGTACCCTGAAGCCCCACTTTTTTCGCCAGTTCCATATGCTCCCGGGCCAGCGCCTTTACCCCGTCACTCGCTGGGGAAGCAGACTTGGGGATTTCCTTGCCGAGCATCATATCTTCATAGGCCTTTGCCTTGTTCTCTGCGCCGAGGATATATTCGATCTTGTTGATCGCCGCAGGATGGGCCAGGGGAGCGAAAAACACGTAGCGGGTGACGTCGTTCCTCTTGAACAGGAACTCGGAGGCCTTTCTGCAGTATGGACAATCGGGATCGGTAAACTCAATGACTACCTTCTTCCCCTCGCCGACCTTCACGGCCTTTTCCAGAGGGAGGCTCTGCACGAGCTTCGCCGCCAGCTTCCCCTTTTTCTCCGCCGTAATGCTCTTGCCGTCCTTGGTGAAAATCTCCCCCAGGAAAATGTAATCTTTCTCAGGGAAGTAGTAGAGGATATTCTGGCCGCTGATCACCTCGTACAAACCCTTTATATCCGTCTCTTCCATGCTATCGACCTTCACTTGGGGAAAGGCCTGGCGGAAAGCGGCTTCTGGCTTTTCCACAAGAGACGCGGCTGAAGCGACCGACATCCAGGACAAGACGGCAAAAACCCCCAACCCGCACCATTTACCAACCAGCCGCACGATCATCATCGTATTCCTCCTCACTTATCCTTGCTTTCCGGTCCTTTGAACAGAAAAAAAGGATTACGCCGATAACGTAATCCTTGGTATTTATGGCGTCCCCGAGACGATTCGAACGTCCGACCCCTTCCTTAGGAGGGAAGTGCTCTATCCTGCTGAGCTACGGGGACAAAACAGATGATTCTTATACAACAGGGCACTGCATTTTGCAAGTATTTTCCAGATATTACCC
>DAIEGL010000118.1 GCA_027356255.1 Geobacter sp. | reverse complement strand
TTTTCCCCCTTTGACAAAGGGGCGAAATGTAACTGTAACTGCCGAGGTGAATTAATGGTTTCCGAACGCTGGTCAATCAACGAGTCCGCAAAGATTTACAACCTCAACAACTGGGGCGCCGATCTCTTCTCCATCAACAAGAAGGGGAACGTCTGCGTCCATCCCTCGTCCAATTCGAAACACTCCATCGACCTCCGGGCGCTGGTTGACGACCTGATCAAGCGGAAGATCAAGCCCCCCATCCTCCTAAGGTTCATGGACGTCCTGCAGGGGCGGATCGCCTCCATCAACCGCGTTTTCAAGAACGCCATCCAGGAGAACAATTATCCTGCCACATACCAGACCTTCTTCCCCATCAAGGTGAACCAGCAACGGCAGGTGGTGGAGGCGATCGCCAACTTCGGCAAGCGCTACAACATCGGCCTTGAGGTCGGTTCCAAGCCGGAACTGGTGGCGGGCATCTCCTTCGCCACCGGGAACAACCTCCCCATCATCTGCAATGGATACAAGGACACCGAGTACATCGAGATGGTCCTCTCCGCCACCAAGATCGGCTATGACATTACGCTGGTCGTGGAGAAGCTGTTCGAGCTGGAAAAGATCGTCGAGCTGGCCAAGAAAACGGGGGTGCAGCCGAAACTGGGTATCCGGGTGAAGCTCTCATCCAAGGGGACCGGGAAGTGGGCCACTTCCGGCGGCGAAGACGCCAAGTTCGGCCTGCGCATGTCGGAAATCATCGCCGCCATCGAGATGCTGGAAAAGCACGATCTTGTGCAGAGCGTGAAGCTCCTCCATTTCCATATCGGCAGCCAGATCACCAAGATCGACAAGATCAAGACCGCCCTCATCGAAGGGGCACGGATCTACGCGGAGATGCGGAAGCTGGGGGTCGGCATCCAATATCTGGATATCGGGGGCGGTCTGGGGGTCGATTACGACGGCTCCAAATCCAGCTACTTCTCCAGCGTCAACTATTCCATCGACGAGTATGCCAACGACGTCATCTACCAGATCAAGAACATCTGCGAAGACGCCGGGGTGGAATGCCCCAACATCATCTCCGAATCGGGGCGGGCCACGGTCGCCCATTACTCGGTGCTGGTGACCAACGTCCTCAACACCAACACCCAGAACATCATGCCCGATTTCGAGGCGACTCTGACCGAGGCGGACAAGCTGGCCCCCACCGTCAAGAAGCTGGTGGACATCTACAAGAGCATCGACCGCTACAGCCTGCGGGAGGACTATCACGACACCCTCCAGCTCATTCAGGAGGCGGTCAGCCTCTTCAACCTGGGGTATCTGACGCTGAACGACCGGGCCCTGGCCGAATGGCTCTACGGGAAGATCATCCGGAAGATCAACAGCATCGTCGAGAAGATCAAGCCGATCCCCGAGGAGCTGCAGAACTTCCAGCTCGCGCTGCGGCAGACCTACTTCGCCAACTTTTCGCTGTTCCAGTCGGTCCCCGACTCCTGGGCCATCGACCAGCTCTTTCCCATCGTCCCGATTCAGCGCCTGAACCAGAAACCGGACGTGATCGCTTCCATCGCCGACATCACCTGCGACTCCGACGGCGAGATCACCAGCTTCGTCGGGGAAAACGGCCGGACCAAGTTCCTCCCCCTGCACAAGATCCGCAAGGACGAGGATTACTACATCGGTTTCTTCCTGATCGGCGCCTATCAGGAGATCCTCGGCGACATGCACAACCTGTTCGGCGATACCAACGCCGTGCACATCACCTTCAACAAGAAGACCGGCTACATAATCGATACGGTCATAAACGGCGACGCCACCTGGGAAAGCCTGAAGTACGTCCAGTACAAGGGGCCGGAGATCCTGAAGCGGGTCCGGGACAACCTGGAAAAAGACGTGGCGCTGCGCAAGATCTCCATCGAGGAGAGCAGCCATTTCCTTGAGCTTCTGGACAGAACGCTTCTGGGGTACACCTATCTGGGAGAGTAAAAGCCGTTCTGCGTTCTATGTTCGACGTTCTACGTTGAAAACCGAGAACAACGAATCAGGCTAAAACATAGAACGTAGAACTTAGAACATAGAACTTAAAAAAGGCGCAGGCATTCATTGCCCGCGCTTTTTTTATGGGTAAACTTTTGGAATCACGGGGTTGAACGGAGGCGCTATTGTTCAGCGGTATTACCAGGAATGTGCTGATTCTCGGGGTGGTGAGCCTTCTTACCGATGTGTCCAGCGAGATGATCTATCCGCTCCTCCCCCTCTTTCTGACAACGGTGCTCGGTGCCGGCCCCGCATTCCTTGGCGTGATCGAGGGAGTGGCCGAATCAACCGCTTCGCTGTTGAAACTCTTTTCAGGAATGGCCTCCGACAGGGTACGGGACCGGCAGAAGCTGGTGCTTTTCGGTTATGCCGTTTCAGCATGCGCCAGGCCGCTCATAGCCCTGGCGGCGACCCCCGCCTTCGTGCTGCTCGTCCGTTTCTTCGACCGGGTGGGGAAGGGGGTACGGACCTCGCCGCGCGATGCCCTGATCGCCGATTCGGCCGACCCATCCCTGCGGGGCAAATCGTTCGGTTTTCACCGCTCCATGGACCATGCAGGCGCCATAGTCGGTCCGCTGGTTGCCACGCTTCTCCTCTCGTTTTTCGTGAAGGACTTGAGGACCGTCTTCCTCCTCTCCGCGATTCCCGGCTTTTTGGCCGTATTGCTGATCGCCCTGCGGGTGAGGGAGGTTACTCAAAGAAGGGGCGAAAACGGCGCATTCATGCGCATGGTCCCCCGCGGGAAACTGAGAACCTACCTCATCATCCTCTTTCTCTTCACGCTCGGCAATTCATCGGATGCGTTTCTCCTGCTCAAGGCGGGGCAACTCGGGGTGACACCCGTCCGCATCCCGCTCCTCTGGATGTTCTTTCACCTGGTAAAGATGCTTTCCTCCATGCCTTTCGGAGCGCTTTCGGACCGGGTCGGCAGACGCAGCATCATCGTCTGCGGCTGGTGCGTCTATGCGCTGGCATATGCGGGTTTCGCCGTAGCCGCGACCGAGCTGCACATCTGGCTCCTCTTCGCTTTTTACGGGCTGTTTTACGGATTGACCGAAGGGGTCGAAAAGGCCCTGCTGGTGGACATCACGGACCCTTCCGAGCGAGGCGGGGCGTTCGGCTGGTACAATTTCGCCGTCGGAGCTGGTGCCCTCCCTGCCAGTCTCATCTTCGGCCTCATCTGGCAAAAAGCCGGTCCGCAGCCGGCCTTTGCCTTCGGTGCCTTACTTGCCCTGCTCTCCGCAATTTTACTGGCGCTGTTGATTAAAATTCAAGAAATACCCGGCGAGCACCGATACGGCTAGCAGACAGTTCACCTGAGAAAACGGCTTCCAATCATCACGGGAAGCGGAAGAGAAGACAATGATGAACATGTGCCGATCTGACATACTTGACCGGGGAGCACTGGACAACATACGGTCTCTGAACAGCGAAGCAGAGCCGGATGTGCTGGGCAAGGTAGTAGCCATTTATCTGCGCAATTCACCAAAGCTCCTGCTCAGGCTCAATGAAGCCGTGTCAAAAACCGATACGCTGGCCATCGAACAGGTATCCCACAGTTTGAAATCGAGCAGTTCTATGCTCGGCGCATTGGAACTGGCCGACCTTCTCACGGAGCTTGAGGAGGCCGGCCGCACTCTCTCCACTGCAGATTGTCGTGAACTCATGTTGGCTGTGGAAGCGGAATTCGCCCGGGTGTGCAACGCACTGAGGGTCGAATTGCAGTATGCGGGTAATGCCTTCGATTAGTCCGCAAATCGGTTGTCCCTGCCGGGTTTCTCCTACCATTATCCTTTCACGAATTAGAACCATTCTTGAAATATTTACTCAAGTTTTTCCCACTTGTGTCGAAAAAATATGAGACCGGCCGTATCGTTGACCCAGTCAACGATACGGAGCGACAGCAGGATGAGTCAATAAGCTGACGTCATCTTCTTGACCCAGTGACAATTTGGAGCCGTACTGGCTGAACCTGAATTGTATTAGTTAAAAACAATGAGCTTGCAATCAGTTGTTTGTACAGGAGAACGTTTAAAGAGAAATGCCGGTTTATGAATTTGAGTTAATAAGGTAATGCGCGTTATGGTTGGCAGGGAACGTGCTTTAGATGATGTGAATTAATTTTTTTTGCCAGCTGCAGTAAGTAAGTGCTTACCACAAATACATGCAGATACGTAACTGAAGCCAATACGGAGTTTCGCCCGGTCATGGATAAAGCCTCTTCAACAAACGACAACATTATCAACGCTGCCCTGAAACTCTTTTCCGAAAAGGGTTATCTCGGTGCGACAACGAGGGAAATCTCAAGGGAGGCAGGCGTTTCCGAGGTCACGCTCTTTCGCCACTTCCCGGCAAAGGAAAAACTGCTGGAAGAAGTCATCGGCAAATATTCGTTCCTCCCCGCCTTGAAGGATCTACTTTCTGAAGTCAACGACGTGCCGTACAGGGATGCATTGACACTGATCGCCAAGCGGATGCTTGACTTTCTTGTCATGCGCAAAGACTGGATCCGCATCATGCAGGCAGAGGTGCAGAGATCACCTGAAAGCAAGTTGTACGGCATTTTCCATGGCCTCATGGAAGAGCTGTTTACCACGCTGGCCTCCTACTTCAGGACCATGCAGGAAAAGGGCGTTCTGACGGATTTCGACCCAGCCTATGGGGCAAGGGCGTTCCACGGGATTTTCTTCTGCTATTTCAACATGGAGGATCTGCTGAGACGCGATCTGTACAAAACTGCAGACCGGGGCAAGGCGATCAGCGAATTTGTGACTATTTTTGCTAACGGAACGGAACGGTGATGACGCTTTGCGGAATGTCTCCGAGTAGATCATCGCAAAATCCCGGAAAAGGAGAAAAAAGCCTCGGTCCTGAAACGGGCAAAATTGTACTGGAGGAGGTGAGACACTGATATCGACGTTTTGAATTCTGATTGTGGTTGCATTTAATGTTTGGAAAGGAGGTTCATTTAATGGGGATCAAAGGGTTATTACGATTGCTTCTGTTTGTCTCCATGCTCACCGCTTCAACCAGCTGGGCGGCAGAGATCCATGGCAGAAGTTCCACCCAGTTTCTCTCATTCAGCAATGAGTTGCTGGATGACAAGCGACAGATAGAGCTGGACGAATATCTACGCTTCTCCGTCACTAACATCGATAAGGCCGGGAAATTCTCCATCTACGGTTATGGCAGGGGGTCGCAGGACTTTACCAACGGTGAAGGACTCAATGGTCGCCTCTATTACCTCTATGGCGACTATCGCGACCTGTTCGATAAAGTCGATCTGAAGGTAGGACGCCAGTTCGTCAACCTCGCTGCAGGAAGCGCCATCATCGACGGTGCACAGGTTGACCTGAAAAACGTCGGTCCGGTAGCTTTCACCGTACTGGGCGGGCGTGACGTCGTTTTCGGCCTTAACGGCGAGATCGGCGACGCAACCAACACGATATTAGGCCTTGGTGCCTACCTGACTGGCTTCTCGAAGACCGATGCGGAAGTGAGCTGGTTCCGCAAATGGGACGGAGGAGACGTTGCTCGTGACATCATCGGCTTCGCGGGCAAGCAGTACCTGCTGAACAACATCAAGGTCTACGGCAACGCCCGGTACGACATCACCTCAGAGGCATTCAACGAAGTGCAGGGCGGGATGAAATACTTCCCCACTTCAAATCTGGTCTTTACCGGAGAGTACTATCAGAGTTACGCCACATTCGACACCACTTCCATATACTCCGTATTTGCCGTCAACCAGTACGCTGAAGGGGTGTTCCGGGCAGATTATACCGTAAACGACATGGTGTCGGTCAATGCCGGCTATAACCGGCAGTGGTACGGCGAAGGCGCAGCCGCAAACGTTTATCACGCGGGAATCGGCGTACGCCCCATCGAGCCCGTCAAGGTGAATGTGGAGTACGACAACCGCACCGGCTACTACGGCAGCACAAGCGGCGTATTGGCTGACGTGGCCTATGACGTCAACAAAGCGTCCCAGGTCGCAGGCGGCATCACCTACGACGTGTACACGCGTGATGCGCTGACCGGTGACGAGATCGCCCGCAGGTACTGGTTGGGCGGCAAATACAAGCTGGCCAGCAACATGGCAGTGTCCGGCCGCATCCAGGATGACGTTAATGCGCGTTTCAGCCGTAACGTCTCCGGGCGCGTGACGTTTGATTACGATTTCTAGAAAGGGGGTGCTACTGTGAAGAAATTGTTGTTCGTTTGTATGCTTCTGCTGATGTCGGCCCTGTATGTCACGCAGGCTACGGCTCAGAAGCAGCCACACAAGGAATACGCCGATATGAAGATTTCCGAGTGCAGCAGTTGTCACAAGGCTGAAGGCATAGCGCCCAACCATGACGCTGACTGGGTCCGCAGCCACCGCACCCTGGCAAGCAAGGCCGGCAACAACTGCGCCGAATGCCATAATCAGTCGTTCTGTCTCGACTGCCACAAGGGTGGCGGAATAAATGCGGATCTCTCTGTCGATACCTTCGGCCGGGATTATGTCCCTCAGAGTCATCGGAGCGATTTTATCACCATCCATCCGATAAAGGCCCTGGACAATCCGCAGACCTGTTACCGCTGCCATGACCAGAAATACTGCACCGCTTGTCACGACCGTTTTCCGAAAGGGAGCATGAGGATCAAGTCGCACATGATGCTCGGCCCCGATCACCAGAAATACAGCTTTGCCATAAGTGAGCATGCTACCGAGGCACGGCGCAATCTGCAATCCTGCCAGACCTGCCATCCGGACGGCGATGTCTGCATCCAGTGCCATAGCGCAAAAACGGGCGGGACCAATCCGCATCCGCGCAATTGGAAAGACATCAGCGGCAATTACAGGGATAAGGCGGGCACCAGGATCTGTCTGAGGTGCCACCAGTCCGGAAGCCCGGAACTATTTAATTGAGTCAACTATCAACGAAGGAGGATTCAGCATGAGTAGAAAAGTATTCAAGTATTCAGCAGTGATTGCTTCACTCCTGGCGACTGCGCTCTTCACCGGCTGCGGTACGAGCAACAAGGAGGGGTCGTCCCAGGGCGGCTCTGCTTTGTTCGGCAATGTGGGGACGGTGGGTGACACTGCATGTGTTCAGTGCCACAGCGCCACCACGGAAGCGGTCACCGGAGAAACCATCGTTTCACAGTATCAGCAGAACTCGCCCCACAACCAGAGCGGTCTCGGCTGCGAGAGCTGCCACGGCGGCGGCGCCCAGCATAACGGCGTCGGTCCGATCCCCTTCCCGACTCCCGACGCTGCTCGTTGCGCGACTTGTCATGACGGCGTTCAGACCTTGACGGTGAACGGCGTGGCGACTGTTGCTCCGGCGACCAACTCCAACACCGCTTTCAGTACCTCGGTGCATGCGAGCGGCAACGCCGGTACCGGTCCTGTTACCGAAGATTCTCACGGCCAGCCCTGCGTCCGCTGCCACAGCAATGAGGGGGGCATTCTCGGCGCCAAATACGGTCTGACCGGTCCAGGAGGCAGCTCGACAACGTCGCCTCAAGGAGTGATGGATGACCCGACCTACCAGGGCTCCGTGCCGCTTGCCACTGCCTATACCGCAATCACCTGCGATACCTGCCACCAGCATGGCGGCGGGCTGCGGCCGGTCAAGACGCGCGATGCCAGTGGCAACATCGTTAACTGGAACCCGAGCGCCAGCGGCAAGGCCAACGACCAGTTCAACCTCTGCACCAGCTGCCATGGCCTCAAGACCAACGACGGGACCGTAATGGCCTCGGGCGATACGGTTTACAACACCGACATGAGCGGGAATCCTACCGCCGGCACCGTGACGACCCCGGCTGGACATCATGAAGACGACTGGTACCGGGTCATTGCCACCACCCACTACAACAATGCCGACAACACGCTGTACGGCATAACCGGTTACGTGGTCCGCGCCAAAGGGACGAACCCCTGCTTCGACTGCCACGCCCACGAAGCCAGGACCAATACCCGCTATGTCAGCAGCGACCCGACCAAAGCCACCATTTACACCGACTGGGCGCAATCCGGCCATGCGGGCGATCTGCTCGCCAACAAGGTTGCGGCGACTGTCGGCAAGAGCGGTGTCGCCCAGGTTGATGCGGCAATGAACGCCAATAGCACTGCCGCTGCCTGGGGCGGGGACGGTCCGAGAAGCCACGACTGGAGCGCCACCTCCAATCAGGATTGCCAGCGCTGCCATACGGCGACCGGTGCTTCCAACTTCCTGAACAATCCGGCTACCTACGACAAGACGGCCAATGATTTCTCGCACCTGGCCGGCTGGAAAACCAGCGCAAAAGCCTCAAAACAGCGGGAAGTCCTCTACTGCTGGGGTTGCCACAGCAACGCCGGCAAAGGGGTAGTGCGCAATCCGGGTGCGATTACCGAGAAGGATGTTGATTCCAACGGCAAGTATACCTACGTCTTCAACGGTTCACCTGCGGCGTTCCCGAATGTCCAGGAATCCAACGTCTGTATCGCCTGCCATACCGGCCGGACCAGCGGCGAGTATATCGCCTCCAGCACCGCCGACTTCAGCAACCTCGGCTTCCAGAACTCCCACTACATGGCCGCTGCCGGCCTCATGTACGTGAAGGCGGGCTTCATCGCCTTCGCCGATCCCGGCACGACCGTCCCCGGAACCACCACCACCTACGGCAAATCGCTTACCTCTAACGACGACGGTGGTTCGGTCAGCAGTACCCACCGGGTATTCGGTACTTCGGCCATTATCGGCAACCACGGCATTACCGCCAGCGATACGAACATGACCTCCGGCGGTCCCTGCGTCACCTGCCACATGAACAGTGCTGGCGGCACTGCCAAGCACAGCCTGGCAATCGATGCGTATGCCTACAACTCGGTCTGTGTTAAATGCCATGATTCGGAAGGCTCCAAGACCGGTCCCGTCGCCCTGACGGCCGACAACTTCGTTACCGCCTTCCTGGAGCCGAATTCGAACGGCTTCCAGCAGACGCTGGCCCTTGTCAATACGCTGCTCAATAGCAAGTACGGCATCAATTACAACTCTGCTGCATATCCGTACTTCTATGACATGACGCTGGACCCGACCGGCAAGACCGCCGTCAAGGATTGGACCCGTGGCGGCACGTTGACCCAGGCTGATGCCAAGAAGCTGATGGGCGCCTGCTACAACCTCAATGTCCTCACCCGGGAGCCTGCCGCCTACGCCCACGCCCGGACCTACACCCGCCGGCTGCTCTACGACACCATCGATTGGCTCGACAACAAAACGATGGACCTGTCGGTTAGTGTGACGGCGAATGCTACCGATCCGACCAACTTCACGAAGGGTACGAACGCGTACACGGATGGCACGCTTGGCACGATCGATCCCTCTACAACGGAAGGGGTACTGTTCCTGCTCAACTGGAGCCGCAGCACCGGTAAGTGGAATACTGCTTCTGAGCGTCCGTAGGAAGGATTTTTGTCGTTGATATCTGCCGGGCTCCCCAGGGGGCCCGGCTTTTTTTTGCGTGCTGTGGTGGTACTTAGCTTGAACATACCAAGAAGTTGCGTGCACGGGAAGCCAGAGCTTGTTAAAATTGAACTGACAAGGGAAATATTCAGTTGATTTGCATCCGGAATCCATTAACCATGAAACTGTATGCCGACAAAATCCAGATTACGGCGACCTGCATAGCGCTCTCCGTACTGGTCCACATCCTGCTCCTGTTCCCGCTGGGGAAGCTCGGGAGCTACAACTTCGCCAGGCCGGTCAACCCGCTCCAGGCTGTCATGATAGACTTGACACGGACCGGCGATGACGGCGGGCCTGCCAAGGAATCTGCGGCCCAGGAAGCCAATGCTACCGCCAGTGCGGCAGAACATGCGGAAGATGGAGCAAGTTTTCCCTCGACGGCTGGCAAGCCATTCGAAGCGCCGCTGCAAGCGGAGCCGGAGCGCCCGGCTGCGCCTGTAACGGTGGCGGATGGAAATGTAACAGGCACGTCTGAGGCCGATGTCTCCCCGCAGAACAATGTGACGAATAAAGAGGCGACACCTGCGGCACCACGTAAAAATTCGTCTGCATACGCGATCCAGCCGCCTTTGAGAACCGTCGGCGAATTCCTCGCAACTGAACGGGAAAAGCTCACCTACCAGATAAGCATGTTCGGCGTCCCCGTGGGGACTGCCGAGTTGGAGGCAAAAAACGAGCGGGGGGAGGTGAGGATCACGCTCAGGGTCAAGTCTG
>DAIEGL010000263.1 GCA_027356255.1 Geobacter sp. | reverse complement strand
GTCGTCGCTGGTCGGCTTTGTGCCGTTCTGCTTGTGGATGTTGGTCACGTCACCCTGGAGCTTCAGGTTGTGCTTGTTGATGTACCAGGAAACCGCACCCTGGGTGTCCACCTGCTGGTCGCGGGCCGCGTCCCGGTTGGGGTCTACGAACGAGTAGCGGAAGGCCACCTCGACGGTCTTGGGAATGATGCAGTAGCCAGCCTGGATGTAGTAACCGTGGGCGCGGAGGGTCCTGTCGCTCACATGGCCGTTCGCCTGACCAAGCAGGTACTCGGCCTGGGCGGAGGCCCCCAGCCACTTGAAGGCGGCGTCCACGCCGTAGCTGTTCACGTCGATCTTCTCGCCGGTGGTGAAGAGAGCGGCACCCTTGCCGAGCCAGCCGCTGGTTCCCGCGAAGTTCAGGTTGTTTGTTTCAAAGCCGGTGGCAGTAGTTGTGGTGGCGGTGGTCTTCTGCAGCGTGTCGCGGTAATAGTTTCCCCCAACGGAGAGAAGCGGCTTTGCGCTCTGGTCCAGGTCCCCTTCGGAATAGGCCATCTTGCCGAACGGGTTATAGGTCACCCTGGCCGCATAGGCGTTGTCGTTGGTGGAGCGGAAGGTGCTCTGTCCGGCGCCGCCGTAAAAACCGAGTTCGTAGGTCGCCAGCCCCTTCATGATGTCGCCGTTCAGCTTGACCCCTGCATCATAGCCGGGACGGAACATGTCCGACGCGGTGGAGCGGTCCACGAACTGCTGGGCGCCTGAGGAGTTGAGCCACTGCCGGCCGAACGGGACCTTGGTCTGGCCGGTCAGGAGCTGCACTTCGTCGATGAACCGGTAGTTCATATAAGCGTGTTCGAGGAGTTTTGACGAGCCTCCCTGGGTAAAGTCCACCTGGAGCAGGTAGGTGAGGTCCTTGGTGTAGGCGTAGCCGTTCATCCACATCTTCATCCGCCGCACTTCCCACTTGCTTGAATCGCTCCCTGCAACGTGGTCGTCCGCATCGGTGAAGGTGTAGCGGGACTGCAACCTTCCGCCGATGGAGAGCTGGAACTTTTCATCCGGCGCAGTGAAGGTGAAACCTTTGCCGAGCTTGTAGTCGAACGGCTTGCTCTTGGTCACTTCCTTGTAGTCCGCCTCGGTGATGACCCCCTTCTCCTTCAACACATCCTCCAGGGTCTTCGCCCCTGCGCTCTGGGCGGCAAATGCCACGGCCAGCGCGGCGACTGCCAGAATTCTTTTTTTCACTGTCTCCTCCTTGGGTATTAAAATCGGGGCAAGCCCCGTTGCACATTAAAGTAAACAAATCACAGTATATAAACATGTTACAGATATGCAACCCCATGCCGATCTTATCCCGGCCGCTGCCGCTTGCAGCAGGTAATCGAGTCCACCGACCAGCGCCGGTAGCGGCAGTTGTAGCAGGAGCCGGCCTCGTCCGCCACCTGTTCTTCCTCCACGTCGGGACGGAACTCGGCACAAAGGGCCGCCACACGGGCGGCTGTCAGCCAGTCCTCCGTGCCGCTGGGGAACTCCGGCAGGCCTGCCTCCATCTGCTCCATCCTAGTACCTCTTCAGCTGCTGCCGCGGGCAGGTCTGCCAGGCGGGGCCGTCCGCCGCAGCGGCAGCGCTGACCAGGAGGACCGCCTTGCCTTCCAGCATTACGGTCTTCACCTTCTCCCCCACCCGCACCATCTCGTTTCCGTCCAACGGCAGGCCGTCAAGGGTCCGCACCGCATCCACGTCTTCCCGGCGGGAGAGGTCAGCTACAGAGATGACGCCACCAGGATGGCCGAGCGGGATAGCCCCTTTCAACCTGCCGTCATTTCCACCCAGTCGCAGTCCGGCACCCGCCAGCGCGCCGATCACCCCCTGCCCCGTGCCGCCATGCTCGGAGAGGTGCACCCCCAGCCGCCGGGCCGCGGCATAGGCCTCCTCCTTGGTAATGACGGACTCCTTGGCCCGCCGGCCGAACGCCATTATTTCGTCAGGCGCGGCAAGACCGTCTACGGCCGCGACGCAGAGGCCGGGATCGGAACCGGCGGCGCTTTCCCTTGCGAGAAAGGAGGAGGCGTGGGCGATGACCTCGTCCAGGGCATCCGCACAAATCTCTGCGGCAAAGCACATGGCGCTGTTGTGGGAGGTATAGGGGATATCGGGATGGACCAGGAGCTGGTGCCGGGTGACAAAGCTGCTTTTCCCCCAGCCGTTCGTTTCAATGTCTGCGGCGATCAGCGAGGCCAGTTCCCCGGTCCCCCTGCTTTCGAGGTCGTCGGTGTCGTCAATACTCACAAGAATGCGCATGCGGAATGTCTCCATGCTTGGATCGGAAAAAGAGATCTGCCGTTTTTGGGATAAAAAAAGGACCCTTCCCGTTGGAAAGAGCCCCTGCGTGCGGATAGGAATCCGCTCCGTGAGGGATTCCCCTGGTAGGTACGACGGCTCGGAGAGCCGATGTTTATTCGGTTGTTAAACCCGTTTGTAAGTGCAAGGCGCATGCCCGGCGCAGGGACGACGACATCCGGTTGTCGTGTCCACCCCTTAACCGGCTGGATTTATCCTGGACATCGTTCATTCGGGGGCATCCGACGGCGTTCCGTTCCGGCACAGAGCGTTCCAGTGCGAAACAGATTGCCACTCAGGCGATCACGGGGTGCCGCACTCCGCCTGGTCCCCCTGGATCTTGGCCACCGCATGGGGGACCGCCGGCCAGACTGCCTCCAGGTTCTCAATCGCCCCCTTCGGACTGCCCGGCAGATTGATGATGAGCGTCTGCCCCCTGATCCCGGCCACGGCCCGTGAGATCATGGCATGGGGGGTCTTCAGGAGGCTCTTGGCCCGCATCACCTCGCCGAAGCCGGGGATGAGTCGGTCGAGCACCTGCACGGTCGCATCGGGGGTCACATCCCGTGGAGAAACGCCGGTGCCGCCGCAGGTGAGTATGAGATCGAAGGCGTTGCTGTCGGCCCATTCCCGCAGCCGCTCTATGATCATCGCCCCCTCGTCGGGGATCACCTCGCACCGGTTGGTCGTCACCCCCTGCTGGCCGAGCCATTTCTCCAGTGCCGGTCCGCTCGCGTCGGCCCGCTCGCCGCGGGCGCCCCGGTCGCTCAAAATAAGCAATGCCGCTTTCATAGCTGTTCCTCCCGCCGGTAGATGCCGCTCTTGCCGCCTTCCTTGTAGAGGAGCGCCACCTGGCCGATGGTTATCCCTTTGTCGCTTCCCTTGCACATGTCATAGACGGTGAGTGCTGCCACCGAGGCGGAGACCATCGCCTCCATCTCCACGCCGGTCCGCTCGAAGGCCCGCACCGTGGCGGTCACGGCAATTTCGCCCGTCTCCTTGTCGGTGGCGAATTCGATCGCCGCATGGTGGATGGCAAGCGGATGGGAAAGGGGGATCAGATCCGGAGTTTTCTTCGCGGCGGCAATGCCCGCCAGCCGGGCAACGCCGAGGACATCCCCCTTGGTCATCCTCCCGTCAAGGATGGCCTGCAAGGTCTCCGGCTGCAACCTGACCACGGCCTGGGCCGTTGCGGTGCGCAGCGTAGGCTCCTTGCCGCTCACATCGACCATGATCGCCTGCCCCTGTTCGTCGAAATGGTTGAATGACATGTTATCTCCTTAAAAATCAGGATCGAGGTGCGAGGTACGAGGACCGAGGCAAGCCTTCCTTTTTCCTCGATCCTTTTTCCTCGATCCTTTATCTCGTTCCTCGTTCCTATTTTCAAGCTTCCAGCATATCCACGTCGCCGCGCAGCAGATGCACGTCCACCTCTTCACCGGCTGCGACCACGGTCCTGTCCTTCGGCAGCACGGCGATAGCGTTGGCCCTGACCATGGTCTTCAGGATGCCGGTGTTCTGGTCGCCGGAAATGGAGGCCCAATACCGGCCGTCTTCCACTTCGACCCTGACCCGCAGGAAATGCACCTTGCCCGGCTTCTTGCTGGCCTCTTCGCGCAGGGTCGCCTTCACGTACGGCTTGATTACCCGCTTGTGCCCCATCATCCTGAGAAGCGCCGGTTTGGCAAATTCTTCGAAGGTGACCATGGTGGAAACAGGGTTGCCCGGAAGGGAAAAGACCGGTTTCCCATCTTTCACCCCGAAGGCGGTGGGGCCTCCCGGCTTCATGTCCACCCGCCAGAACAGCTGCCCGACCCCCAGCTCGGCAAGGCAGTCGCGCACCAGGTCGCGATCTCCGGCCGAAACCCCGGCGGAGGTGATCAGGGCATCCGCCTTGAGCCCCTCGATCATCTTTTCCAGATGGCTTTCCCGATTGTCACGGGCAATGCCGAGGACCACCGGTTCCGCGCCGATCTCCCGGATGGCCGCGGCCAGGGAAAGGGCATTGCTGTTGATGATCCGGCCGTCCGCAGGCGGCTCTCCCAGCTCGATCAGTTCGTCGCCGGTGGAGAGGACCGCCACCCGCGCCCGGCGAAAGACCGGCACGATCGCCTTGCCGAAGGAGGCCAGCATGCTGATCTCCGGCGGATGAATGACCGTGCCTGCAGTAATGATCGTCTCGCCGCGGCAGACATCGATCCCCCGGAAACGGATGTACTGGCGCGGCTCCACTTTCTCCTTCAGAAGGACGGCGCCGTCGCGCTCCTCAGTTTCCTCGATCGGGACCACCGCATCGCAGCCGGGTGGAATCGGGGCACCGGTCATGATCCTGACAGCGCTGCCGGGGGTGATCTCCGGGGTCACTGCGCCGCCAGCCGGGATGTAGCCGGTGACTTTCAGGGTGCATCCCCCTTCCCCGCAGTCGGCGCTCCGCACCGCATAGCCGTCCATGGCAGAATTGTCATAAAACGGCATGTCCCAGGGGGCGGTCACGTCTTCAGCGATGACCCGGCCGAGGGCGGAGAGGAGATCGACCCGCTCGACTCCCAGCGGGGCAACGCTGTTGATGATAATGCTGCGCGCATCTTCAAAACTGGGCATGAATCTCCTTTATTTCAAACGGATCTTTTTGCCATGCTCATCATTTTCCGCTTCGTATCATATGGACGGCGGTGGCCTTGAACGAAACAAAAACCCGCTTCCCCTCGTCCAGGTGCAGATTGGCGAGGGACTGGTTCGTCAGGTACGCCACCAGGGAAAAGCCGCAGTCCAGGTGAATCTTCTGGAACACCCCGGTCGGGACTATCCTGCGGATGACCGCCGGAAAGACGTTCCGGGCGCTGGTTTCCGCGTCGGGATCGAAATTGGAGATGGTGATGTGCTCGGGACGGATGCAGAACACCGCCGACTCCCCGATTCCTGCACTGCCGGGGAACTCGATGCGGCACTGCGCCAGCGACAGTGTGAGCATCCCCTCGCAGGCATCGACCACCCTGCCGGTAAGGACGTTTTCCATCCCGACGAAGGACGCCACGAACTCGTCCACCGGGCAGTTCATCACCTCCGCCGGAGGGCCGTTCTGGACGATCTCCCCCTGCTTCATGACCGCCATCCGGTCCGACAGGCGCAACGCCTCCAACTGGTCATGGGTCGCCAGCACCGCAGCAGTCGAGGTTTCCCCCAGTATCCGTTCCAGGTCTGCCATGAGTGCCTCTCGCGTGGGGGGATCGAGGGCCACGAACGGCTCGTCGAGAAAGATCATCTCTGGCCTGATGGCGAAGGCCCGCGCCAGGCTCGTCCGCTGCGCCTCTCCGCCGGAGAGCTTGCGCGCCGACCGTTCCGCCAGATGGACCATCTTGAACAGCTCCAGGGTCTCCATCACCCGTTCCCGGATCTCCCGCCTGCTCATGCCGCGGATCTTCAGCCCGGAAGCCACGTTGTCAAACACCGTGGCATCGAACAGGAGAGGCTGCTGGAAGACCATCGCCAGCCGCCGCCGGTAAGCAAAGGTCGATCTGTCCGAAGAGATGGGCTCCCCCCGATAGCGCATGGTTCCGGACGCCGCAGGCAAAAGGCGCGCCAGGGCCAAAAGGAGCGTGGATTTGCCGGCGCCGTTCGGGCCGATCAGCGACAGCACCTCGTTCTCGTGCAGGACGAAGGACGGGATTTCGAGCACCCGCACTCCGCCGCGCACCACTTCGAGGTTCTCCACTTCAAGAAGTCCGGCATCTCCGCTCATCGCGGCCGCTCCCGCTGCTGGATCCGGGTCAGCAGATAATTGATGGCAAAACAGAGCAGGAGCAGAATGATGCTCAGGGCAAAGGCCATATCGAAGTTCCCCATGCCGGACTCCATGACCGTGGCCGTGGTCAGGACCCGCGTGTACCCCTTGATGTTGCCGCCGACCATGATGGATGCGCCCACCTCAGAGATGACGCCGCCGAAGCCGGCCATCACCCCGGCAAGGAGGGGAAGGCGCGCCTCCTTGATGAGTATCAGGACCATCTGCAGACGGGTGGCGCCGAGCGCCAGGATCTGCAGCCTCAGGTTTGGCGGGAGGTTTTGGATGGAGGCGACCGTAATGCCGCAGACGATGGGTGTCGCGATTACCGCCTGGGCGATGATCATGGCGGTCGGCGTGTAGAGTATGTCCAGGTAGCCGAAGGGGCCATTGCGCCAGAGAAAGATGGTGACGAACAGACCGACCACCACCGGCGGTAGCCCCATCCCGGTATTGACGATGCTTACGATGAGACGCTTGCCGGGGAAATCGGCCAGTGCCAGCAGGGTGCCGGAAGAAATGCCGAGCACCAGGCTGATGAGGGTAGCCGTAACGGAAACCTTGAGCGACAGGAGCGTTATCGCCAGCACTTCCTGGTCAAGGGAAGTGAGCAGTGCAATGGCTTTGGCAAATCCGTCGACAAGCAGGTCCATTACAGTCCCAGCGTTTCAGGTTTTTTGCCGGCATCCGGGAAAAAGAGGGGCGAACCGAACTTTTTAACGCCGAATTTGCCGATGACCTCCTGGGTCTTGCGGGACACCATGAAATCCGCAAATGCCTTGCCGCCGGCCGCATTGATCTTGGGCCACTTGGCCGTGTTCAGCTCGATCACGTGGTAGACATTGAGCAGCTTGGCATCCCCCTCCATGAGGATCGCCAGGCCCAGGTTCTTCCTGAGAGCCAGGTAGGTGGCCCGGTCGGTCAGGGTATATCCCTTCTTCTCGGCGGCCACGTTCAGGGTCAGCCCCATGCCGAGCCCGGTTTGCTGGTACCATTTCTGGCCGGCCGGGGTGATGCCAGCCCCCTTCCAGAGCCCCTTTTCCTTGGCGTGGGTGCCGGAATTGTCCCCGCGCGACAGGAACAGGCTGCCGGACTGGGCAATCCTCTTCAAGGCATCGACGGATGTTTTCGCGCTGCGTATCCTGGCCGGGTCGCTCGCCGGCCCGACAATGATGAAGTCGTTGTGCATGACCAGACGCCTGGTGGTGCCGAACCCTTCGGCCATGAATTTCTTTTCGGCATCGGGCGAGTGAACCAGCAGCACATCAGCCTCCCCCTTCATCCCCATGGCCATGGCCTGTCCAGAGCCGACGGCGATGGTCTTGACCAAATAGCCGCTCTCCTTTTCGAAAATGGGGATCAGAACGTCCAGAAGTCCCGAATCCTGGGTGCTGGTGGTAGTGGCGAGGATGATCGACTTGGACGCTGCGGACGCCGGGGCAGGCAGGCCAAAGGCGATGCAGGCAGTCACCGCTGCCAGCAATAGTGAGAACTGTTTCCAAATTTTCATACGTTCCTCCTTGTGCACCAAATGAATTGTATACCGTAGGCCCGACTCTCTTCAGGCGTTACCGTTATATTTTACCAGAATAATTTTCCACTAGCGGGAATTCGGGGAAAAAATCCGTCCGTCAAGGATGAAACATTTCCTGTTTCTTGATCGTGACCATCTTTTTCAGGCGGCTGATCCCGCATTTGCAGGCCTCGAAAGCATCTTCACTGTTGGGCGAGCTTGCAGCCACGAGAGAGATGATGTCTCCCACCCCGAGACAGCCGACCCTCCGGATCAGCAGCACGTCCTCAATCGCCCATTTTCCCTTCAGCTCGGCTGAAATGGCTTCCAGCTCGGTCTCGGTGTCCCCCTCCGAGCGATAGTCGATGCAGGATGTGGCCTTGCCGACGCCCATATCCTCTTTGACCACCGCATAGTGGAGAACAACCGACCCGGATCTGCTCTTTTCGATCAACCCGTAGGCTTCCGATGGATTGATGGGTTCTGTCGACACTATGACCATTGCTTGTTTTCCTTTCTTGTCATCCTGGAAACTGGGCGAAACAATAAAAAAGGGGCCTCCTTATGCGAAATAAGAAGGCCCCTGAACGTTTTGCAACGCTTCGGCTTCTCCTTTCCAAAAGGGAGGCACTGCCGTTTCCGGCAGAACCCATAGGCCGTGCGCCATCAGGTTGTTCACCCTTTAGGCGCAGCAGCTCGGAGAGCGTCCGTTTCCCGTCCGGCTCCGTCGGACGGGCACTAACATGTGGAATTATGCAGCCTTTTTGAGGGAAGTCAAGAATTTCTCGGCCCGATACGGTATACGTTTTTCTGCTGTCAGGTATAGCCGAGGCGGGTGGATATCACTGCGGCGGCACTCCTGAGAAGCGGCGCCAGCTCGTCAGCGATCCGCTCCGGGGTAAAGCGCATGACGGGTCCCGAGATGCTGAGCGCTCCGGCGACCTTCCGGGTATAGTCGCGAATGGGTGCGCTGATGCACCTGACCCCCACGTCCAGCTCTTCGTCGTCTATGGCGTATCCCTGTGCCGCCACCTGCAGGAGCTGTCGCTGCAAAT
>DAIEGL010000057.1 GCA_027356255.1 Geobacter sp. | reverse complement strand
TTGAAGCTCTCCAGGTAGGCGATGTTGATGATCTTCGAATATATGGCGTCGAAGTTCTGGTAATGGACGCTATCCCCGCCGAACACCCGTTGCAGGAGATTCATCGCCTCCGTCGCCCACTCCTGGAATTTCTTCGAATCGACAACCGCCGAGGTGTCGTTAATCAGGACGGTCGCGTCCACCTCCTTTGCCTTTGCTGCCAGTTCCTCGAACCTCTTGATGACCATCCTGTCGAGTTTCATGACGATTTCTCCTGCCTAACCATAACTTGTAAAAACGACTGTCTAATGAGAGCATGCCCGCTGGCTATCTTATCGTCACGCAGCGTAAAAACTAAAACATCACCCTTCTTGACCATCATTGCAAGCGGAGTAAACTATTAATGCGCGTTAATATCAAATTTGGACACTTATTCTGTTGCACGAAATGGGGAAGGCCCATGCCCGGACGGGATGCCAACCTGAAGACGCTGCTCGAGGAACGGACAGAGGCGCTACGCGCCTGTGAAGCGGGCTTCCGTAACATCATAGACAGGTGCGCCGACGGCATCGTGGTCGTAGACGGCAACGGCCTGATCCGTCTCATAAATCCGGCCGCTGCGGTCATTTTAGGGCGGAAAAGCGGCAAGCTCCAGGGAAAGCCGTTCGGTTTTCCGACTGTGACGGGAAAGACGACGGAACTGGAAATCGAGCACGGGAAGGGGAAAAAGTCCGTCGTAGAGACGCTTGTCGTGGATACGGAATGGGAAGGAGATCGCGCCCATCTGGTCACTTTGCGCGACATCACCGAGCGGAAGCGTCTTGAAGCCGAATCGGAGCAACTGGCCTCCATCCCGCGACTGAACCCGAACCCGATCATGGAGCTGGACGCCGGTGGCAGGATGATCTTCTGCAACCGGGCGGCGGAGGAGGTCATCAAAAATGCGGGGATGCGAGACGGCAACAACCCGTTCAGCCCCGCAGACCTGCAGGAGATTCTCCGGGACCTGCCGGGGGGGAAACCCCTTCAATACATCCGGAAGGTGGAGATTAACGGTTCGATCTTCGGGGAGCGCATCTACCTCGCGCCGCAGTTCAACACGGTGCGCATCTACGCCAACGACATCACTGAAAGCGTACGGGCGGAAGAGGCACTCCGTTTCAGCGAAGCGCGCTATCGGGCGCTGCACCGCGACAACCCGACCATGCTCGCCACTCTCGGTACGGACTTTACGATCCTCTCGGTCAATCCGGCCTGCGCGAGTCAACTGGGCTACGCGACAGACGAACTGGAAGGCCAGTCGGTGCTGAAGCTGTTCTACGAAGAGGATCGCCCCGCCGTGATCGAACAGCTGCGGATGTGTCTCCAAAACCCGAAACGGGTGCATCGCTGGCAATTTCGCAAGGTCCGCAAAGACGGGGAACTCCTCTGGGTGGAAGAACTGGCGCATGCCGTCTATGACCTGAACGGCGTGCTCAACATCCTCCTCGTCTGCCAGGACATCACCGAGCGCAAGCGTGTCGATGAAGAAATAGAGATCCTGAACACCAACCTCGCCGCCCGCGCCGCAGAACTGGAGGCTGCCTACAGGGAGCTGGAAGCGTTCAGCCATACGGTCTCCCACGATCTCCGCGCGCCGCTGACGAACATCGGCGGTTACAGCCAGATCGTCCTGGATCTCTGTGCTGACCGGCTCGACGAAGGATGCAGGGGGTACATCCGGGAAATATACAGGGGAACCGAGCGGATGAATCAGCTCATCGACACCATCCTCAGTTTTTCCCGGCTGGGGCGGGGTGAACTGCGCAGGGAACCGGTCAACCTCTGCGAGATGGCAAGAGAGATAGCTGCGGAGCTCCAGGTCACCCAACCGGAACGCAGGGCATTTTTCAGCATCCCGGAAGGGTTGACGGTCAACGGTGACCCGAAACTGCTGCGGATCGTCCTGGAAAATCTCCTCGGCAACGCCTGGAAGTATACCGGCTCGCGGGAAAACTCGCAGATCGAGTTCGGGGTCGCCGAATCTGCGGGGAAGCAGGCGTATTTTGTCCGCGACAACGGCGCAGGTTTCGACATGGACGAGGCGGACAAATTGTTTATTCCCTTCCAGCGGTTGCACAGTGCGGAAGGGTTCGAGGGGTACGGCATCGGCCTCGCCACTGCAGAAAGGATCATACGCCGCCACGGCGGACGGATCTGGGCGGAAAGCAAACCGGGAGAAGGTGCGACCTTCTACTTCACCATCCCGGCTTGAAATGGGGTCGGATCGAAACGGGAGATGATATGGCAAAGGGTTACCTGGCAAACAGGGAAAGGCAGGAGGCGATTGCCGAGTTGGGCAAGGACTTGGCAAGAAGGGCGAAATTCACCTGCGAATGGTGCGAAGGGAAAGGGGACCTGCGGCCATGGGAATACAGCCTGGAGGCGGAACCTACCTTGGAGAACCTGGCACTCCTCTGCGGCAGCTGTCGGGAGCTGGCCGAAGGCAAGAAGGTCCCGGGCCACGAGTTGTACGTCATCCGCAGTGCCCTCTGGAGTCCGATCCCCGCGGTCGCCATCGGAGCGGCGCGTGTGCTCTCCCGCTGCACGGAGCCGTGGGCGCGGGAAGCGATAGAGGAGAGCCTCATCGATGAAGCTGTGAAGCAGGAATTCCTGGGAGTGGGATGGGAATAAGCGTCCCCCCTGCCGGGGAACTGCGAAGTCATTCGTTCAGGTCTTCGGGGAGGATATTCTCCGGGTCGGGACCACCCTTGCCGGCAACGTAGTTTTCAACCCAACCGTCCACCTTTTCCTTCAGCACATCCTTCAGCTTCGCTTCCAGCTGCACCCGCCTCTGCTTCTCGTACCCCGGCAGCTGCCGAACCTCGTAATGCACGTGGGGACCGGTGGACCGGCCGGTGCTTCCTGCCAGGGCGATCACCGTATTCGTATCCACGGTTTGCCCCACGGTGACCTTCACTACAGAGTTGTGGCCGTAGAATGTCACATAGCCGTTGCCGTGATCCACGGCGACCAGGTTGCCGTACCCCTTGTAAGGCCCCGCAAAATAGACCTTGCCGGCCTGGGTCGGGTAAACAGGGGTTCCCGCCGGTACGGCGATGTCGTAGCCGTTATGGTAGACCATCCTGCCGCTGCCGAACGGATCGAGCCGCCAGCCGACGCCGGAGGTAATGACCCCGCCGTCAACCGGCGACTGCCGTGCCGCATGGGAAACGTGCGGCAACATGCCGATCGTGATTATTGCCAGAAAGAGAAGATATTTAGCTGAAACGAGAATATTTTTCATAACCCTTGTCATCCGTCTGTCCGGCGCCTGCCTGGAGCGCCGCTCCGTCTTTTTTCCATTGCACCTCCCATGCCGCGAAGCCGGTGTCACCCCTCCATGCCGTACTGCTCGGCGTGGTAGGAGCTGCGCACATAGGGGCCACTCTCCACATGGCGGAACCCCATGGCAAGCGCCCTCTCCCGGTAGTTGTCGAATATCTCCGGCGGCACGTAATCCTGCACCGGGTAGTGCCCCCGGCTCGGGGCGAGGTATTGTCCCAGGCTCAGGTAGCTGCACCCCACCGCCAGGAGATCGTCCAGAACCCGGAATATCTCCTCCTCCGTCTCACCCAGGCCGAGCATCAGCCCGGATTTGGTCAAAAGCCCCCGGTCGAGCCGGTGGATGGTTTTCAGCACATCCAGCGACCGGCGGTAATCGGCCCCCGAACGGATATGGTAGAGGCGCGGCACGGTCTCCATGTTGTGGCCGATGATGTCGGGAGCGGCGGCGACGACCGTTGCGATGCTCCCCTCGTCCCCCATGAAGTCCGGGACCAGGAGTTCGATGGCGGTCCGGGGTGCGGCACTGCGGACCGCCGCAACGGTCTGCGCATAAAGGAGGGCGCCGCCGTCCGGCAGGTCGTCGCGGGTGGGGCTGGTGATGACCAGGTGGGAAAGGCCCAGCTTCCGCACCGCAGCTGCTACCCGCGCCGGTTCGTCAGGGTCGGGTGGAGCGGGGGGACGCTTGGTCACGTTGCAGAAAGAGCAGAGGCGGGTGCAGGCGCTGCCGAGGATGAGGAAGGTCGCCTGGCGGCTGCGAAAGCATTCGGAAATGTTCGGGCAGTGGGCCTCCTGACAGACGGTATGCAGTTGCAGGTCACCCAGGAGCCGTTCCATCTCGGCGTGGGCCGAGGGGGAGATCTTTTTCTGGAGCCATTCCGGGCGGCGGCTAATCTTCATTGGGACACC
>DAIEGL010000023.1 GCA_027356255.1 Geobacter sp. | reverse complement strand
AACCATTCACGCCCATAACCACCTGCGGGCGCTCGGCGGCATCAAGGAGACGCGGGAAAACCTCGTAGAGGCCATCGCCGGCGAGACCCACGAGTTCAAGAGCATGTACCCGCAGATGATCGCCGACGCAGAGCTGGAAGGAGCGACAGAGGCGCGGCGCTCGTTCACCTATGCCAATGCCGTTGAGAAAGTCCATGCGGACCTTTACCAGAAGGCGCTCGACTCACTGGGGGTGGCGGTTGAGGAGTTCGATTACTTCATCTGCCCGGTCTGCGGCCATACCGTCGAGCGGGACGCGCCGGAAAGGTGCGAGGTCTGCGGCGCCGCCGGCTCGGCCTTCTTCCGGTCAAAGTAGTCGGGGAGATGCATTGTGAATTTACGAGAAATCGCGCCCGGATTTATGCCAGATTTGGCTGGACCGATTGAGCAAAACCGCAGGCGTAGCCAAGCTACGTCGAGGATTTTGCGATTGAGGGCCGGGCAAAGATGGCGTGAAGACGGGATGCGATAGGAGGTTGTCATGGAAGGAAAACCATGGTCCCCCGCCGACCTGTTGCAGCTCTCGGGCGGATACTGGAGCGCCTGCGCCCTGCACGCCGGGGTGAAGCTCGACGTTTTCACCCCCCTGGCTGACCGGGCGCTCGCCTCAGCCGAGCTGGCCGAGGCGCTGAAGAGCGACGCGCGGGGGGTGGCCATGCTCATCAACGCCCTCGCGGCCCTGGGGCTGCTGGCAAAGAAGGGGGACATCTACACCGACACCCCCTTCGCCGCCGAATTCCTCTGCCGCACCTCCCCCCGCTACCTGGGGCACATCATCCTCCACCATCACCACCTGATAGAGGGGTGGGCCCACCTGGACGAGGCGGTGAAGGGCGGGGGCCCCATCAGGAAGCGGGTTTCCCACGATGTGGGGGAGGATGAACGGGAGAGCTTCGAGATGGGGATGTTCAACCTCGCCATGCAGATCGCACCGCGGATCGTCCCCCGGATAGACCTCTCCGGCCGGCGGCGGCTCCTGGACCTGGGAGGGGGGCCCGGCACCTACGCCATCCACTTCTGCATGGAGAACCCCGACCTCACGGCGGTCGTCTACGATCTCCCCACCACCCGCCCCTTCGCCGAACGGACCATTGACCGCTTCGGCCTCACCGGGCGGATCGCCTTCGCGGACGGGGATTTCATTGCAGAGGGGATCGAGGGGCCTTTCGACGTTGCCTGGCTCTCGCACATCCTCCACGGCGAAGGACCGGAGGGGTGCGCAGTCATCCTCAAAAAGGTCGTCTCCGCCCTGGAACCGGGGGGGATGATCCTGGTGCAGGAGTTCATCCTCGACGACTCCCTCGACTCCCCCCTCTTCCCGGCCCTCTTCTCCCTCAACATGCTGATCGGCACCCCCTCGGGACAGGCGTATTCCGAGGGTGAGCTCATCAACATGCTGGCCGCTGCCGGGGTCGGCGATCTGAAGCGTCTACCGCTTGAGCTCCCCAACGGCGCAGGGGTCATCGCCGGCACGGTTGCAAGAGAGCGGTAGCAGCGCCGGCGCATAAATTTTCTCCTTCATTTTCCGGGCAAACTGACGATGGGTTACTAATGGCAGCACATCGCCCCTGCGCGCTTTTTGCTTTTCGGAGGTGGAGAAATGAAGTTCTTCTGCGGCACCACTGGGATGCTCCTGCTATTTTTCGGAACGAATCTGCCGCTTTTTGAGCAAGGGGTGGTGGTGGCATCGCTATTCCTGGGGGTCTGCCTCTGCCTGGGCGCCCTGGCAATCACGGCGCAGCCGCTGCTGGAACGGATTGTCGCTGCAAACGAAGTCGCCCATTATGTGCGGCAACAGGAAATACGGGAGAGAAGCCGGCATCTGCTGCAGATCCCCCTCGACAAGGAAAACGAAATTTGACCCGGCCGGACGGCGCAGCGGGCGGGCTTCGCCAATTTTTTGATTGACTGGGAGACCGTTCTGCTTTATTGAATTGGCCGGACATCCCCACCGCCACCTCCGGGCCGGCAAGTTTGAACAATACCCATGGAACCCTATTCCGCGTACATCTTTTTGAGCAACGTCTTCCTCACCCTCGCCGACGCAACCGTCGGCTATCATGCAGCGCCATCCCTGGCACGTCTGACTGCTATCGACGAGGAATCGACACTCCAGTCGGTCCGCAGGGTGCGCTCGCTCCTGGCCGGGGTCGTGGCGGTCTACACGTTCTTCAACTGCCTCGCCTTCTTCAACAGGCAGACCTTCTTCCTCCTTGCCGTCACCGGAGTCATCATCCTCGACATCGTCGCCCAGCTCGTGGTCAGCGGCAGGATGAGGGACCGGAAAAAATAAATACACCAAACCGAAAGAGCAATATGAAAAAGAAAACCTTTGTTATCGGCCACCGCAACCCGGACACCGACTCGATAGCCTCGGCCATCGCCTATGCCGAACTGAAACGGCAAAAAGGCGGAGAAGGGACCGTTGCCGCCATGGCCGGTGAGCCGAACCCCCAGACCGACTATGTGCTGAAGCGGCTCGGCATCGAGTCACCGCTCTACCTGGCCGATGTCCGCCCCAAGGTAAGGGACGTGCTGAACCGGCGCCCCGTGACCGCCTCCGGCGACCTGCCGATGATGCAGGCGCTGGAGCTGTTCCACCACAACAACATCCGGGTCCTGCCCGTGGTGGATGCCGCCGGAAAACCGACCGGCATCGTCTCGCTGCTCAAGCTCTCGGAGAAGTACCTCCTGGCCGGCAAGGACCGGATGCGGGGGGTGGATACATCCCTCCGGTCCCTGGCCCTCTGCCTGGAAGGCACCTTCCTCTGCGGGGCGCCCTCCGACAACCATGAACACCTGCATCTCTTCATCGGCGCCATGGATGAGGATTCGTTCAGCGCCCGGATCGACGGCCATCCCGTCGAATCGCTACTGGTCATCACCGGCAACCGGCGGAACATACAGATGGCCGGCATCGAGAAGGGGGTGCGGCTCCTGGTCGTTACGGGCGGGTTTCCGGTGGATGAGGACCTCCTGGCAAAGGCCGCAGAGCGCGGCGTTACGATCCTATCAACCCCTCTCGACACGGCAGCTGCCGCCTGGCGGACCCGCCTCTCCGCGCCGCTCGGGCTGTTCGCCGAATCGAGTTTCGAGCGGATCGGCGTGGGCGAACCGCTCGGCCACCTGAGGCTGAAACTGCTCCACAGCGGCGAGCCGGCGGTGATCGCCGTGGAAGAGGACGGCACCCTGGCGGGAGTAGCAACCAAGTCTTCACTCCTGGCACCCATCCCCTCCGCGCTGATCCTAGTGGACCACAACGAACTGGGGCAGGCGGTTCACGGGGCGGACGAACTGGAGGTCCGCGAGGTGATCGACCATCACAAGCTGGGAAACAGCCACACGAACCAACCGGTGACCTTCATCACAGCCCCAGTGGGGAGCACCTGCACGCTGGTTGCCGGCATCTACCGCCAGGAAGGGGTGGAGCCCTCCCCCACCATTGCAGCCCTGCTCCTGGCCGGCATCCTCTCGGATACGGTCATCCTCAAATCGCCCACCACCACCGACCGGGACCGGGAAACCGCGCGCTGGCTGGAGCGGCTGGCCGGACTCGACCACCAGGCGTTCGGCAGGGAGATCTTTGCCGCCTGTTCGGGGCTTTCCGGCTACGGCACCCCGGAAAAGGTGATATCCACCGACTTCAAGGTTTTTACGGGGAACTCCGCCCGTTTCGGAATCGGCCAGGTGGAGGTGATCGGCTTCGACGAGTTTTTCGCCATGAGGGAGGAGCTGAAGGGGGCGCTGGCTGAGCTGAAGCAGCGGGAGGGGCTGGCCCTGGCGGGACTGATGGTGACCGACATCTACACGGAGACGACGCTGTTTCTCGTGGAAGGGAAAAAGGAGCTGGCCCACGTCATGGGATACCCCCAGGTGGAGGCGCACCTCTACGAGCTGAAGGGGGTCATGTCGCGGAAGAAGCAGATGGTGCCGCACCTGCTGCAGGTGCTGGAAAAAATCTGAGGGCCGTCAGACGCCGATATCCTCGTTCCACAGCTCGGGCCTGGCCGCGATGAAGTCGGACATCATGCCGATGCACTCCGGCTCCTGGAGCACCGCCACCGCCACACCCCGGGATCTGAGGAGCTCTTCCTCGCCGAGAAACGTCCGGTTTTCGCCGACGATCACCCGCGGTATCCCGTACAGGAGGATCGCCCCGCTGCACATGGCGCAGGGGGAGAGGGTCGTGTAGAGGGTGCATTCCCGGTAAACCGCCGCCGGCTGCCGGCCGGCGTTTTCCAGGGCGTCCATCTCCCCATGGAGGATGGCGCTTCCTTTCTGCACCCGGCGGTTGTGCCCGCGACCGATGATCCGGCCGTTGTGGACGATCACCGCACCGATGGGGATGCCCCCCTCCGCCAGGCCCAGTTTCGCCTCCGCCACCGCTGCTTCCATGAATCTGTCCATTGTGCGCCTCCTGGCCCGGCTTTTTTGTGGTACTTCCGACACTTCCGGGGACGGCTGCCACGACTTCGGGAGCGAGTGACAGAGCCGGAGCGGCGAGCGGACACCCGCCCGAGGTTGCAGAAAGCGCCTTCGTCAGTAAACGGATATTCAGTTGATTACATCGAGAGACGCTGCAAGGTCCGCAGCTGCGGCGACCGAACGAACGGACGAAGTCGCGGCAGGCACCCTTCCCCCGGAATCACCGGATAAACCTACCTGTACTTCTCCAGATTAAAAAGCGCCCGCTCCAGCTTTTCCCTGCTGTGGGCCTCGATGGTCCAGGCGGCCCGGGGGGCGTAGCGCTCCATGAGGTCGAAGAAGAGGGGGAAGTCGACGTTCCCCTCCCCCAGGGGTGCGTGCTCGTCGCGCAGACCGGAGTTGTCGTGGATGTGGGTCTCGACGATGTACTCCCCCAGCGCGGCGAACCACTCCTCCAGTCCCACCTTCTTGAACAGGTTCCAGTGCCCCACGTCGAAACAGTGGCGGAAACGGGGGGAGGCCACCGCATCCAGCAGCTCGCGGATGGTGGACGGCTCCTCTTCGAAGATGTTCTCGACCGCCACGAGGCAGCCGATCCGTTCGGCACGCTCCAGCACCCCCTGCCAGGAATCGATGCTGTATTGCAGCCACGCCCCCTTGTTGTCCCCGTAGCGCCAGCGGTCGTAGCCGGGATGGAAGACGATCACCTCCGGCCTGAGGATGTCGGCCGCATCCAGCACATCGTTGAAGCTTTGCAGTGTGATCTCCCGGATCTGCCGGACCACCGAACCGGGGTTCAGGTCCATGAACGGCGCATGGATGGTGCATTTCAGGTTGTTTGCCGCTAGCGCCCCGGCTTCAGCCGCCAGCTGTTCGGGAATCACCGCGTCCAGGGCATCGCCGGAGAAGAATATCTCCGGGTTGATCCTCCCCGCGATCAGGTAATCCAGGTTCTGGGAGAGGTGCGGATAGGGGATATGGGCAAAGACCGTGTTATTCATGGCTATGGGGCTCTTTCCTGTGTTTGTTGATGACCGCATCGGCGCATTTTGAGCAGTGGACCAGCTCTTCCAGCTTCTGGATGGCCCCCGGCTCGCCGAGGACGATGAGGGTGTCCCGCGCCTCCAGGTGGGTATGTGATTCCGGGTTGAAGACCATCTTCCCCGTCGATTTCTTGATGCCGATGATGATGACGCCGGTCTCCTTGCGGAAACCGGAGCTGGCCAGGTTCTCGCCGACAAAAGCTGATTGGGGCGGGATGAGGATCTCCTCCATCTGCAGTTCCAGGTGTTCCCGGCCGGTGGCTATCTCGATGAAGTCCACCACGTTGGGGCGAAGGATCGCCTGGGCCATGCGGGTGCCGCCGATCACGTATGGGGAGACCACCTTGTTGGCGCCTGCCCGTTTCAGCTTGATTTCCGACCCTTCCTCTCCGGAACGGGCGAGGATGTAGAGCTCGGGGTTCAGACCGCGGGCGGTCAGGGTTATGTAGACGTTCTCCGTATCGGATGTGACCACCGAGATCAGACCCCGGGCCTTTTTGATTCCCGCCTTGAGCAGGGTCTCGTCGTCCGTGGCGTTCCCCCGGAGAAACAGGTAGCTGTCCTGCTCCAGCTTTTCCACCACCAGCGGGTCCTTTTCCACCACCACGAAGGGGATCGGCTTGGCGGCGAACTCCTTGCAGATGAGGGCGCCGATCCTGCCGAAGCCGCAGATTATGTAGTGGTCCCTCAATGCCTCGATCTTTTTCTCCACCTTTTTCCTCCCGATGATTCGCTGGATCTGCCCCTCGAACATGATCTGGGCAAGACTGCCGACGATGTAGCCGAGCACGCTGACGCCGAAGATGATCAGCAGCATGGTGAAGACCTTGCCGCTGTCGCTCAGCTCGTGCACCTCCCTGAAGCCGACGGTGCCGAGGGTGATGACGGTCATGTAGAGGGCGTCGAGGAAACGCCACCCCTCGATCCCCATGTAACCGACGGTACCGAGGGTAACCAGCATGGCAAGCACGAATACCGAGATTTTAAGGTGGCGAACCGGATCCATCCCAACTCCTTGCGGCTAAAATACTCCCGGACATGGCAAATTTCAAGCTTAATCCGCCATAATAAATCGCCTAAATAGCTGATTGCTCCGCCTTATAGGGTAAGTTCTTGACAAATCATGTATACTGTATACAATTTACCTTGATACTCCAAGGAGACACCATGAAAAAGAGCATCGACAAGCATCTCACCCTGCGGGAACGTATCCTGGAAACCATCCGCGACGCGATCATGAGCGGATCGCTGAGGCCGGGAGAAAAGGTCGCCGAGCCGGAACTTGCCGAGCGGTTCGGCATCAGCAGGACCCCGATCCGGGAAGCGTTCCGGCAGCTGGAGTCGGAGGGGTACCTGACTGTAATTCCCCGCAAGGGGGCGGTGGTCGCCTCCTTCTCTCCGCGGGACGTGGAGGAGTTCTACGCCATAAAGAGCATCCTGGAGGGATACGCGGCACGCAGGGCATGTGAAAAGCTGACCTCAAAGGAGCTGGACAAGCTTTCGGCAATCAACGACAAATTGCGCCACCTTGCCGATGAGGGGGACATCAAGCACTTTTTCAAGGTACACAACGACTTCCACGAGCTGTTCATAAAATCGGCCAACAACGAAAAGCTCCACGAGATGATAAACAGCCTGGTGAAAAAGTTCCAGCGGCTGCGCGTCGCTTCCTTGAGCAAGCCGGGGAGGATGCACGTGTCCGTGGACGAGCATGAGAAGATCATCGAGGCTTTCCGCAACAAAGACGCCACCCTGGCGGAAAAGCTCGTCCGTAAAAACGCCGAATACGGCGGCATCGTTCTGATGCAGGGCAGCACGGGGAGCCCGCCGCTGAAGCCTGCGGAGAAGACGGCGTCCAGACACCTCGATCTCTGATCGCCCCGTTCGTAAACCGTCCACAGCTTTCCCGGTCTGGCACAGATTGATGCGTAGCCGAACATCTGGCCAAACCGAGTGAACTGTGGATTTTTTTATCCTTGGCAAAAGCTTCGAAAGGCGGCAGGTTTGGCCATTTTAAAAAACATTCCGAAGGTAGACAAGGTCCTCGAATGTGAAGGGATAAAATCGCTCCTCGCCGCATACCCGCGACCGCTGGTGGTCAACGCTGTCCGCAGCTCGCTGGAGGCGTTGCGCGCCGCCGCACTGCGGGGCGAATTGGGCGTCGAGGCGTTTGCGGAACGGTCCGTTGTCGAACGGATAACCCGCGAGCTGGAAACGGTGAACGCCCCGAAACTGAAACGGCTGGTGAACGGCACCGGGGTGGTGGTCCACACCAACCTCGGCCGCTCCCCCCTGGCGGAAAGCGTCGGCAAGGCACTGAACGAAGCGGCCTTCGGCTATTCGAACCTGGAGTTCGACCTGGACAAGGGGGAACGTGGCAGCCGCTATTCCCACGTGGAAAGTATCATCTGCGAACTGACCGGGGCGGAGGCGGCGCTTGTGGTGAACAACAACGCGGCGGCGGTCCTTCTCGCCCTGAGCTCGCTCGCCCCCGGCAAAGAGGTCGTCGTCTCCCGGGGGGAGCTGGTGGAAATCGGCGGCTCGTTCCGCATCCCCGACGTGATGCGCCAGAGCGGAGCGGTGTTGAAGGAGGTGGGAGCCACCAACCGCACCCATCCCCGCGATTACGCAGATGCGATCAATCAGGAAACGGCCCTGCTCCTCAAGGTCCATTGCAGCAACTTCGCCGTGGTCGGCTTCACCGCTGAGGTGTCCGCCGCGGAGCTGGTCGGGCTCGGCCTAGAACATTCCCTGCCGGTCATGGCCGATGTGGGGAGCGGAAACCTGGTGGAGCTGACTGGGCTTTTGGGTTGCCATGAGCCGACGGTACAGGAGTTCGTCCGCGCCGGGGTCGACGTGATCACCTTCAGCGGCGACAAGCTCCTGGGCGGTCCCCAGGCGGGCATCATCGTCGGCAAGACTTCCCTTCTGGCGCCGATGAAGAAACATCCGCTCCTGCGCGCCGTCAGGATAGACAAGCTGACCCTGGCGGCGCTTGAAGGGACCCTGCGCATCTATCGCGACGAGCGCCGGGCACTGAAGGAAATACCGACCCTGCGGATGCTGACCGCCTCTCCCGCCGTCCTTTCCCGCACGGCAAAGGCGATGCTGCGCCGCCTGCGACGGGGGATTCCGGCAACGGTAAGGCTCTCCCTCACCGAAGGATTTTCCCAGGTGGGGGGAGGAGCACTGCCGCTCCTGGAGCTCCCCACCACCCTGATCGCCGTCAAGGTCAACGACATGCCGGCGCAGGATATCGAGGCAACCCTCAGGGGGTGCCCGGTTCCGGTCATCGGGCGGATATACAAGGGGACGTTCCTCCTCGACCCGCGCACCATCCTGAGCGATGACCTCCCCCCCCTGATCGCCGCGTTGCAGGCTCTGGGAACCTGTCAGGCCCAGGAGTGAATCCACTGCTGCGATCCCCTGGCTTCGACAGGCTCCCGGCCGGATAACATCACCGCGGGAAAAAATTCATCCTCCCCCCTCCGGGCAATTTTGTCTGGTCTTTTTCTGTTATCATTGTATAATCTCATGATTTTATACACTATTCCGGCAGGCACGGGCGGTCCGCGGCGGAAAAAGGCCGTTTGTTTCGATAATTACGTCGGTTGGCCCTGGTCCGGCGTCCAGCCTTGGCCGACTGGCAAAATCAGGTTCATTCCAGGAGTAAAGAGATGACGGTAACGGCACTTGTCCCGGCAGCCGGGATGGGGAAGCGGATGGGAGCGGACATCAACAAGCAGTATCTCCTCCTTGACGGGAGGCCGATCCTCGCCCATACACTGGCGGTCTTCGAGGCTGCCCCGTTCATCGACCAGATCTGCGTCATTGCCCCCGAAGCGGAGATCCCCTACTGCCGCGAGCACGTGGTGGAGCGCTACCACTTCACCAAGGTCCGAGATGTGGTGGCGGGGGGCAAGGAGCGGCAGCACTCGGTGCTGAACGGACTACGGTCACTGAACGGGAGCCCGGAAGACGACGTGGTGCTCATCCACGACGGGGTGAGGCCCTTCATTCCCGCCGCAGTGCTGAAGCGCACCATCGAGGTGGCGATCGCCGAGGACGGCGCGCTGGTGGCTGTGCCGGCCAAGGACACCGTCAAGACCGTCGAGGGGGGTATAGTGACCGGCACCCCCCCCAGGGAGAACATCTGGCTAGCCCAGACCCCCCAGGCCTTCCGCTACGGGATCATCCGCGCGGCCCACGAACTGGCCGCAGCGGAAGGATTCCTCGGCACGGACGACGCCTCGCTGGTGGAGCGCCTGGGGAGAGAGGTGCATGTGGTCATGGGGGATTACCGCAACATCAAGATCACCACGCCTGAGGATATGCTCCTGGCGGAGGCTTTTTTAAAATCAGTCCACGATTAAATTGTGAATGGGATGAAGGGGCAACCATGCGCATAGGCCACGGCTACGACGTACACAGACTTGTCAGCGACAGAAAACTGATCCTCGGCGGGGTTGACATCCCCTACGAAAAGGGGCTCCTCGGCCACTCCGATGCGGACGTACTCCTCCACGCCATCTCCGATGCCATCCTCGGCGCAGTAGGCCTTGGGGACATCGGCAAGCACTTTCCCGACACCGACCCCGCCTACAAGGGAGCCGACAGCATAAAGCTCCTTGAGCACGTCATGTCCCTGGCGGACGGAAAGGGCTACAGGATCGGCAACCTGGACGCGACCATCATCGCCCAGCGTCCGAAGCTCGCACCATTCATCCCGCAGATGAGGGAGAAGATCGCCTGCGCACTGAACGCTGAAGCGGAGAGGATCAACGTCAAGGCAACCACCACCGAGGAACTAGGCTTCTGCGGCCGGGGCGAGGGAATCGCCTCTCATGCGGTGGTGTTATTGGAGCGGAAGTAAGGAACCGACCGTTGGAAACATAAAATTCAATCGAAGGATATGATATGACGACACCGGAAACGACCCAACCCACCAACTTCATCCGCACCATCGTCGAGGACGACCTCAAGAGCGGCAAGCACAAGAGCGTAGTCACCCGCTTCCCGCCGGAGCCGAACGGCTACCTTCACATCGGCCACGCCAAGTCGATCTGCCTCAACTTCGGCCTGGCCCGGGACTTCGGCGGCCGCTGCCACCTCCGCTTCGACGACACCAACCCGGCCAAGGAGGAGGTGGAATACGCGGAATCCATCAAGGAGAGCGTCCGCTGGCTCGGCTTCGACTGGGGGGAGCACCTCTACTACGCCTCCGACTACTTCGAGCAGCTCTACCAGTGGGCCGAGCAGCTGATAAGCCAGGGGGACGCCTACGTGGAAGACCTCTCGGCCGACGAGATCCGCGCCTACCGCGGCACCCTGACCGAACCGGGCAAGGAGAGCCCCTACCGGAACCGGACCGTAGAGGAGAACCTCGACCTGTTCCGGCGCATGCGGGCAGGCGAGTTTGCCGACGGGGCCAAGGTGCTCCGGGCAAAGATCGACATGGCGGCGCCGAACCTGAACCTGCGTGACCCGGTCATGTACCGGATACTCCACGCCGACCATCCCCATACGGGGGACAAATGGTGCATCTATCCCATGTACGACTATGCCCATGGGGAGAGCGATTCCATCGAGGGTATCACCCACTCCATCTGCACCCTGGAGTTTGCGGACCACCGCCCCCTCTACGAATGGTTCCTCGACCGGCTCGGCATCTACCACCCGCGCCAGTACGAGTTCGCCCGCCTGAACCTGACCTACACGGTGATGAGCAAACGGAAGCTCCTCCAGCTGGTCCAGGACGGCGACGTGTCCGGGTGGGACGACCCCCGCATGCCGACCATCATGGGGCTGAGGCGGCGCGGCTACACGCCGGAATCGATCAGGGGCTTCTGCGAGCAGATCGGAGTGGGGAAAAGCGACAGCTGGATCGACATGAGCGTCCTGGAGGACAGCGTCAGAAACGACCTGAACGTCCGGGCGCCGCGGGTCATGGCGGTGCTGCAGCCGCTCAAGGTAGTGATCGAAAACTACCCCGAAGGGTTGGTGGAGGAGTTCGACGCCGCCAACCACCCGAACGACCCCGCCATGGGGACGCGCAAGGTGCCGTTTTCCAGGGAGATATACATCGAAGATGATGATTTTCTGGAAGAGCCGCCGAAAGGGTTCTTCCGCCTGACGCCGGGGCGCGAGGTGAGGCTCCGTTACGCCTACATCGTCAGGTGCGAAAGCGTCGTGAAGGACGCGCAGGGGAAGGTGGTGGAGGTGCGCTGCAGCTACGACCCCGCATCGAAAGGGGGGTCGGCGCCGGACGGCCGCAAGATCAAGGGTACCATCCACTGGGTTTCTGCAGGCCACGCCGTCAGTGCCGAGGTTCGGCTCTACGACCGCCTATTCACCGTGGCGAACCCGGACCGGGGGGGACAGGACTTCAAGGGGTTCCTCAACCCACAATCCCTCCGGGTGCTGACCGGCGCCCGGCTGGAGCAGAGCCTGGGCTGCGCAAAGGAGGAGGTCCGTTACCAGTTCGAGCGGCAGGGGTACTTCTGCCTCGACAGGGACGCCGCAGGGGAGCAGGTATTCAACCGGACGGTCACCCTGCGCGATTCGTGGGCCAAGAGCGAAAAGACGGAATAGAGACTAACCGTCGGGACAAAGGGGGAGATGTAGCTGCACATCCTGGTGATCAACGAAAACGAGGCGCTCTGCGCCCTCCTCTCGAAGCTTTTGGCCGAGGACGGGCACGCGGTGTCGTGCGTCCAGGGCTACAGTGAGGCGTTGCAGGCGATCCGCAGCGAAAAGACCGGGCTCATCGTCCTCGAAGTGGCAACGAAGGATATCGGCGCCGTGGAGACCGTTGACCGCCTCCATCGCGCCGAAGAGAGCCGCCACATCCCGGTCATCGTCATTTCCGATTACCCCGAGCTCGAATTCGAGATGCTCAACCTCTTCGACTTCATCCTCAACCCGCTGGATACGGCAAGGCTCCGGGAAGACATCGAGGCCATCGCCCGGGGAGGGAAGAAACGGTCGCTCCCCTCACCCGCAGAGCCCCTTTCCAACCGGGACTACCTTCTCTTCTACGAATATCTCCTCAGGCAGAGCGGCCTGCACTTCGAGCGGCGCAACATGAAGATCCTGGAGCGGGGGCTCCTGAAGCGGATGTCGGCGCTGAAGATCGACTCCTACCGGGAATACTACGACTACCTCATCCTCCACCAGGAGAAGCGGCAGGAGCTGAAAAAGCTCCTCCCCTTCCTGACCATCGGCGAGACCTATTTTTTCCGCTACCATGCCCACTTCGCGGCCCTGCGCAACCTGCTCCTTGCCGAGCTGGCGACAACGAAACCGGGGGAAAGGCTGAGGCTGCGCCTCTGGTCGGCGGGATGTTCCACCGGAGAGGAACCGTACTCTATGGCGATGACCATCATGGAGACCCTCCCCGGCTGGCAGGAGATGGACATAAGTATCCTCGCCACGGACATCGACAACCGGGCACTGAAAAGGGCACGGGACGGCATCTATGGGCCGTGGGCCATGCGGGTCATAGAAAAGCGCTACCTGGAGCGCTACTTCGACAGAATAGGCAAGGGTTACCGGATAAAGGACGAGGTGAAGAGCCTGGTGGATTTTTCCCACCTGAACCTGTTGACCGACGAGTTCCCCGGAGGGGAATTCGTCGGCCTCGATGCGATATTCTGCCGCAACGTCACCATCTATTTCACCCTCGCCACCACCAGGGAGATCATCGAAAAGTTCAGCGCCTGCCTGAAACCTGCGGGGCACCTCTTTCTGGGGCACGCCGAGACCCTCTCCCAGATCTCGTCGCGATTTGATCGGCAAACCTTTGGCGGCGGCTTCTATTACCGGAAAAAGGGCCCCCAGCAGGCCCCGGCGCCGGTGGAGCAACCGTTGGTCGGGCCCGCCAAGGCGGCCCCGGCAGCAGCAAAACCGCCCCGGCCGAAACCGCCGCTTCCGGCAAAGGCACCCCCAGCCCGCCCCGCCCCACAGGCGAAGATGGGCATCGACCTGCCCCGGCTGTTCGCGAGGGCCTGCGAGCTGTTCGAGGAGGAGCGCTTCCCCGAAGCGGCGCAGCTTCTGGAAGAGGTGATCCGGCATCAGCCCGACCATACCGGCGCCCTGGTCGCCCTGGGATTCATCCATGCCAACAACGGTCACTTCCGGGAGGCGCTGGCCGCCTGCGACAAGGCGCTGGCCATAAACGACCTCCTGGCGGAGGCCTACTTTCTCAAGGGGCTTGTCCTGGACATGTCCGACAACCTGTCCGAGGCTGCGGAAGAGTACCGGAAGGCCATCCTCCTGGACATGGAGTTCGTCATGCCACGATACCAGCTGTCGTGCATCTATGCCCGGATGGGGAAGGAGAAGGAACGCCGGCGCGAGCTGCAGAACACCCTCAACATACTGGCAAGACTAAAGGAAAACAGCACCATACCCTATTCCGGCGGGCTGTCGCGCGAAGCGTTCGTCGGACAGCTTAAAAGCGAACTGGAAAGTGCGGAATGAAAATGCGCGGGAAAGAGGCCCTGAGAGATGACGGCTGAGAAGAAACCGGGATACGACATCCGCTCCATCCTGGAAGAGATGAAGGACGAGTACTGGCAGGGGTTGTCGGAGGCGGAGGAAGCAGGGGAAGAGCAGCAGGAATATATCACCTTCGTCCTCGGCGGAGAGACCTTCGCCTTTGAAACGGTCTACGCCACGGAGGTGATCCGGGTGCCGAAACTGGTGAAAATCCCCCGTGTACAGGAGCTCATCGCCGGGGTGTTCAACCTTCGCGGCGAGATAACCGCTGCCATGGACATCAGGCCGCTCCTGGGACTGCCCCAGCCCGCCATCTCCGCGACGGGGAGGATCATCGTCGTCAAGTCCGAAAGGTTCGCCACCGGCATCCTGACCGAAAAGGTGGAGGGGGTGACCCCTCTCCCGGTGAACGGTCTCGAACCGGTGATTACCTCTCTCGGCGGGGCCCCGCGCGAATATATCCGCGGCCAGCTGAATCTGGACGGCAGACTGGTCATGATGCTCGATATCGCGAAGCTTATGAACGCGCCGGAGATCGTTGTGGAGCACAATCCGTAGAGAGCGGTCAGCGGTTTCAATGGTGGATTAACTTTACAGGCAAGGAGTTGCTATGTTTAACAAACTGTCGGTCAAGATTGCGGCGATTCTCATTCTGGTGATGATCGTCATCATGTCGATCTTCACGGTCTATTTCGTCAGGTCAAGAAGCGCATCCATGGAGAGCGAACTGCTGTCTAAGGGTAGGATCGAGGCCCTGGCAGGCGCCAAGATGATGGAGCGGATCCTTCAGGACGCCGTTGACAGCGGGAGGTTCACCGAGGCGGAGATCTTCGACGAGCACTACGTCCCGATCCCAAACACCGAACCGCAGAAATACCACACCAAGTACGACCGGTTCCTGGACCGCACCATCCAGGATCTCGAGGACGAGTACCTGAAGGACGATCAGGTGGTTTTCGCCGTGCTTGTTGACAGGAACGGCTACCTGCCGACCCACAACCGGAAGTATTCCCAGCCTCTGACCGGAGACAGGGCTAAGGACCTGACCGGCAACCGGACCAAACTCATGTTCAACGACGAGGTCGGGCTGAAGGCGGCCAAAAACACCCAGGAACTCCTCCAGCAGGTCTACTTCAGGAATACAGGCGAAAAGATGTGGGACATCTCCGCGCCGGTTTTTGTGAACGGCAAGCACTGGGGAGGGTTCCGCATCGGTTTCTCCATGGAAAAGACCGACCGGAAGGTTGCCGCCCTGAGAAACCAGATCATCGGCGCCATGCTCATCATGCTCCTGGTCTCGAGCATGACCATATTCTTCGTGGTCCGTTATTCCATCCGCCCCCTGCTGAAACTGACCGAGGCGGCGCGGCGCATCGCCGACGGCAACATGAACGAAGAGATCCCGGTGGAGACGAGCGACGAAATCGGCACCCTGGCCGAGGCGTTCAACAAGATGACCACCGTCATCGTCAGGAACCTCAAAGGGGAAATCGACAAGAGTTCCAGGCTGGTCGCCTCCATAAGGGAGGCCATAATCCGGTTGTCCAGCTCTGCCAACGAAATGATGGCCATCTGCGCCCAGCAATCTTCCGGCGCCACCCAGCAGGCAACCGCAGTGCAGGAGGTGACGACCACCTCGGAAGAGATCGCCATCACCGCCAAGCAGATTACGGACAACGCCAAATCGGTCGAGGCCATGGCTGAGGAGACCACCCAGAGCTGCACCGCGGGGACGAGCGACGTGACCAACGCCATCGAGGGGATGACCGCGCTGAAGAGCCAGGTGCAGAGCATTGCCGAGAGCATGCTGCAACTGGGGGACAACAGCCAGAAGATCGGCGGCATCATCGAAATAATCGACGAAATCAGCGACCAGACCAATCTCCTCGCCCTCAATGCGGCCATCGAGGCGGCCGGCGCAGGGGAAGCGGGCAAACGCTTCGCCATAGTGGCGCAGGAAGTAAAGCGGTTGGCGGAACGGACCGTTGACGCCACCAAGCAGATCAAGGGGCTCATCGAGGAGATCCAGAAGGCGACCAACAGCACCATAATGGTCACGGAAGAGGGGACAAAGGGGGTGGATGCCGCCTCCGCGCTGGTGGACAAGGTCCAGCTCTCGTTCGGCAACATCATCAACATGGTGGAGGAGACCGCCCGGGCCGCCAAGGAGATAACCCTCTCCACCCAGCAGCAGACCTCGGCCTGCGAACAGATGGCGGAAACCATGACCGAGGTGCGGGACGTGGCCCAGCAGGTGGCAACGAGCGCCACCGAGACCGAACGGGCCATATCGGACATCATGGAACAGACGGAAAAGCTGCGGGACCTGAGCGACAAAGAGGCGTAGATGCCGAACCGGAACAAATACCTCAAGATATTCTTCAAGGAGGCGCAGGAGCACCTGGAGGCCGTCCAGAAGGGGCTTCTCACCCTGGAAAAGGAGCCGGCCAACCGGGCGCTTCTTCGCGACCTCATGCGCAACGCCCATACCCTGAAGGGATCGGCCAAACTGGTGGGGCTGGAGGAGATAAGCGCCGTCGCCCACCAGATGGAAGACCTCTTCGAGGAGGTCGAGCGGGGACGAAAGGAGGCGGACGCCGGGGTCATCGACCTCCTGCTCAAGGGATCCGACGCCATTGCCCGGCTGATCGCCGCCCAGATCAACAATGAAGAGCCGCCGTTCGACGTGGATAAGTTCGTCCTCGCCTTCGGCCGGGGGGAAATCACGCCGGACCTCCTGGAAAGGAAGGCGGAGGAGCAGAAAGGGGGCGGAGAGGAGACCGTCCGGGCCAACGTCAAGACCCTCGACAACCTCATCAACCGCCTCGGCGAGCTGATCATAAACAAAAAACGCTTCGAGGACAAAATAGTCCGCCTGAAGGGGCTGTGCGGCAGGACCGCCGATCCGGTCTTCGCCCCTGCGCTCCAGGGGTTTCAGCGGGATCTGGAGGAAGACGTCCTGTACCTCGACTACCTGGTCCAGGAGCTGCACGGCGATGCAATGGCCCTCCGCATGCTCCCCTTGCACACCATCACCGACGGTTTCGAGCGGATGGTCCGCGACCTGTCGCGCGAACAGGGGAAGTTGATCGACTTCAGGGTCACCGGCGCCCAGACCGAGATGGACCGGGTGCTCCTGGAAGCCCTCAAGCCCATGATCCTGCACATCCTCAGAAACGCCGTGGACCACGGCATCGAACCGCTCGAAGAGCGCCTCGTGGCAGGGAAGCCGCCAAAAGGTGGGATAGAAATATCCGCCCGGCTCGAAGGAGGGGGGGTCCGTCTGGACATCCGCGACGACGGGCGGGGGATCGACCCGCAGATGGTCAAAGAGGCGGCGCTGCGCAAAGGGTTGATCGGCCGGGAAGACGCGGCCGCCATGGACGACAGCGACGCCCTCTACCTCATCCTCGAAGAGGGATTCTCCACCAGGGACTTCATCACCGACACTTCCGGCCGCGGCATCGGCATGGGGGTGGTGAAGAAGAACATGGAGCGGATGAAGGGGCATCTCACCATCGCCAGCGAAATCGGCCGCTTCACGGAGTTCACGCTGCAACTGCCGCTGACCCTTTCGGTCATGGAGGCCCTCCTGGTACTCTGCGGCGGCGAATGTTATGCCGTCCCCCTATCCTACGTGCAGGAAACGATCAAGATCCGCAGCGAGGACATAACCACCGTCGGCGGGAAGGAAGCCATATCCCTGCGCGGCGTCACCGTGCCGCTGGTGTCGTTGTCCGCCCTGCTCGGGCTCCCGGATGGCAAGACTCTGTCTAAATCCGGGAAGATCACGGCGCTGGTCGTGGCGTTGCGCGGACAATGCCTCGCCTGCACCGTCGATGCGAGCCTGGAGAGTTCCGAGATAGTGGTGAAGAACCTCGGCAACCAGCTGAAAAACGTCACGTTCGTCTTCGGCGCCACCATTCTCGGCAACGGCGACCCCGCCCTCATCCTCAACGTGCCGGACATCTTCGCCAGGGCGGAAGGGGGCGCCTCGACCGGTTTCCGCACCATGATCGAGGAACGGCAAGGAAAGCGGGAAAAAGGGCATATCCTCGTGGTGGACGATTCCATCACCACCCGCACCATGGAACGGAGCATTCTGGCCAACCACGGCTACCGGGTGGAAATCGCCGTTTCCGGCGAGGACGCACTGGAAAAGGTGGCGGGAAAGAGGTTCGACCTGGTGATTTCCGACGTGATGATGCCCGGCATCAGCGGTTTCGAACTGACCAGAAGGCTCAGGACCATGGACGACTACCGGGACGTGCCGGTCATCATCGTTTCATCCCTGGCCACCGACGAAGACAAGCGCCAGGCCATGGATTCGGGCGCCCAGGCTTACATTGTGAAGGGAACATTCGACCAGGGGACCCTGCTCAACACGGTAAAGGCCTTCATCGGCTGACAGTTGCAGCAACAGTACAACTCAAGGTGATCTGTTAATGATAAAGGTTCTGCTCACAGACGATTCGCTTTTGACGAGGGAGATACTCAAGGACATTTTCCGCAGCACGGACGACATCCTGGTGACCGGCGAAGCGGCAAACGGCACCGAGGCCGTCCTCATGACCGAACGGCTCAATCCCGACCTGATCATCATGGATCTGATGATGCCGGTCATGGACGGGCTGACCGCCATCGAGGAGATAATGGCGCGCTTCCCGACGCCGATCCTGGTCCTTTCCGCCACCCTGGACGACAGAGAGGTCAACAACGCCTTCGCCGCCATAAACAGGGGCGCGCTGGACGTCATGGACAAACCGGGGGGAGAGGAAATCAACGGATCGGCCGGGAGCTTCAGGGCGACTCTCGTCGAAAAGGTCAGGATGCTCGCCCGGATAAAGGTGATCCGCCGCAGGCCCAAGACCAAGCCCAGGTTCGTCCCTGGCGGCACAGCTCCCCTCCCTGCGGGGGACAGGCGGGTCCTTGCCATCGGTGCATCCACCGGCGGGCCCCAGGCGGTGATGAGCATCGTCAAGTCGCTCCCCGCGGATTTCAAGGCAACGACCTTCATCGTTCAACACATAGCGAGCGGCTTTGCCGGCGGATTCGCCCAGTGGCTCGACCGGGAATGCCGATTGCCCGTACGCCTCGCCGCCGACGGCGATGAGTTCAAGCCGGGGGAGGTTTTAGTCGCCCCCGGCGACCATCACATGGTCGTCAGGGACGGTGTGGTGCGGCTGACGGACGACATGCCGGTCAACTGCTGCCGCCCGTCCATCGACATCCTCTTCAAGTCCCTGGCCATGGAACTGGGAACGCGGGTGGTTGGGGTCCTCCTTTCCGGCATGGGGAAGGACGGTGCGCAGGGTTTCATCCATATCAAGGAACGGGGAGGGTTGACCATAGCCCAGGACGAACGGAGCTGCGCCGTGTTCGGCATGCCCAGGGCGGCCATAGCCATGAACGCCGTAGACCTGGTAGTGCCGCTCGCCGGCATTCCCGACACAATCTCGAAAATATTCCACTCAACAGGAGATGAATGACCCATGTCAAAACAGAGAATTCTGATCGTCGACGATAGCGAACTGGTCCTTGCAATGGCGCGCGACGCCCTTGAAGATGCCGGTTATGAAGTGATATGCGCTCAGAATGGCTTGGAGGCCAACAGCTACATCTTTTCCGTGAACAAGCCGGATCTCATCATCCTGGATGTCATGCTCCCCATGCTCGACGGGAACAAAAAGGCGAAGCTTCTGAGAGAGAAAGAGTCCAGTTGCAATATCCCCATCCTCCTCCTGTCGTCCAAGGGGGAAGAGGACCTGCGCCGCCTCACGGCCGAGTCCGGCGCCGACGGCTACATCATCAAGCCGTTCACGAGCGCGGGGATAGTCGCTGCCGTCGGAAGGTTCCTGACCAGACCATCCTGAACGCCGGCGCCGGAAACTGCTTCACAACAATGGTGCGTTATGCTAGATTTATCCAGCATTTGATCACAGATTTCGAGGATTTTCATGGCCTTACGTGTATACAACACCCTTACGGGAACAAAGGAAGATTTCGTACCGATCGAACCGGGAAAGGTCGGGATGTACGTCTGCGGCGTGACGGTCTACGACCATTGCCACATCGGCCATGCCCGCGCCAACGTGGTGTTCGACGTGATTTACCGCTACCTCCGGTCACTGGGACTGGAGGTGAACTATGTGCGCAACTACACCGACATCGACGACAAGATCATCAACCGGGCCAACCGGGAGGGGGTGACCTACGATGCGGTCTCGGAGCGCTTCATCATGGAGTTCGACCGGGACATGGCGCAGCTGGGGCTCCTTTCCCCCACCAGCCAGCCGAAGGCCACCGACCACATACCGGAGATCATTGCGCTGGTGCAGACCCTCATCGACAAGGGGTTTGCCTATCAGATGGGAGGGGACGTCAACTTCTGCGTGGAAAAGTTCGACCCGTACCTCAGGCTCTCTAAGCGGAACCTGGAGGATATGCAGGCGGGGGCCAGGATCGAGGTGGACGAGCGGAAACACCACCCCATGGACTTCGTCCTCTGGAAGGAAGCGAAGCCGGATGAGCCTTTCTGGGAATCGCCATGGGGCAACGGACGTCCGGGATGGCACATCGAATGTTCAGCCATGAGCATGAAGTACCTGGGAGAAACCTTCGACATCCATGGCGGCGGCAAGGATCTGGTGTTCCCCCACCACGAAAACGAAATCGCCCAGTCGGAGGCCGCCACCGGCAAGCCATTTGTCAAATACTGGCTGCACAACGGCTTTGTCAACATCAACGCGGAAAAGATGAGCAAGTCCCTCGGCAACTTCTTTACCATCAAGGAGGTGCTGGATAAGTACGACAGCGAGGTCCTCCGCTTCTTTCTCCTCTCTGCCCACTATCGGTCGCCGCTCGATTTTTCCGACCAGAACCTGTCGGAAGCGGAGACAGGCATGGAGAGGATTTACAAAGCGCTGGCCGCTATCAATGAAGCCCTGGCGTCAAACCCGGCCACAGGCGGGGAGGAAGTTGACGCGAGCACTCTCAGCGAGGCGGAGCGCGAGCTCCTCGACAAATCCGACTCGCTGCCGCTCCGATTCCGGGAAGCGATGGATGACGATTTCAACACGGCTCTGGCAATGGGACACGTCTTTGACCTGGTGCGTTGCGTGAATCGGGTGCTGAGCGAAGCCAAGGGGCGCTCCGCCACCCTGTCGGCACTCTGCTCCCGGGTCAAGGGCAACATCGGGGCGATCGCCGACGTCCTCGGCATCTTCAATTCCGAACCGGCTTCGCTCCTGACGAGACTGAAGGACCGAAAAGCAAGCGGGCTCGATATTTCCGTGGCAGAGATCGAACGGCTCATTGCGGAACGCACAGCGGCAAGGAAGGCCAAAGACTTCAGGCGGGGGGACGAGATCCGGGATTTTCTTCTGGGGAAGAACATTGTGCTCCTCGATTCCGCACAGGGAACAAGCTGGAGCGTGAAATAGCCGGACGCAAAAAAGGCCGCAACAGCGGCCTTTTTTGCGGGTATGCATCTGTTTTTTCAGGCGGCCCTGTGGGACATCTCCATCGTGGCGAGCCTTGACTTGACCAGCTCCATCGCCTCTCTCATGATGTCGGAAACGCTCCTGTTGGTGGTGTTGACGATCTGCTCCAGCGTTTCCCTCTCCTCATCGCTGATCCTCATGGATATTACGTTGTACCTCGGATTTTCTCTCATTCTGCCCATGTTATTATCCTCCTATATATAGTTGTGTTTTTGTCTTAACCGAATGTCTCATTAATTGCGATATGCGTGCCAACTGAAACCACAGGCGCCACCAAATCGTAACAGGCTGATATTGCTGAATTTATTTTACAATCCCGCGTTCCGGCCGCCGGATAGTGTATACATTATGTGCCACCTTTGACACACCATCGGCACGACTGCCCAATTTTGTCCGGCTCACGCAAAATCAGCCCGCCACCAACGCACCGCATCCGCGCCGGGAAACAGCGGAGATGCATCGTCTTGACGGCGCTATCGCCGCGCCCAGAGCCGATTCAGCTCACTATTTCGCCACGCGCCCCTTCAGACCGTGCTTGTCCAGGAGGCGATAGAACGTCCTGCGGGGAATATTTGCGAGTTGTGCCGCTTTTGACACATTCCCGTCGGCATCGGCCAGATAGCGCTGGATAAGCTTCTTTTCCACCCGCATCACGTGGGGCTCCCGCTCGTGCTTGAAGGACCTGAGATCAGGAACATCATCCGCCTCCTCGGCGTAAATCTCGGCAAAGACCAGCGGCAGATTGCCCAGCTTGATGATCTCGTCATGGGTAAGGACGGCGGCGCGCTCGATGACGTTCTGCATCTCCCTGATGTTGCCGGGCCACGAATACTGCATCATCGCCTTGACCGCCCGGTCCTCCAGGCCGACGATGCTCTTGTTCAGCTTGTTGCGCGCCTTTTCGAGAAAATGGTGCGCCAAAAGCGGTATGGATTCGACCCTGCTGCGCAGAGGCGGCATGGTGATGGAAAAGACGTTGAGACGATAGTAGAGGTCCTCCCTGAACCATCCATCCCTCACCCCTTCTTCGAGTTTCTTGTTGGTTGCGGCAATGAGCCGCACATCGACCTTTTTTGCCGCCGTCCCCCCTACCGGACGCACATCGCCCGAGTCGAGAACCCGCAAGAGCTCGGCCTGCAACTTGGGGGTTATGTCGCCGATCTCGTCGAGGAAGATGGTGCCGCCGTCGGCAGCCTCGAAGAGCCCCTTTTTATCGGCAATCGCGCCGGTGAATGCCCCCTTCCTGTGCCCGAAGAGTTCGCTCTCCAGGAGCGAGTCGGTGATGGTGGTGCAGTTCACCGTAACCAGCGGCTTGTCGTTTCTCCTGCTGTAGCGGTGAATGGCCCGGGCAGTAAGCTCCTTGCCGGTGCCGGACTCACCGCGGATCAGGACCGTGGTCGGCGTCGGCGCCACCTGCTTGATCAGATCCAGGACCTCGTGGGTCTTCGCATCCTCGCCGACAATGAACTCGTCGCCGTATTCCTGGTCCAGCTCGCGCCGCGCCAGCTCGTACTTCTCGATGAGACGGCCGCGGTCCTCCTCCAGCTGCTGCAGGTTGTAGGGGAGACACATCTCCAGGTCGGCCAGCCCCTGGAAGACGGCTACCGCATACTCCCGGCAGGTGCGGTAACCGCAGGCGCGGCAGTTCAGTTCATCCTTCTGGGTAAACTTGTTGGTGGCGTGCAGTATTTTTTTGACATCGCTCCCCCTCGGAAGCGTCAACTTTGCATACTTGTTGGCAAACGACCGCTTCAAGGGGAGCGGTTCCCGCTGCCGCAGATAGTGGGGGGCGGTGCGGTACGGCACCTCTTTCTTGAAATGGGAGATTATCAGGTTCCGCTTGTAGAATTCCGTCAGCTCGGAGTTCTTGCCCGGACCGCCGATGCACCCTTCGTAGCAGAAGCGGATATCGACGATGCGGGGGTTTATCCGCCCCGAGGCGAGGTCCCGGATGATCCCCATGACGTTCACCTCACCTGCCGCCGTCACGATCTCGGTATCGAGAGGATCGGTGGCGATGGAAAACGCCTTGAACGTACCTTCCGCGATGGGGAAGAGCCTCCCCAGGTGCGGCTGCAGGCCGTCGAACGGCTCTTCTTCCAACGAGGCCGGATTGATAGACCTGTTTTTGAAGATCTCCTCCAACTCCCGATAGGTGAGGACCGTCTCGATGGCGCCCCGCGTCTCTTCGGCCTGGATTTCGAACTTGGCCGCAATGCATGAACTCAGATAGACCACCTTCACATCCGGGCCGAGCGCATTTTTCAGGAAACGCCCCATGGCCACCATCGGCGAAATGACGCCGACCAGATTCTTGATCAGACTCGGGTAGTGGCGCTCTATCAGATCGACAATGGCCGGACAATGGGAAGAAATGAGCGACACGGCGCTCTTCTCAAACGCCTCCGCATACCCATCCGCGATCAACTCGACCCCGGCGGCCCCTTCATGAACCTCGGCGAAACCGAGCTTCTTCAGGCCCGCCACAAGCTGCCCGGACGAAACGGAGTGGAAAAACGCCGGGAAAGAACAGCCGAGAACGGCTATGACCTTCCGTCCGGAGGCCAGCAACCCCTCCGTAACCTCAACCTTGTCGGTGACCACCTTGGCGTGCTGGGGGCAGTTGCTGAGGCAGTTGCCGCAACCGATGCAGCGCTCAAAAATGATCTCAGTATAGCTCTTTTCAACCTTGATGGCCTTGACCGGGCAACTCCGGACGCATGAGTAGCATTTGCGGCATTTTTCGGTCAGGGTTATAATCGGTTCCATAACAGCCCTCGTCGTGGATGGATAAACATCTATACAGGCAGCATAGCCGAAACAAAAAAAATGTGCAACAAATGGCACACTTTTCGTGCCGCTTGTCGCACATGGGTACTCCGGGCAAAAAAACACCCTAGTGACTAGGAGGGCAAGTCAGCTAGGGCATAATGAGGATCTTTCGACCCTCGCAACTCTTATCTTGATTATATTATACTGCCGAGGTGAACCCGTCGCAAGCAAAAAAATTAAGCCCGCCCCGCCGGCTCCGGGCGGTGCAGGGAAAGCCCAAACTTCCGTCACGAGGTTTACGAGATTGCACTCAACGGCCAGGTTGTGCTATAAATCCCATATCTTTCAGAGGAGAACCGCCATGAATCTAACACCGGATGAACAGAAGCTGATTACCGAATTTCGCCGCCTCCCCGGGGAGGTGCAACAGGAACTCCTGGATTATGCCGCGTTTCTGCAGAAAAGGTTGAACAGCACCGATGAAGAACGGGCAAAAACGTGCAACCAGTGTCCGGCACCCCATCATCCCGAGGAACGGCCCGAGGCCAAAAAAGAACCCATCTTCACAGAATGAGCGCGTAAAGAGCATTTAACGTCGCACAGCACGCAAGGAAACAATCACATGCCGTTGTTCCGTCGTCTCCCCCCGTTTGTCATCGCCATTTTTCTCGTACTTTTTCCACTCCTCTCTTCTGCCGCATCAATCCCGCGCCTGAGCGCCCCTCCCCTCGGAGACCGCTGGTACAGCGTCCAAATGGGAGACGAACGGGTCGGCTTTTCCCATCTGCGGATCACCGAAACCGCCGGCGGCTACGAGATCTTCAGCGAAGGGAGCGTAAAGTTGCTGGTGATGGGATATTCACGCGAGGCTGCGGCACGGGAAACCTACCTGGTGGATAAGGACCTCTCGCTGAAATCCTTCAGCGTGGAGCAAACCATCGACGGCAGCTCGATGAAGCTCAGGGGGGATGTTACCGGCAAGGTGGTAAAGGTCGTCACGGAATCGGCCGGAAACAAGAAAGAGAAGACCCTCAAGGCAAAGGGAAAGATCCTGCCGCCTCCCGCCCTCAATCTCTACGTCCCCATGCTCGGAGGGACGCAGGGAAAGCAGTACAGCGTCCAGATGCTGGATGTGGAAGCGGTAAAGGTCAAGGATGTGAATATTGAGGTGATCGGGGTCGAGACCCTCCCCGGCGGGATGGAAGCCGTCCACCTCAGGAACGACCTCTACACCTTCGTCGATAACGATGTCTGGCTGGACCCTGCTGGAAACACCGTCAAGGAGTCGGTGCGCGACGGGTTGATCCTGACCCTGGCAGAAGATGCGCAGAGCGCCGGGAGATTCATCGCCGACGCCGCCCTGGCAAAGAAAGACCTGATTTTCGATTTCAGCCTGGTGAAGGTCGATACGCCGATCAAAAACCCCGCAGAGCTGAAGAGGCTGGATGTCTCCTTCTCTGGCTTCCCCGCTACCATCCCCCTCCTGCAAGGGGAGGGACAAAAGGGGGAAAGGCTGGCGGACGGCAGCGTCAGGTTCACCCTGGAAAGGACCCCCTTCAAGGCGGAAGCATCGCCCCCCTCCTTCGACAAGACGGCCTTCGCCCCCTACCTGGAGTCAGGCGAGCGGATACTCGCGGACAATCCCGAGATAATCGGCAAGGCAAAGGAGATCGCCGGGGCGGAAAAAGACGGGGTGAAGATCGTGGAAAAGCTCGTCGCATGGGTCGCCGCAACGGTCAAGGGGGCAGTGACCGACAGCCAGTCGCCGCTTGAGACCCTGAAGAAAGCCAGCGGCAACTGCCAGTCCCACGCCCGGCTCTACGCCTCCCTGGCAAGGGCCGCCGGCATCCCGACCCGCTTTGTCTCGGGACTCGTATACGTGCAGGGGAAGGGGTTCCTCTACCACAGCTGGGCGGAAAGCTACGTCGGCGAATGGGTGCCTGTGGACCCCACCTTCGGCCAGCTGCCGGTGGATGCGGGGCACATAAAGCTGGTTGAAGGGGACTCCCCGGAAGACATGTCCCTCCTGGCAGGGGTAGTCGGCAAGATCAAGGCCAGGGTAATCGAACAGGACTACTGATTCTCCCCCCCCAGCGTCTCGACGATCTCGCGGCGCGCCTCGCCGATGGTGAGCGGCACCCGGAGGAACGGGAGCCGGTCCTCGTGCTTGAGTCGCCAGATCAGCTCGGCGATGTGCGGCAAACGGAGCTTGACGTGCGCCATCTCATCCGGCGCAGTCAGCACCTCTTCAGGCGGGCCACCCCGCACCACCCTCCCCCTGCTCAGGATGACGAGCCTGTGGAGAAAGAGGGGAACCAGGTCCACAGAGTGGGTCGCCATGACGATGGTGACGCCGTTTTCCCGGTTGAGCCGCGTCAGAAGCTCCATCATCCGGTACTCACCCATGGGATCGAGTCCTGCGGTCGGCTCGTCCAGGAGGAGAATCCCGTGCCCCATGGCGAGGAGCCCGGCGATGCAGACCCTTTTTTTCTGGCCGTAGCTCAGGGCGTGGATGTCCTTCCCCCCGAATTCTGTCATTTCCACGGAGGCGAGGGCGGATCGCACCCTCTCCGCCACCTCCCCTTCCGCGAAGCCCATGTTGCGCGGCCCGAAGGCCACGTCCTCGAAGACGGTGTGGGCGAAGAGCTGGTCGTCAGGGCTCTGGAAGACGAGTCCCATCTTCCGGTAGATGTCGCGGGGGTGGAGCTTGCGCACTTCCTCCCCGTCCAAAAGGACCTTTCCGGCGAAGTCCTTGATCAAGCCGTCCATGATCCGCAGGAGCGTCGTCTTTCCAGAACCGTTCGCGCCGAGGACGCCGCAGAACTCCCCCTTCGCCACGTCGAGCCTGATGTCCGCCAGGGCAACGGTGCCGTCCGGATACCTGAAGCTGTCAATCTCGGCAGAAAGCCTTGTTTTATCTCGCATTTCGTCCCTTCGTGCGCAATATCGCCGAGGTCGTCAAAACCCCGGCTCACATCCGCCAGATTATCCCCATGGTTAAGACAAACAAGAGGGAAAAGATCACCTCGCCAGGCCTGAACGGCCTGTGCCGCATGAGCGGCATGGTCCCGTCATAGCCGCGCTGCACCATGGCGGTAGTGATGTTCTGGCTGTTGTCGAACGCCTTGATCACGAGCGCCCCGGCCAGGGTGCCGAAGGAGCGGAGCCCCCGGCGGTAACCGGCGTAGCCGAGCCGGTTCTTCTGGGCATGGTAAACCACCTGGGCGTCCTCCAGGAGCACGAACAGGTAGCGCCAGGCGAACATGGCTATCTCTATGATGGTGCGGGGCACCCGGAACCACGCCAGTGCCCCCATGAGATCGGTGAATGAGGTGGAAAACCCGAGGAGCGCCACCAGCGACACCGCGCCGGAGATGCGGACGGCGATCCGGAGCCCATCGACAAGACCCTCTCTGTGGCCGATGATATCCAAACCGAGGACATGAACGGAGAAGAGCGGCACCTCGCCGACGAAAAAGAGCTTGAGCAAAACCACCATGACCGCTATGAAAAGCGGCTCGGCGAAGCGGAGCATAAGTAGGCGCAGCGGCACCCCCATGCCGATGCAGAGTCCTCCGCACATCACCGCCGCCAAAAGCGGAAAGGCAAAGCCTTTGCAGCTTATCACCATCGAGAGAAGCGCCAGGGCGGAAAAGAGCTTCAACCGCGGGTCCAGGCGCGTGAGCGGATGGTCGGCGCCATGTCTGTATCGGCTGAAATGGTGCATGGTCTCTATCCCCGCCCGGCAGGCCGCTTCTCGCTCACCAGCATCCGCCAGTAGTATCCCGCCGCAAAGCCCCCCGCTGTGCCTGCCAGCAGGAAGGCGAAGAGCTGCAGGTCGCCTTCGCCGAGATCGATGAGAGGCCTTCGCGCCTCCCGGCCGTGCTCCCGGGCCACCTTTTCCACCACCGCCTCGTCCACCCCGGCCCATTTATCGGCGGCGAGCGAGGGGGACGAAGTGAGGATTGTGGCGGCAAGCAGCAGGACGAACAGCATGGCTGCGACGCCGTTCCCTCCCTTCGTTACCCGCATCCGCACCAGCAGGTCGGGTCGCTTCCTCTGGAGGAGCACCACCATCCCCGCGGTCATGGCCCCCTCCAGTATGCCGAGGGGGAGCTGGGTCGGTACGAAGGCGATGAGAATCTTCCCGAAAAGGGGGAGAAACGGCTCGTTCCCGCGGATGGCGCTGGCCAGTTCCACCGAAGTCACCGCATAGGTGAGCCAGTCGGCGGCCACCCCCGCCAGAAAGCCGGCCACGGCCAGGTTCGCCCCGGCCTTGCGCGCACCCCTGAAGACCAGCCAGCCGGCAAATGAACCGGCCACCCCCATGGAAACGATGTCCGCCCCCAGGGTGGAGAGGCCGCCGTGGGCGAGAAAGATGGCCTGGATGAGGAGCGCCACCGCTGCGACCAGCACGCTCACCAGCGGCCCGACCAGGATGGCGGCGATGCCGGTACCGCACGGGTGGGAGCAGGTGCCGGCGGTGGGGACCGGGATCGGCATGCAGGAGATGACGAAGACCACAGCCGCCATGAGGCCGACCAGCGGCTTCATGGCCAGGTCGTCTTTTGCCAGACCGTTGAGCCGCTTGACCCCAAGGGCCACGAACGGCGCCGCCACCGCGAACCAGAGCACCGCCCAGTCGAAGGGGAGTATCCCCTCGGAGATGTGCATGGCGTAGGCCGGGGAGGCGAGGAACAGAAGCAGCGTTGTTACCATTAAACGGACCATTAAAACCTCAAAACCTTATTTTACCGCAGAGGGGGCAGAGAAACGCAGAGTACACTCTCCGTGGTTTCTCTGCGCCCTCTGCGGTGAGCTCTTAGATCTTGTCCCCGCGCAGATCCGCGCTGAACAGCTTCCCCGCCCCGCGCGAGGCGCAGAAGTCGCCGCACATGGTGCAGGTGGCCTCGTCCTCCGGCGTCCTGCTGGCGCGGATGGAGCGGGCGTCTTCCGGGTAGAGGGCGAGCTCGAACTGCTTCTCCCAGTTCAGGTCACGCCGGGCCTTGCTCATCTCCCGGTCACGCTCCCTCCCCTTTTCCGGGTACTTGTTCATGTCGCCGATGTAGGCGGCGATCCTGGCCGCCTTCACCCCCTGGCGGACGTCCTCCTCGTTGGGGAGGGCCAGGTGCTCGGCCGGGGTGATGTAGCAGATCAGGTCGGCGCCGTAGCGGGACGACTGGGCCGCGCCGATGGCGGCGGTGATGTGGTCGAAGCCGGGGGCCACGTCGGTGGAGATGGGGCCGAGCATGTAGTAGGGGGCACCGCCGCTCATCCGTTTCTGGAGCTGGATGTTCCCCTCC
>DAIEGL010000010.1 GCA_027356255.1 Geobacter sp. | reverse complement strand
GGAAGTTTCCCGGCCAGACCCGCTTTTCCCTGGAAGGGGGGGACGTCCTGATCCCGCTCCTCAACGCGGTGGCTTTGGGCGCGGCCGCTGCAGGGATAAGCGACCTGGTCATGGGGATGCCCCACCGGGGGAGGCTGAACGTCCTCGCCAACGTCTTCGGAAAACCGCTGGAAAACATCTTCGCCGAATTCGCCGACAACGTGGAGCACGGCGTTGTCGGAGAAGGGGACGTGAAGTACCACATGGGCTTTTCCATCGATGTCGCCCCGGCCGGGGGGCAGCCGATCCACCTCACCCTGGCGGCCAACCCGAGCCATCTGGAGGCGATCGACCCGGTGGTGGAGGGGAAATGCCGGGCGCGCCAGGACCGTTACGGCGACACAAGGGGGAACCGCGTCCTCCCTGTGCTGATCCATGGCGATGCCGCCTTCGCGGGGCAGGGGGTGGTGGCGGAAACCCTCAACCTTTCCCAGCTGGAGGGTTATCGCACCGGCGGCACCATGCATATTGTCCTCAACAACCAGATAGGCTTCACCACCCTACCTGCGGATGCGAGATCGACCTGTTTCGCCACCGACGCGGCAAAGATGATCCAGGTCCCGGTCTTCCATGTCCACGGGGATGACCCGGAGGCAGTGCTCCATGCGACAGGGCTTGCCCTCGCGTACCGACAGGCCTTCGGCAAGGACGTGGTGGTGGAGATCATCTGCTACCGTCGCTACGGCCACAACGAGGGTGACGAGCCATATTTCACCCAGCCGCTCATGTACGAAAAGATAAAGAACCGCCCGCCGCTCCACGAACTCTACGCCGTGCAGCTGGTTGCGGAGGGGGTGGCGCAGGCGAGAATAGACGAAATGGCCCGCGCCACTACCGCCCGCCTGGAGGGCGTGGCGGAACGGGAGGCAGGTGTAGCCGACATCGGCTTCCGGGGGAACTGGAGCGCCGTTCAGCGGGAGTATTCTCCCTTCAAGGTGGAGACCGGGGTGGGGCGGGAAACGCTCCTCTCCCTGGCCGAGGCCCTGACTGCCCTCCCCGGAGGCTTCACCCCCCATCCCAAGCTGGCGGTTCTCCTGCAGAAACGGCGCGAGGCAGTGGCCAAAGGCGAGGGGATCGACTGGGGCAACGCCGAAAGCCTGGCATTTGCCACCCTGCTCAGGGAAGGGACCTCCGTCCGCCTTTCCGGCCAGGACGTGCGGCGCGGCACCTTCAGCCAGCGCCACTGCACCCTCTTCGATTTTCACAGCGAGGCGCGCTTCGTCCCCCTGAGCGCCGTAGGGGAGAACGCCTCTTTCCACGCCTACGACAGCATGCTCTCCGAGAATGCCGTCCTCGGCTTCGAATACGGCTACTCCGTGGAATCGCCGCTGACACTCACCATCTGGGAGGCCCAGTACGGCGACTTCGCCAACGGCGCCCAGGTCGTCATCGACCAGTTCGTGGCCTCCGGCGAAACCAAGTGGGACCGGGTGAGCGGGCTTGTCATGCTCCTCCCCCACGGTTACGAGGGCCAGGGGGCTGAGCACTCCAGCGCCCGGATCGAGCGCTTCCTTCAGCTCTGCGGCTTCAACAACATCCAGGTGGCCTATCCCTCCACCCCGGCCCAGTATTTCCACCTGCTGCGCCGGCAGATGAAGCAGTCCTTCAGGAAGCCGCTCATCGTCTTCACCCCCAAAAGCCTTCTCCGCCACCCGCTCTGCATGTCAAAGGGGGACGAATTCACGACGGGGTGGTTCCGGGAGGTCCTCCACAACGGCGACAATCCCGACAAGGTGCGGCAGGTCCTCGTCTGTTCCGGGAAGATATTCTACGAACTCCTGGAACGAAAAGAGCGGGAAAACCGGGAAGACGTGGCGCTCGTCAGGATCGAGCAGCTCTACCCCCTCCGCGGAGATCTCCTCGGCGAGGCGCTCCGCCGGTACAAAAATGCCGCCGGTTACAGATGGGTCCAGGAGGAGCCGCGCAACATGGGGGCCTGGAGCTTCATCCGCCCCTACCTGGAGGAGATCCTCGGCAAAAAGGTCGCATACGCGGGAAGGGGAGAGGTGGCGGCGCCGGCGGTCGGCTCCCACAGGGAATACAAGCTGGAGCAGGAGCGGTTGATCGAGGAAGCGTTCAACCCGCTGTAGGGACGGGGTTTTCCAGCCTTCTCTCTACAATTCACAGATTTTCGTTCAGGTGGAGTAATCCCATGGAAATAAAAATACCCGCAGTCGGCGAATCGGTGTTCGAGGCGCTCGTCGCCAAGTGGCTCAAAAATGACGGCGAATTGGTCAGGAAGGACGAGCCCCTCTGCGAGATCGAGACCGACAAGGTCACCCTGGAGCTCAACGCGGAGGCGGCCGGTGTCCTTTCCATAAGTGTGCAGGAGGGGGAGACGGTCAAGATCGGCACGGTGATCGGCGCCATCGATGAACGGGGAACGGCGGAAGCCGCACCTCCCCCCGGCGCACAACCGCCCGCCGAAGTTGAAGCAGGGCAGGCGCAGCCTCCTCCACTTTCTCCGGCGGTGCGCAAGATGGCCCTGGAGAGGGGGCTCCACCCAGAAACGATCCGGGGGAGCGGCAGGGGGGGGAGGGTAACGGTGGACGACCTGCTGAACCGGGAAGCAGAAGCGCGGGCCGAGACGCCGGAAAAGAAACTGGAAAAAGAACCGATGGGGGAGCCCGCCGTTCAGCAGCCTTCTCTCTTCGCCGCAGCCACAAGGCCCGTTCCCCCGCAGGAGGAGGGGCGGACAACCCGCAAGCCGATGACCCCGATCCGCAAAAGGATTGCCGAGCGGCTTCTGGCGGCGCGCCAGCAGACCGCCATGCTTACCACCTTTAACGAGGCGGACATGTCGGCGGTCATCGCCCTCCGCACCAGGTACAAGGAGCATTTCCAGAAGCGCCACGGGATCGGTCTGGGGCTCATGTCGTTCTTCGTCAAGGCCAGCGTGGAGGCCCTCAAGGAGTTTCCCCCGGTCAACGCCCGTATCGACGGCGACGACATCGTCTATCAGAATTTCTACGACATCGGCATTGCCGTCTCCGGGGAAAAGGGGCTCGTGGTGCCGGTCCTCCGCGGCGCGGACCGCCTCCATCTGGCGGAGATCGAAAAGGGGATCAGCGCGTTCGTGGAAAAGGTGAAGGGGAACCGCCTCGCCATCGCCGACCTGGAGGGGGGGACCTTCACCATCACCAACGGCGGTGTGTTCGGCTCCCTCCTCTCCACGCCGATCCTGAATCCGCCCCAGTCCGGGGTGCTCGGCATGCACGCTATCCAGGACCGGCCGGTGGCCCTGGGGGGGGAGGTGGTGGTCCGGCCGATGATGTACCTGGCCCTGTCGTACGACCACAGGATCATCGACGGCCGCGAGGCGGTCGGGTTCCTTAAGAAGATCAAGGAGTGCATCGAAGCGCCGGAGGAGATGCTTCTGGAGGGGTAGGCTTCAGACTTTTCATTGGAGGTTTTTGCAATGCCCGAAGAAACATTCGACCTGATCGTCATAGGCGCCGGACCAGGTGGTTACGTGGCGGCCATCCGCGCCGCCCAGCTGGGGCTCAAGGTGGCGGTGGCGGAGCGGAGCGAGCGGCTTGGCGGGGTCTGCCTCAACGAGGGATGTATCCCGAGCAAGGCACTCCTCGATTCCAGCGAGCTCTTTGCCCTGGCCCGCGACAGGTTCGCGCTGCACGGCATCGGCATTGACCCGCCGAAGCTCGATCTGGCGCGGATGATGGCGCGCAAGGACGACGTGGTGAAAAAGCTCACCGACGGCGTTGCCTTTCTCTTCAAGAAGAACGGGATCACCCGTTTTCAGGGGAGTGCCAGGCTCGGAGGAAAAAGCGGCGACGATCACAGGGTCGAGGTGCGCGTGGGGAACGGGGAACCCCAAATCCTGACCGCCAAACGGGTGCTTTTGGCCACAGGCAGCCGGGCGGTGGAGGTGCCGGCGTGTCCCTTCGACGGCGAAACCGTGGTCAGCGCCCGTGACGCCCTTTCCTTCAGCTCCGTGCCCGAGCACCTCCTCGTTGTCGGCGGCGGATACATCGGCCTGGAACTCGGTTCGGTATGGCTGCGGCTCGGGAGCAAGGTCACCGTGGTGGAGATGCTCCCGAAGATCCTTCCCAATACCGACCGGCAGGTCGCGGACGCGCTGATGCGTTCCCTGAAGAAACAGGGGATGTCCTTCCTCCTGGAGACGGAGGTTACTTCCCTGGAAAAACGGGATGGCAAGGCCCATGTGCGGATCAAAAGCGGCGACAAGGGCGAGGAGATCGTCTGCGACAGGGTCCTGTTTGCGGTGGGGAGAAGGCCGCTCTCGGCCGACCTCGGCCTGGAGGCGGCGGGCATTGCCCCCGACGGCGCGGGGAGAATCCCGGTGAACGATGATTTCGCCACAGCCGCACCCGGCATATACGCGATCGGTGACCTGGTTCACGGCCCCATGCTGGCCCACAAGGCGATGACGGAGGGGGAGGTGTTCGCCGAGAGGCTTTTGGGGCAGGCTTCGGTGGTTGATTATGAATTCGTTCCGGGTATCATTTATACGTGGCCGGAGGCGGCGTCTGTGGGGAAGAGCGAGGAACAGCTCCAGGCCGAAAATATCCCCTATGCCGCGGGACGGTTCAACTTTCTGGCCAACGGCCGGGCGCGCTGCATGGACGAGACAGAGGGGTTCGTCAAGGTGCTGGCCCACAAGGAGACCGGGCGGGTGCTGGGTGTGCACATCATCGGCCCGCGCGCCTCGGACATGATCGCCGAGGCGGTGACGGTCATGACCTATGGTGGCAGCGCCCAGGACATCGCCATGACCTTCCATGCCCACCCGACGTTATCTGAAGCCATGAAGGAAGCGGCGCTGGACGTGGAGAAACGGGCGATCCACGCGTGAATTCACGCTGAAAAACGCCCATCTGCGGCGTTGGTTTCGTCACTGCGCTGCTCACATACTGGCGTATGCTCCGCTGCTCGTTCCTCACCGCCTTGCACCTGGGCATTTTTGAGCGTGAATTGAAATGGTTTTCAGGAAAAGATTATGGAGAGGTCGATCATGGCTAAGAATCTAGCAACTAAAATTCTGGAAGCGCACCTGGTGGAAGGTGAGCTGATCCCGGGCAAGGAGATTGCCATCAGGATCGACCATACCCTTCTGCAGGACGCCACCGGCACCATGGCCTTTCTCGAATTCATGGCCATGGGGGTCGAACGGGTCAAGGTCGAGCTGGCGGCCCAGTATATCGACCACAACCTCCTCCAGACCGACAACAGGAACGCTGACGACCACGTCTTCCTCACGACCGCTGCCCAGAAGTTCGGCATTCACCTTTCAAAGCCGGGCAACGGCGTTTCCCATCAGGTCCATCTGGAGCGCTTCGGCGTGCCGGGTAAGGTGATGCTCGGGGCCGACTCCCATACCCCGACCGCTGCCGGTCTCGCCATGCTGGCCATCGGTGCCGGCGGCATGGACGTGGCGCTTGCCATGGCAGGGCACCCCTTTCACCTCCCCTGCCCGCGGATCATGGGGGTGAAGCTCACGGGCCGGCTTCAGCCGTGGGTTTCCGGCAAAGACGTGATCCTGGAGATGCTCCGTCGTCACACGGTAAAGGGAGGGGTCGGGAAGATCATCGAATATTACGGCCCCGGTGTTGCGACCCTGTCGGTTACGGACCGGGGGACCATCGGCAACATGGGCGCGGAACTGGGGGCGACCACCTCCCTCTTCCCATCTGACCGGAGGACGAAGGAGTTCCTGGAGTCCCAAGGTCGCGGCGAGCGCTGGCAACCCCTTGCCGCCGACCCGGATGCCGTCTACGACGAATACGACGAGATCGACCTCTCCGCGGTGGAACCGCTCATCGCCTGCCCTTCATCGCCGGACAACGTGGTGCGGGTCAAGGACATAGAGGGGATCAAGGTGGACCAGGTGATCGTCGGCAGCTCGGTCAACTCCTCGTTCCGGGACCTGATGACGGTCTGCCGCATCCTTGATGGCCGGAGGATCGCACCCCAGCTCTCCTTCAACGTCAATCCCGGCAGCCGCCAGGTGCTGGAGAACGTGGCGGCCCAGGGGGGCTTCATGTCGCTCCTTATGGCCGGGGCGCAGATTCACCAGCCGGGGTGCCTCGGCTGCATCGGCATGGGGCAGGCGCCGGGGACCAACCAGGTCAGCCTGCGCACCTTCCCGCGCAATTTCCCCGGTCGGAGCGGCACGAAGGACGACAAGGTCTACCTCTGCTCACCCGAGACCGCAGCCGCAGCCGGCCTCTTCGGAGTGATTACCGATCCGCGCAAGCTCGGCGATCTGATGCCGTGGCCGAACATTCAGAACCCCGAAAAATACCTCATTGACGACTCCAGCATCATATACCCCCTGGCGGACACGAGCGGGGTGGAGGTCGTCACCGGACCGAACATCGTGCCGTTCCCTGACTTCGAGGCCTTGCCGGAGGAACTGTCGGCGGAGGTGGTCATCAAGGTAGGTGACAACATCTCCACCGACACCATCATGCCTGCGGGAAACATGGTGCTGCCGTTCAGGAGCAACATACCGGCCATCAGCCGGTTCGTCTTCTGGCAGATCGATCCCGAATTCCCTCAACGGGCCAAGGAAAAGGGGAACGGCGTGGTGCTGGGGGGAGAGAACTACGGCCAGGGCTCAAGCCGCGAGCATGCCGCCCTGGCGCCCCGTTATCTGGGAATCCGCGTAAAGCTGGCGAAGAGTTTTGCCCGCATTCACAAGGCGAACCTGATCAACTTCGGCATCCTCCCCCTTACCTTCAGGGACCCGGCGGATTACGACCGGGTGAACGCGGGGGACACCCTGACCTTCCCCTCCCTGCGCAGGGTGGTGGAGTCCGGGGCGAGGGAGATCCCGGTCAGGGTGGATGGCCGGGAGTTCGTGACCATACTGGATGTCTCCGAGCGGGACAGGAAGGACCTCCTGGCAGGTGGGACGCTGAATTATGTCAGGAAGGCGGGTTGATATGGATTCAAAACTCCGGGCGATTCTGCCCGACCATGACCTGTTGAAGATGTACGGACAGATGGTGCTTTGCCGCGAGTTCGAGGAATCGTGCGCCGAGCAGTATACCAAGGGGCACATCACCGGATTTCTCCATCTGTACAGCGGCCAGGAGGCGGTGGCTGTCGGCGCGACCAGGGCCTTGCACAAGGACGATTACATCCTCTCTGCCTACCGTGAGCATGCCCAGGCCATCGTTCGCGGTGCGGAGCCGAAGCGGGTCATGGCAGAGCTCTTCGGGAAGGCAACCGGCCTCTGCAAGGGGAAGGGTGGATCCATGCACCTCTTCGCCCCGGACCTTTCATTCATGGGGGGGTACGCCATCGTCGGCGGACAGTTCCCCATCGCCGTGGGGCTTGCCTTTGCCTCCAAGTTCCGTCAGGAGGGGCGGATAGCCGCCTGCTTCTTCGGCGACGGTGCGGTGAACCAGGGGAACTTTCACGAGGGGCTCAACTGGGCGAGGTTGTGGGAACTGCCGGTTCTCTTCGTCTGTGAAAACAACCTGTACGGCATCGGCACCGAGGTGCACCGTTCGTCGGCCCTGGTCGATATCCACAAGCGGACCTGCGGTTATGAAGTACCGTCGACGCAGGTGGACGGCATGGACGTCATGGCCGTTTACGAGGCGATCAAATATGCCGCAGAATGGGTCCGGGAGCATAAGAGAGCATTTCTGGTCGAGGCCATGACCTATCGCTTCCGCGGCCATTCCATGGCCGACCCCGGCAAGTATCGCAGCGCGGCAGAGGTGGAGCTCTGGAAGAGCCGCGACCCGCTCCCCAATTTCGGCAAACGTCTTATCGAAGAGGGGATCGCCGGCCAGGCGCAGCTCGATGCCATCCGCGAGGAGTCTGTCGCCGTGGTCCGGGAGGCGGTGCAATTCGCCGAGGAATCGCCCTGGCCTGAGGATGCCGCGGTTTATGAGGATATTTACGTTTGAAACCCGCCAAGGAGACACGGGGGCACTTAAATCGATAGGACGCGGAAAAGGCGGAAAAATCAGAAAAAGCGGTTTTTAGTAACTATTCAGCTTACTGCCAAAACCTATAACCCCACCTGTCCTCCCCTTAAGCTAAGGGGAGGGACGCAATGTTGTCGCCGTATCGGAAGTCCCAGACGAAGCCGATTTTTCACGTCCCCCCTCTTAAGTTAAGAGGGGGACAGGGGGAGTTATAAATCGGTGCTGAATAGTTGCGGATTTTAAAACCTTGAAAAGAGATTTTGGGGTTCTGGTTTAATCCGCCTTTTCCGATTTTTCTGTGGCCCATCGGGCTTTGAATTTGGTTTTTACCCCTTGTGATGAACAGCTTTTTGATTTTGGAGATCCCATAATGCCCGAAATGACCTATAGAGATGCCCTGAACCTGGCCCTTAAGGAGGAGATGCGCCGCGACCCGTCTGTGGTCACATGGGGGGAGGATGTGGCCTTTTACGAGGGGTCGTTCAAGGTGACACGGGGGCTTTTGGCCGAGTTCGGCGAGGGAAGGGTCAAGGACACCCCGATCTCGGAGAACACCATTATCGGCGTGGCCATCGGCGCGGCCATGGGGGGGCTGAGGCCGGTGGCGGAGCTCATGACGGTCAACTTCGCCCTTCTCGCCATGGACCAGCTCATCAATCACATGACCAAGATCCGCTACATGTTCGGCGGCCAGGTGAACCTGCCGATGGTGATCCGGGCGCCGGGGGGGGGAGGGAGCCAGTTGGCGGCCCAGCACTCCCAGTCGCTCGAAACCTTCTTCATGCATGCGCCGGGGATGTACGTGGCTGTTCCGGCCACTCCAGCCGATGCCAAAGGGCTTTTGAAGAGCGCCATCCGCGACAACAATCCGGTCATGTTCCTGGAGCACGAACTCATTTACAACAGCAAGGGAGAGGTTTCCGACGATCCCGAATTTCTCGTCCCCTTCGGTAAATGCGACATCAAGCGGCCGGGGAAGGATGTCACCATCGTCGCCTATTCGCGCATGACCATCCTGGCGCTGGCCGCGGCGGAAGAGCTTGCCAGGGAAAACATCGCCTGCGAGGTGATCGACCTGCGCACCCTGTCGCCGCTCGACACCGAGACCTTCGTCCAGTCGGTGAAAAAGAGCGGGCGGGCCGTGGTGGTTGAGGAGTGCTGGCGGACCTGCGGCCTCGGGGCCGAGATTGCCACCCGCATCTACGACCACTGCTTCGACTCCCTGCGTGCGCCGGTAAAGCGGGTTTCCGGGCTGGACGTGCCGATGCCCTATTCGCGCAAGCTGGAAAAGCTCTGCATTCCCCAGGTGGAGGACATCGTCAAGGCGGTGAAGGAAGTCTTGAGTGAAAAATATTGATACCAAAATACAAATTCAAAACCTGATGGGCCACAGAAAAATCGGAAAAGGCGGATTAAACCAGACCCCTAAAATCTCTTTTTAAGGATTTAAAATCCGCTTTTTCTGATTTTTCCGCCTTTTCTGCGTTCTATTGGGTTTAAGTCCTTCTCCGTGCCTCTGTGTTTCTGTGGCAAAAGTGAGGTTTAGAAATGTCTACTGAAATCACCATGCCGAAGCTTTCCGACACCATGACCGAGGGGCGGCTCATCGACTGGAAAAAATCGGTTGGCGACCGGGTGGAGCGGGGGGAGATCATCGCCGAGGTGGAAACCGACAAGGCGAACATGGAGCTTGAGGCGTTCAGCTCCGGGGTCTTGCTGGAGGTCCGGGTGAAGCCCGGCGAAATGGCTCCCGTCGGGACGGTGATTGCCATTGTCGGCGAAGCGGGCGAAAAGGCGGCCGAGGGGGAAGGGGCGCCCGCGGCGCCGCCAGTCTCGGAAAGCCAACCACCGGCTGTGGAACCATCCCCCGCAGAAGCAGTTCCCGAGCGGATCATGGAGCCACCTAAAGAGACCGCGGTGGAAGCGCCTGCGGGCGAGGGGGGAGCGAAAGCCTCTCCCCTGGTGCGCCGTCTGGCGCGGGAGAAAGGGATCGACCTGGCCCTGGTGACCGGCAGCGGGCCGGAAGGGAGGATCATCCAGGAGGACCTGGACCGTTATCATCAGGCACGAGGAGCAAGGAGCGAGGAGCGAGGCGAGGGGGAAAAAGTTCCCGCTTCAGGTGGGGCAGTCCAGCCCCTCTCGCGGATGCGGGGGGCCATAGCCAGGCTGGTCAGCGAGTCGTGGCGGGACATCCCCCACTTTACGGTGACCGTGGCCATCGACATGGGGGAGGCGGAGAACGTCCGCCGTGAGTTGAAGGTGGCCGGTACCATGGTTTCCCTCAACGACATCGTCATCAAGGCTGCGGCCAAGGTTTTGCAGCGGTTCCCACTGGTAAACGCCTCCTTTGGCGCAGACGGCATCGTCTTCCACGACCAGGTGAATATAGGATTTGCCGTCAGCCTGGACGACGGGCTGCTGGTGCCGGTCATCCAGGGGTGCGGGGGGCTCTC
>DAIEGL010000287.1 GCA_027356255.1 Geobacter sp. | reverse complement strand
AAATCAATAAAAATATCGCGAAGTTATACGAAATATTAGTGTAAAAAAATTTTACACTTCTAAAAAAAGGTAAGGATTAAGAGGGGATAGCCATCAGTGGAAGTGCAGAAAATCGGAAAAACTTGAGGGTCGCCATGACCAGCATCACCAAGCTGAAGAACAACTTCACCATGCCCGGCAGCCTTAATCTACACGCAATGCATCAGTAAGGGCAAACGCAAAAGGCCCCTGACTTTGAAAGTCAGGGGCCTTTTGCCCGAAATAGTTGAAATAATTGTAAATGGAGCGGGAAACTGAGTTCGAAACCGGTTGCTCCGAGGTTACCACGTATCACGCCATATCTTTTGACTACCGAATGGTCATCATCACATCCCGTGCATCAGCCCCATACAGCCGGTCAATGATGCAAAAACGATCAATATCAGCATCAACATCACAGACTTTCGCATACAAGTATCCTTTCTTTCACATGTGTGGTTCTATCACTCGCGTTCAGGCACAATTAAACTAATTGGTTGTCGTGGTGACAGGCGGTTGATTTGTGGTCGGCCTAGTGCCGTTTCCATGCAGCTGTCCATAATGGTGGCCAACGCTGTTTCCTGAGCCACCTTGTTTCATATTCTGCGGTCCGGTTCCGACTGCTGATCCTTGCTGGGCAGCATTAATCATCATTGTGCGCTGTTGCATGCCATTTCCAGAGACAGGTTGCATGGTCGAGGCCATCTGATGAGTGGCGCCTATGTTGCCATGACCCAGGCCGCCTCCCATGCTTCCGCCTATGGCAAAAGCCTGTCCGGCAAAGGAAAGTGCTGCGAGGGCTGTTACTGCATAAAGTGCTGTGGTTCTTTTCATTTGTGAGTTCCTCCACGGAATAGTTTTTGTTGCTGGAGGAAGTATTACACAGCCCATGCCAAGAACCACATCACCACATAACCAATTGTTTTAATTGGGCTAGTTTGCATTTTTTTGAAATTCGGAAGACAATTCAGTGCAAATTATCGCACCTGATGAGAATAGTTTTGCACCTCGGCAATCTTCTGCTGGATGTCTTCGGTAACGAGTATTCCGCCCCGGCACATTGAGACGCCCGGGTGACGCTGCCGACGACTCTCCCCTGTTTCCCTTCAATCCGGGCGTCTTTCTTCCGGTTGCACCTCGTCCTGTTCAGTCCGGCCGCGTGAGACCCACGCCTCGAGCAGCGTGTAGGTGACGGCGAGCATCACCGGCCCGATGAACAGTCCGATGACGCCAAAGGCGATGAGACCGCCGATAACGCCGGCGAAAATCAAGAGCAGAGGAAGGTCGGCGCCCTTCTTGATGAGGAACGGCCGGATAAAGTTGTCGATGGTACCGACAAAAATTCCCCAGACGATCATGGCCGTCCCCCAGAGGGCCTGGTCGGTCCAGTACAGCCACACGATCACCGGGATGAGCACGAGGAGGGGACCGACCTGGGCCACGCAGAGGATGAAAATGACTGCCGTAAGCAGGCCAGGAGCCGGGATTCCGGCCACGACCAGGCCGATGCCGGCGAGGAGCGACTGGACCACGGCTGTGACGACGACCCCGAGCGCTACGCCGCGGATGGCCTTGGCAGCGAGGATGACAGCGTCTTCGCCGTTCCGGTCGCCCAGCCGCCGGGCAAAGAGGCAGATGCCGCCGGCAGCCTTCTCGCCATTGGCGTATAGGACCGCGCTGATGATCACGGTCAGCAGGAACTGAACGATCATCATTCCGACGTTGCCCGCTCGGGCCACAAGCCAGCTCACGATCTCCTTCGCATGTGGAGCCAGGCGTTCGGACAGCTCTGCCTGGCCCACCGTCGTGAGATAATGCCAGCGGTCGGCGAGTTTCGGCCCTGCTAAGGGGAGTTGCTCAACCCACTCCGGTGGCGGCGGCATGGTGAACGTGGCAAGGGATTTTGACCAGCCGACAATCTCGCCGGACCGGTCAATGACACTGATGATGGCGAGCGTGAAGGGGGCGATGAACACCAGGAGCAGCGCAACGGTCATCACGGTCACGGCAAGCGCCCGCTTGCCCCGGAGCCGTTTCTGAACGCCTAGCATGAGCGGCCACGTTGTCACCACGATCATGGTTGCCCAAACGAGCGCCGTAAAGAACGGGCGCAGAATCCAGAAACTGGCGGCCGTGAGGATGCCGATAAAGAGCACTGCCAGGGTCGTGCGGGCGATATCCGGGGTGGTATGATAGGGCGTCATTGGCATTTTCCCCATGGTCAAAAATCCAGTAGTTGCTCAACCGAACTTCATTCACGGCGATTTCATGACGTCTCTGGCCGTGATACTGTCGCCCATCTCCTTGCCTAACCGGTCGAGCGCCCGTTGCATCGCGGCAACCATCGCATCGTAGCCCTGGCCGTCGACCTTCTCGGTTATGGCCGCTTCCTTTACGAGCAGTGACTCGCCGATTGTCTCCTTTTTGGCAAACACCCCCCACCTCGCGCTCAGCACGACCGAATCGCCGGGGATACCGTCGAAGCGGGAAATGCTGACCGGAACCCGATACGAGGTCCCCATGATACTCAGGGGCATTGACTGCCAGGAGAACACCGAAATGTTGGCAGATGCCAGCCGGTCAGAGAGATTCGCCACGAGAGAGCGGGTGATCTCATCGGCGAGCGACCCTCCCCATCGGTCAAACTCGGCAATGATGAGCTCGTTCTGCCCGGAGCGGGTAACAATCTGCCGGCGGTCCAGGTAATCGGGGATGAATACGGGACCCAGCAATATTAAGACAGATTGCCCCGTCGAAAGTTGACTGCTGCGGGTTTCCAGCGGCGCCAGGGTGTAAAAACGGGAAGGCGGCGACTTGCCGCCGAAACAGCCCGTAAGGACGGGGGACAGGCCGCAGGCCAGAAGCAGCAACCGGATTGGACGGTATTTTTTCATGACATACTCCAGTGTCTACTGTTTTCCTTTGATGAGCGACTCGGGATGTTGCTCGAGATAGTCGGCAAGTGAGCGGATGGCGCGCGACGTCGAATCGAGGTCGGTCAGCGTCTTGGTCACGCTATACCCGAGATCGGCATTGCGCTCAGCCAGCTTATCGTAGGTTAACAGGGCCGCGCGCAGTTGATCGAAGGAGGCGCTGCTCTTCGCCAGGGTTTCACGGAGACTCACCGCAATATCCCCCGGCACCCCTTCTTTCAGTGCCAGGGTCTTCTCAGCCTGGGTAAAAGCGCCACGGGCCGCAACCGAGGTCTCCGAGAGGCTGTCTGCGAGCGGATCGACCTTGTCGTTGACATGCTTCACGAGTGTCTGAACATCCCGTATGGCTGCCTCTATGGTCCGCGTCGTCTTTTTCGCGTCTATGGAGCTGACCACCCGGTCGATTTCATCGAGCATGCTATTCAGGTTGTCGACGATCTCCTCGAGCGGGAGGTTCTCGAGTGTCTTCTGCAGCTGCTCAAGCGACGTCGGGATGCTCGGTATCTCGGGGTACTTCTCGGTCAGCCCCACATAGTTGGCCGGCTTGTCTGGGAAAAAGTCGAGGGCAATCATCAACTGCCCGGTCACGAAGCTCTGGGTCTGGAGCTGGGTCCTCAAGCCAAGGTCGACAGCGTATTTGACATACCTCGGATCCTGCCGGAACTGAACCTTGGCCCCTCTGAATTTCTCCGGATCAAGCGTGAATACCACCGGTATGAGCAACTCTTTTTTCGCGGGATCCACGATGATGCTGATATCGGTCACCGAGCCGACCTTCACCCCACGGAACATCACGGGCGACCCCGCGTTCAGCCCCTTCACGGAGCCCACAAAGTAGGTGATATAGACGAACTCCTTGGTAAAGAACTTGCCGGCGCCAAGAACGAGCACCCCCGCGACAAACAGGGCAATTGCTCCGAGGACGAACGCTCCGATCGCTGTTTTGTTCACTTTAGTGCCCATCGGTTTCTCCGTTCTGAGGGGAACATGGACATGCTCAGCGTTGCTGCGCGCCTTCACCCCGCGTCAGGAAATTGATGACCTTCGGGTCAGGCGACTCCTTGAGGAGCCGCTTCGGATCGCCGGCGCCGGTCATCGTTTTCACATCCGGGTCCAGAAAGACCGAATTGGTGCCGATGGCGAAGATGCTCGCCAGTTCATGGGTCACCACCACCACCGTGGTGCCGAGGCTTTCGCTCAGCTCGATAATCAGGTCATCCAGCAGCCGGGCGCTGATCGGATCGAGGCCGGCGGACGGCTCGTCGAAAAACAGCAGGTCCGGATCCAGCGCCATGGCCCGGGCGAGACCGGCCCGTTTCTTCATGCCGCCGCTGATCTCCGACGGATAAAAGTCCTCGAAGCCGCCGAGCCCGACCAGTGACAGCTTGAAGGACACCAGCTCCCGGATCTGCCCCGGCGGGAGGGTGGTGTACTGCTCAAGCGGCAGGGCGACGTTTTCCGCCAGGGTCATGGAGCTCCAGAGCGCCCCGCTCTGGAAGAGGATGCCGAAACGCCGCTTGAGCCGTTCCTGAACCTCGGGCTCGGACTCCCAGTAGCTGACGCCGTCATAGAGGATCTCACCCCTGGCAGGCCTCTTGAGCCCCACCAGCATCTTGAGGAGCGTACTCTTGCCGCAACCGCTCCCCCCCATGATGATGAAGATGTCACCCCGGTTGATGGTGAAGTTGAGATCTCGCATGAGCACGAAACTGCCATAGGACATCTCCAGGCCGCGCACTTCGATGACAGCATCCTTGCCGCTCCTGGACTCTTCCGCCGGCATGTTCATATCCCCAGTACCTGACAGGAAAGGGTGATGAGCGCCGTTGCCACGACAATGCAGACGATGCCGGTCACCACCGCCGAAGTGGCGGCATAACCGACCGCCGAGGCGCTCCGCTCGCACTGCAGGCCGCGCAGGCAGCCGGCAACCGCCACGAGGATACCGAAAACAAAGCTGTGAAAAAGGCCGACCAGTAAATGGGTGAGGTTCAGGGCAGCCTTGGACTCATGCACGTACTCCATGACACCGAGGTCGAGCATCCCCACTCCGACGACCATCCCCCCCAGGACCCCCATCAGGTCCGAATAGACGCAGAGGAGCGGCATCATCAGCATGAGCGCCAGCATCCGCGGCAGGACGAGGAACTCCACCGGCGAAAAACCCAGGGTCTCCAGGGCATCGATCTCCTCGTTGACCTGCATGGTGCCGAGCTGGGCGGCAAAGGCCGCGCCGGTCCTGCCGGACATGATGATGCCGGTCATGATGGCACCCATGACCCGCACAATGCCGATTCCCACCACGTCGGCCACGTAGATCTGCGCCCCGAACATCTTCAGCTGGATTGACGCGATAAAGGCCAGGATCATCCCGACCAGGAGACTGATGAGGGTCACGATGGGGAGCGCCTGCGCGCCGGTTTCCTGGATGGTGACGATCAGGTCCATACGCCTGAAATCGGCCTTGCCCCGCAGCATCTTGTAAAACGCCAGCGTCGCCTCCCCGATGAAGGCAAGCACCTCCCTGCCCCCCTTGACCTGAGCCAAGGCCGTATCCGCAACCCGCACAAGGAACGACGGGTGTTCTCCGCCATGCGTCACCCCAGAGCGCTGCTTTTCGGGAGATGCCAGGTCTATGAGTTTCCGCACCCCCGCCGGCAGGCCGGACCCATCGACAGTGACGCCGTTGCGGCGGCAGATATCGAACAGTTTTGCCAGAAAGACCAGGAGCCCGCTGTCCCAACCTTGGAGCTTCCCGGATTCGAAGGCGAGACGCTGCCCCTTCTCCGCCGCGCCAAGCCCGGCAAGCAAGCCGTCCGGTGACGGGATCGCGTTTCCCAGCCGCCACTCTCCTGCCAAGGTGAGCAGGGCGCCGTCCGGGGTCTTATCGATTTTGAGTTCGCTCGGGGTCATGCTGTGGCTCGCGCCTTTCTCCATGACACTTCTGTCGGTGGCGGATTACACCATTTTCATAATGGGAAAACCATGCCACTTTCTTCTCAGCGGCATACAGCGCCAATAACAAAAGGTTTGCGACATTCGGGCGTAAACGGAATTTTGCGGTGGGGACGACATTTCGTCTCCAGCGTGATATTTCGTCTCTGTTCGGAGGAATCACCCTTATCAATCGACCGACCGGCAGCCAGGAGCAGGTCCAGTTGCGGGAAAGGAATGGCGATGCCCGCTTCGGCGAGCCGCCCGGCTCATGTTGCTCCTCAACGGCTTTGAGGAGGATCTGCGCCTTTCTTCCGTTGGCGCACCTGCACTCCATGGGCACGGTTATAGCAGTTATAACTATGTAATTCCTTATGAGAAAATAATGCCGGAAATGGTAAAGACTGTAACCAGCGCATAATCGGCGCACATCAACCGCTCCGTGGCATGGGGACGAAATTGTACCGTCGCGGCAGAGACGAAATATCGTCTTAGTCATGACATGTCGCCACGACAGATGAGGTGGAATGGCAATGATCCGTATGATGTCTGTCTTTCCGGTACTTCTCGTCCTGCTCGCGATGCCGGTTCTTCCATTGTACGGGGCGGGAGGCGGGAGCGGCACTGGAGCCGCCGCCACTTACGAAGCCGAGCTTACCACGGCCCCGGTCGAGATAGACGGACAGGCGCTGTTTCGGGTGCGCGGGACGTCGTCATTTCCGGCCGCACAGCGCGCCGCCGCCATCAGAGACAGGATCGAGGCCGCGGCCTCCGACACATCGATCCGCAGTGACATGCTGCGTACCGTCGATGAAGACAACATCACCACGATCCTGGCAGGTGATCGCCCACTGATGACCGTGGTCGATTCGGACGCCAGGCTGGAGCAGTTGAGTCGCGACTATCTTGCCAGAACCCACCTGACGAGAATCCGCCAGGCGATCGACGACTACCGCCGCATCCGCAGCCGGGAAGCACTGCTGCACGGATGCCTCTATGCCGGAGGGGCAACGATCACGCTGACATTGGGAATCGTGCTCATCATCCGGGTGGGACGACGGCTCGACAGATTCCTGACGGAGCGCGTGGTGAGCCGGATCCATTCCCTCGGCATCCAGTCCTTCGAGATCGTGCGCGCTGAGCAGATCCGGAGGGCGTTGCGCGGCATCCTCTATGCCCTTCGCGTCGCCGCGATTCTGGTAGCATCCTTTGCCTACCTCCATTTCGTGCTCGCCCTCTTCCCCTGGACGCGCAGCCTGGCCAACCGACTCCTCGATCTCATCACCAGCCCGTTGACAAGCATGGGCAAGACGGTCGTGGCCAAAATCCCGGATCTCCTCGTCCTTGTCATTCTCTGCGTCGTCTTCCATTTTTTACTGCGGCTTCTCCGGCTCTTTTTCGACGCCATAGCCCATGGAACGGTCAAGCTTGCGGGGTTCGATGCAGAGTGGGCGCTCCCAACCTACAAGATCGTCCGCTTCATGGTCATCGCCTTCGGCCTGATCGTGGCATACCCGTACATCCCCGGCTCCGAGTCGGCGGCTTTCAAGGGAATTTCACTCTTCGTGGGAGTGATTTTCTCCCTTGGCTCCACTTCGCTGGTTTCCAATATCATTGCGGGCTACATGATGACCTACCGGCGGGTGTTCAAGGTGGGCGACCGGGTGAAGATCGGCGACGTGATGGGCGACGTGACGGTGATGCGGCTGCAGGTGACCCATCTGCGCACCCCCAAGAACGAAGAGGTGAGCATTCCCAATTCCCAGATCTTAAGCGGCAATGTGATAAACTACAGCTCCCTGGCGCGCACACAGGGGCTGATCCTGCATACCACGGTCGGGATCGGCTACGAGACCCCCTGGCGCCAGGTGGAGGCAATGCTGCTGATGGCGGCGGAGCGCACGCCGGGGATGCTCAGGGAACCCTCACCGTTCGTGCTGCAGAAGGAGCTGGGGGACTTTGCCATCGCGTACGAGCTCAATGTGTACTGCGACAATCCCCAGGAGATGAATGAGCTTTACACGGAGCTGCATCGGCGGATACTGGATGTCTTCAACGAGTACGGCATCCAGATCATGACCCCTGCCTACCGGGCCGACACGCCGGAGCCCAAGGTCGTGCCGCGTGAGAAGTGGTATGAGGCTCCGGCGCAGAAAGCTGAATGAGCTCAAAACAGGCCGACCACTGTCAGCTCCGGATCAGCCGGCCGATGCCGGAACAAGGAGGAGTTTCCTGTCGAACGCCCGCTCGAAGAGGTCCCCCTTGACCTTGCCGCCGAAGAGCTCTACGGAGACGTCGCCCGTGGCCGCCACCCTGACCAGGAAGGCCGCCGGCGAGAGGGAACAGTCGAGGGAGGTCACCAGGCTGTTGCGGCGCCGGTCGAGACCGTCGGCAAGCCGCAGGATGCCGCCCAGCCTCTCCACCAGGATCTGGTCCGAGGGTACGAGCCGGGCGAAGCTCTCGTGCTTCTTCTTCGGGAGCGCCTTGCGGTGATACCGGCCCACCTGCGCGATGATCTCCCGCTCCCGCGGGGTGAACCCGAACAGGTCCGCATGACGGACCAGATGGTAGGTGTGCTTGTGGTGGGCCGAATAGCTGATGAAGTAGCCGACGTCGTGGAGAAGCGCCGCCGCCTCGAGGAGCTGCCGCTCCTTGTCGCCGAGGCCGAACGAAGCCGCGACCGCGGCGAAGATCTCCAGGGACAGCTTCGCCACCTGCCGGGCATGCTCTTCGTCATGGTGACAGGACCGGGCATAGTCGAGGACCCCATCGCGCCAGTTCCGCGACTGCCGCTCCTCGGGGAGGAGGTGGTGCTTTTTCAGCCCCCGCAGGATCAACCCTTCCCGTATCCCCCGCTCGTTGATTTTCAGGAGATTGGCGTTGAAGAGTTCCATCAGCTCGTCCACCACGGTCACCCCGGCGATGATGATGTCCGCCCGGTCGGGGGGAAGCCCCGGCAGTGACTTTCGCTCCTTCAGATCCTTGCGCAATAGCCCGGCGAGCAGGTGCACCACCTCGGAACGGAGGACTTCATACCCGTGCACCGAGTGGTAGCTCTCCTTGCGCATCGCCATCACCATCGCGGCGATGGAGGTCATGGTACCGCCCGAACCGAGTACGCTCTGGAACGGGATTCCCTCGGCAATGAAGGCCGACTTGAGCGTCTTGCGGATATGCTTGCGCAACCGCAGGTACTCTCCCCCCTTGATCGGATCGGTGGTGATGAAGCGCTCGGTCAGGACGACCGCCCCCAGGTCGAGGGAGCAGATCTCCTCGATGTGGTTCCCCAGCGCGGCGACAACCTCCACGCTGCCGCCGCCGATATCGACCATGGAGTAGCGTATCCCCTCCATGTCGAAATTGCGGAGCGCGGAGAGGGCGGCCAGTTCAGCCTCCTCCTCGCCGCTAATGACCTGAATGTGCAGGCCGACGGTATCCGCCACGGCCCTGACGAAAGCGTCCCCGTTGGCAGCCCGCCGCACGGCGCTGGTGGCGACCGTTTCGACCCCGATCACCCCGAAGCCGTCTACGATCTTCTTCATCCGGACGAGCGCATCCATGGCCCGCTGCCAGGCGGGTTCCGCGATGGTGTTGTCCCGGGCAAGCCCCTCGCCCAGGCGCACCGTCGCCTTCTCGTCGTCCAGCACCCGGAACGCCCCCTGCTGGTCCGCTTCCACCACGATGCAGCGGATGGAATTCGTGCCGATGTCGATGGCCGCCAGCCTACGGTTTCTCACAGCGCGCTCCTTAACTGCTCCCCGATCTTCTCCGGCGGAATGGTGTCCAGCATGCCGGTGAACTCTGCAAAAAGCCCTTCCCTGCGAGTGGCAATGGCATTGAGGACGGTTTCACCGGTCCCGCCGGCCAGCTTGACATCCCGGACGATCCCGGCGAAGACATCCAGGTCGTGCATCCGCCCGAGGATATCCTGGAACCCCTTGAGCCGGTCACGGAGTTCCGGGAAACCGGCGCCGAACAGGTCCGCCAGGATCTCGGCGCGGTAGCGGAAGTGCTTGATGGCTATCCGCAGGCGGTGCTGGGCCCCGATCTCCCCCGCCCGGCGCGCCGGCGACACCAGCTCCAGGACCGCGGCGAGGCCGGCGTCTAAGGCATCCCGAGCAAAGAGCGACAGGGGAAGAAAGGGATCGGCCGAACTGCCGGATGCGAAAAGGGTTGGCGCGCTCACGACCCGCAGATACCCGCGCCGCAAGGACCGCGGCGCATTCTCCCGCAGAATCGCCCGCAGCCGCTTGAGCTCCTTTTCCCGCTCATCCCCGAAGGAACCCCGCAGCTGCGCAAGCTCCGCGCGGCAGGGCTCGCCCAGCGCCTCCGCCAGGGAATTGAAGAAAAGGAGCGCCTCGTCGGTATTGCGGATCGCGCCCAGTGCGCGCGTCACCCGGCGGAAGTTCTTGCCGAGACGCGCGATTCCGGCAGGTGGATAGCAGGGTGCGAAGAGCGCCAGCCCTTCGCGCAGGCGTCGGGACGCCACCCGGAGGTCGTGGATGTCCTCGGGATCGGCCGTGGCAAGAGCCTTGTCCCGGTGCGTAAAGAAGTCGTTACCCCGCTCGGAGAGGAGGAGCCGGCACGCAATCCAGAGCGGCGTCGCGCCCTCGACCCGAGACTTCATCCCCGTTGCCCCCTCCCCTTCCCCTTGCGCCCGTCCTGGGCACTCACGATCTGCTCCGCCAGCTCATCTATCAACCCGTCAAGTCCCTTCAGGTCCTTGAGCCGCCCCTTGGCCTGCTTCACCTTGAGGCTGTGGATCTCGCGGAGCCAATTGGGCGCCTCGTTCCTGAGTGTCCCGGCAGGAACGGCGGCAAGATGGCTGAGGATCGCCTCGATCTCCCCCTCCCGGCGCAGGATGAAGCTTTCCCCCACGTCGCGCACCACCTCCCGGAGATGCTTCAGCTCGCGGACCAAATCCTCTCGATCCGCTCCGTTGCCACCATGATTGTTGTCCCTCTGCTCCGACCCCATGTCAGATCCCCAGAAGCCCTTCGACCCGGGCCGTGATTTCCCCGGCAACGGAGCGGATCGAACGGTTGCCGTTCACTGCATTGAAGCCGTACTCCTGCTGCATCAGGGTAAACTCCTTCTGGATGAGCCGCTGATAGCGTATGAAGCTGTCGAAGATATCGCGGGAAAGCCCCAGATCCATCCCGGCCTCCCAGTAGTCGAGGGTGGCATTCTTGCGGAAGTTCCGCTCCACCAGTTGCGAGGGGCTTACCCGCAGGTAGATCAACAGGTCGGGCACCAGCGCGAGGCCGTAAAGGGAGCGGACCCAGTCGCGATCCGCCCCCCGCACGATATCCCGCGCCATGAGTGTGTAGATGTAGCGGTCGGCGAGCCCGATGAATCCCGCCCTGAGCGCCGGGATGATCCGATTTTCCAGCTGGTCGGCGAAATCGGTGGCGTAAAAGAGGCTCCGCGTGATCTCGCCGAGGACGTTTCCCTGCTTGGCTTCCTGCAGTTCTTCCGAAACCAGGGTCGAGCGCCGCAACCCCACGTCCACCGTGGCATGTCCTCTCCCCTCCAGGTAATCCTTGAGAATCTCGATCTGGGTCGAGCGTCCGGAGCCGTCCGCCCCCTCGATGACGATCAGCTTCCCGGCAAGGTGAGTGGCATCGACACCGGGAAGGCCTTCTCCGTAAAACTTCATCCAATTCCTCGCTATTCAGGTTGATAGGCTGAAGGCTGAAGACCGAAGAAAAGAAAAACCTCAGCCTCAGCCCTCAGCCCTCAGTCTTCATCCCATGGATTTCCAGCGATAGCTCGGCAGGTCGAAGGCGCCGGAGACGAGGTCGCGTACCGACTGCTGCTGCGCCTCGATCGTCGCCGAACCGTCGATGGTCACGAAACCGCGTTCATCCCGCATGGCCAGATACTCGTGATAGATCCGCTCCTGGAAGAGCCGGAAACTCTCATGGAGATCGGCGGAAAGCCCCAGGTCCATCCCGGCTTCGTGGTATTTGAGCTGGGGTCTGCCGGCAAGGATTCGCGTGAGGGCGACGGGAAGCGGGGTATCGAAGAAGAGGGTCAGGTCCGGCCGACGGGCGAACCCGTACAGGTTGTGCAGCCAGGTGCGGGGACACCCCCGTACGGCGTCCCGGGCGAAGGCTGTGTAGATATAGCGGTCACAGAGAACCAGGTAGCCTGCCTTGAGCAGAGGCAGAATCTGCCGCTCATAACGGTCGGCGAAATCCGCTGCGTGGATGAGGCTGAAGGTGGTGGGAGTGAGGAGGTGCCTCTTCTTCCCCTTGCTCGTCGCCTTCTTGACGATGACCGACGAGTTCCACTCGGTGAAAAAAACCTTGAGCCCCCGCAACTCCAGCCAGCGTTTGAGGAGGTAGAGCTGGGTCGATTTACCGGAGCCATCGAGTCCTTCGACGGCGACCAGTCTGCCGGGAAGCTCCGTGAACTGGCTGCTTTTCATCAAGAGAGCACCCTCTTCAGCGATTTTCGCGCCTTTTTGAGCCCCCGGCCGATATCCGCCAACCCGGCATCGGCGAGGGCGGCCAGCCTCTTCTCGGCCTTGGCCATCCCCTTACCGGCCCTTTTCACCCTGGTGTCCAGCTTCCCCTCCACCTTCTCCAGGGAACCGATTACCTTCAGGATCTCCTTCTCCACTTTCCTCCCCGCCTTGCCGGCGGCTTCCTGGGCAAAACTGTCCCGAACCCGCAGAGCAACGCCCTGGACCTGCTCCTTCAGGATGGCCGCGCTTCGCTTCAGGGCCTCCACCTTCTCTGCCTTTGTCGTCTGTATCTCACCCGCCAGTTGTCCGGCCTGCTCGATTATCGCGGGAACCAGGCGCGGGTTTATGCCCGGAATCTTCTTCAGCCCCTCCTCGCCGGCGGCAGCCACCTTGGCAAACGTGTCCAAGCCAGCCTCGGCCATGCGTCCGGACAGGACGGCCCCTATGCCTCTGAGCCGCTGCAACTCATTCAATTTCTTTTTCATGCCTGTTCTCCGTCATGGGATTCAATATCACGGTCTGCACTATCCAGCGAGAATCTCCCCCGGTTTCAGCAGTTTTTTCCCCACCGCTGCCCATTTGAGGGTGGCCGGCGACTGGAGAGCCGCCGGGTCGATAACCAGCTTGACACCGACCCCCTTCTTCAGATTGAAACCTCCCGGGAGTGAGAGCAGTGCAGAAATGACCTGACTCAAGTCCGGCTCGTGCCCCACGAGCACCAGTTCATGAACAGCCGGAAAGGTGTCGAGCACCTTGCGTAGCTCCGCCATGCCGAACCCCGGCGCGAGCTCATCCGTCACTTGCAGGGAACCTTCGTAAGACAGGGTTTCCGCCAGGATATCCGCAGTCTGGACCGACCTTATGAGGGGGCTGGTGAGGATGAGGTCGGGGTTTACCTTTTTGGGCAGCATCGTCCGGGCCGTCTTCCGGATGAAGTCCCGACCTTCGGGGGTGAGATAGCGCTGCTCCTCGGGAATGTCCGCGGTCCTCTCTATGGCGGCCGCGTGTCGTACGATATAGAGTTTCATGGCGCCTTTCCTGAAAAGTCGTCTGCTGGAGATGCCCGACCCTCCTGTTTTAACCGATGTTCCTGATTTCAGGTTCCGCCTTCCTTCTTTCCGGCCCGTTGTAATCGGCCGTGAATCCCACTATTTGATTTCTTCTGATCTCTAACCATCCCTCAGCGCACTGGATGGCTGCAATCCTGTTTGACCTCATCAATTCGACGATTTTGGAGGCGTTAACGGTATCCGTCGTGCCATCCGTATAGATGACCTTGACTTCGATAAACATGCTGTTCCTCCATGACACGTTTGTGCACGGCGCTGCGTCAAGATCTACGGTGCCCGGCTATTTCAGGACAAAGTCGGCGATGGTTCCGGCAATCTGCGTGTTCTTGACCTTGCCGTTATTGAAAATCATGTGGTAGAGGAGCGGTTCGCTCTCGTCAGCGTCCAGAAGCTTGCGGATTATCTTGTCCCGTTCTTTCTGCTGGTCCACGACGACGATTTCCGCTTCCTGTTTCGGTATGTCCATCCGCCTGGCTATGGAGCGCACCTTGAATGCCTGCTCCGCAAATAGCCGGAAATGGGAGCAGTTCTTCATGCTCTTCGTGATGATGGCCGCACCCAATCCCACGAAGATGGCGTTGCCCGCCATGGCAAGCGACACGACCTGCTCGCAGAGGAGCTGGTAATAGTCAGTGTCGCTCTTCCATCGCGGGGAGAGGGTGGCAAACATGTCATCGAGCCAGCGGGGCTTGTGCCCCAGGGTAAGCATGACCTCTTCGGGAATTTTATGATCCTTGGCCACCTTATTGAGGAGGGTAATGTCCACTATCAGCCACTCTTCGCCGGTCATCCGTTCAACGAGCTTTTTCAGCTCCTCCGCGACCGGAAATGCCTCGCAACCGAACTCCCTGGAAATGGTGATGGTAGGTTTCAGG
>DAIEGL010000286.1 GCA_027356255.1 Geobacter sp. | reverse complement strand
CTGGAAGAACCCGTCACCCTCGATGGCCAGGTCCAGTTCGTTGCCGGTCTGGGTGATGTTGCCGGCGGTGAATATCTTGCTCACCGCGGCGGCCTTGGAGCCGAGCCCCACCTGGATGCCGGTCGGTATCTGGGTGGCGTTTGTGGACGGCGCGCCGCTGGTCTTCAGGTTCTGGTACATGAGGTCCTGGAAATCGGCGCGGCTCTTCTTGAAGCCGGTGGTGTTGACGTTGGCGAGATTGTTCGCCACCACGTCGATGTTGAGTTGCTGTGCCTGCATCCCGGATGCGGCAGTCCATAACGCCCTTATCATTTCTGACCTCCTCTAAGATCGTTCTACGTTCTACGTTCCAAGTTCCGGGTTCCGGGTTTTAAACATAGAACTTTTGAACCTGGAACGTAGAACTGTTGTTTACAGCTTCCCCAGATCGTTGGCAGCCTTTGCCGCCAGGTCGTCGTACGTCCTCACCACCTTCTGGCAGGAGTCGAAATATCGGCTCGTTTCTATCATCCGCGCCATCTCGGCAACGACGTTGACGTTAGACTCCTCAAGGAACCCCTGCCTTACCGTTGCGGTGGTGACGGGTTGCGGCGCACTCTGGGTACCCGCGGGGACAAACAGCCCGTTGCCGATCTTCTCCAGTGCATAAGGCTTGGGAAAGTCCACTACCTCCAGGGTTCCCACCGGCACGCCATCCACAGAGACCCCACCCTTGCCGTCTATCTCCACCCTGCCGCCGTTGATGGTGATCGCTCCGCGCCCCTGCACCTCATACCCGTCGCTGGTCACGAGCTTGCCGGACGCGTCCCTCCGAAAATTCCCCGCCCTGGTATACGCCCTCCCCTGGGGGGTGTTCACCACGAAAAACCCGTCGCCGTCCAGCGCCAGATCCAGCGTGTTGCCGGTCTGCCTGACCGGCCCCGCCGCGTAGTCGGTGAAGAACTTTTCGCCGCTGTAGACCGGCGCATCCCCCGAGCCATCCGCGGCCAGGGCGGGGTTCATGGTACCGGCCAGCACGCTCTGAAACTGGAGGCGGTCTCCTTTGAAGCCGGCGGTGTTGGCGTTTGCCAGGTTGTTCGATATGACATCCAGCCGCCGCACCGCCGCAAGACTGCCGGAGAGGGCCGAATACAAGCCGCTGTTCATGGGTTACTCCTTTCTCGTGATGCCGCTCAGGGGCGATGGAGCTTCATCCTGCCGCGCAGGCGGAGGAGCGCCTGGCTGTGCAGCTGCGAAATCCGCGATTCGGTCAGGCTCAATACGGCGCCGATCTCCTTCAGGTTCAGCTCCTCGTAGTAGTAGAGGGTGATGACGATCCGCTCCTTTTCCGGAAGACCGTCGATCGCCTCTGCCAGGTTTTCCACCGTCTGCCGCGCAATGAGCTGGTTCTGGGGGCTCTCGATCCCCTTGTCCTCCAGCACGTCCAGAAGCCCAAGGGGGCTCCCGTCTTCGTCCATCCAGGCATCGTCCAGGCTGACGAAGGAGAGGAAATGGATCTCCTCCAGGAGGTGGAAGTATTCCTCCAGCTCCATCCCCATGGCGGCGGCTACCTCCTCGCTGGTGGGGTTCCTCCCGAAGCGCTGCTCCAAGGCGGAGAATTCACGTTCGAGCCGTTTGAACTTGTCACGGAGGGAGCGGGTGAGCCAGTCCTGGGAGCGGAGCTCATCCATTATGGTCCCCCTGATCCGCTGCTCGGCAAAGGTCTTGAACAGGACGCCGCGCGAGGGGTCGAAGCGTTCCGCCGCAGAAATCAGCCCGATGACGGCGGCGCTCCGCAGGTCGTCCCGGTCCAGGTGGGGCGGGAGTGCGGACGCGATCCTGTCCACAAGAAATTTAACCAGTGGAAGATGGGAGACGACCAGTTCGTCCCTGTCGGGAACCACGGCGCGATGGGCCTCTTGTTCGTAAGCCTTGAGAAGACAGTTCATATACTCTCCAATCCTGCGGTGGTCGGAAACTGTTTCCGGGAAAAAAACTGGATGTTCCCCTTCAGCCTGTTTTCGCCGCCGCTTGCCATAATCTTCCGTGCCAGGGCTGTGAAGCAGCGCGACGCTTTTGCATTGGGATAGAGCTGGCAGACCGGCTTCTGCCGTCTGACAGATTCCCCCACAAGGTCGTCGCGCAGCACGCACCCCAGGAAATCCAGAGAAATATCGAGGAAGCGGTCTGCGACGTTGTGGAGCTTTTCGAAGACATTGATCGCTTCCTTCTGGTCCCTGGCCATGTTGACCAGGACCTTGAAATGCCGCTCGCCGTAACGGGTTGACAACAGCTTGACGAGGGCATAGACGTCCGTGATGGAAGTGGGTTCGGGGGAAACGACCAGGAGGATCTCACGGGCGGCGACGTTGAAATAGGTGACGTTCTCCGAGATCCCCGCCTCGGTGTCGATGATGAAGACGTCGAAATCCTCTTCCAGGCCGTCCAGCTCGTCCAGGAGCCGCAGTCGTTCCGGCGTGCCGAGGCTCGTGTACTCCTGCACCCCGAGACCGGCAGGGACCACCTTGACCCCACCCGGAGCGGTGATGATGATCTCGGCGAGCTCCTTCTCCCCCGAAAGGACGTGGTTCATGGTGAACCGGGGACGGAGGCCGAGGAGTATGTCGATGTTGCCGATCCCCAGGTCCGCATCGATCACCAGGACCCTTTTCCCCATGTTGGCCAGGGTGACGGCCAGGTTGACCACCACGTTGCTCTTGCCGACCCCCCCCTTGCCGCTGGTAACGGAAATCACGCGGATATCGCTGCGCGGGTTTATCCTGCCGGCATAGAGCTCGGCATCGCGCCTGGTCACGTTGACCGAACCGGCCAGCTGCCGCAGAGTATCCGCCTGGTCCCGGCATTTCGTCGAGGTCATCTTTCGTTCTCCCGCAGCACCAGGTTCGCCAGCTTTCTCGCCGTCGCCACTTCGATGTCCTCCGGCACCTTCTGGCCGGTGGTAAAATAGGAGAGCGGATATTTGTTGCGCACCTGTGCATTGACGATGCAGCCGAAGCTTTCGCTCTCATCCAGCTTGGTGAACAGGAGCCGTGTGATGGGAAGGATGCTGAAGTTGGCCACGATGTCGTTCATCTCCCGGTCCCTGGTGGTGGCGGAGATGCAGAGGTAGGTTTCGATGGCCGGGTGCGACTCAAGGAACACCTTCAGCTCTTCCAGTTTTTCCCGGTCCTTGGGGCTCCTCCCCGCCGTGTCGATGAGGAGCAGGTCCTTGTCCGCATGCCTTGCGATGGCGTCTTCCAGCTCTTTTGCCGTCGCCGCCACCTCCAGCGGCACATCCATTATCTTCGAGTAGGTCTTCAGCTGCTCGATTGCCCCCACCCTGAAGTTGTCGGTGGTCACCATGGCGACCCGAGCCCCCTTGTTGAGGGCGTACATGGCGGCCAGCTTGGCGATGGTGGTGGTCTTCCCCACGCCGGTCGGGCCGACTATGGCCATGATCCGCGCGCCGTTCTTCTTCAGGCGGAGCGGCCCCGAACATTTGATGACGTTGGCAAAGGCATCGACCAGCCGTTCCCTGAGCGCCTCCAGCTCTTCGCCCAGCTCGGCCGCGGGCCTGATCAGCTCAAGGAGGGAATGTATCCCGTCCACCCCGACCTCTTCCGCGCGGAGCTCGTCGGCAAGGGACTCCAGCACCTTGTCGGACAGGTCAAAATCATCGGCCAAATTTTTGACAGTAACCTCCCGGGCGCTCACCTCGGGGAAGGCGGCCGGCCTGGTCTCCTTCTCCCCGCGGGCGGCGACCGCGTTCAACAGAAGCTTCTTGATCTCCTCCATCTCCTCCTTGGCAAAGGTGCGGGGGACCGGCTCCTTCTCCGCCTGGAACACCCTCGCCTCCTCTTCCGGCTTTTCCGTCTGGAACAGGTGGGGGACGACCTTTTTTTCCGCATCCTTCCTGGCCAGCGACTCGACCCGATCTTTCAGCTCCCGCAGTTCCCGGGCAAGGGGGGCCAGCATGGAATTCTGGAACTCCTCACTGGTGCTGCGCTCGCGCTCCATCCTCTCCTGGTACGGGTTCGGGCGGGGCGGCGGCGACTTCTGCTCCAAAGCGGCGGTCACCGCAAAGTACGGCTTGGAAAAAAGTCCGAGGATACCTTTGCGCCGTTCCTTCTTCGAAGAGAGGATCATGGCATCCAAACCCATTTCGGCCTTGACCATCTTCAGGGCCTCCGACATGTCAGCCGCTTGAAATGTTTTAACTAGCATTGAGCGTTACCACCCCTATCGATTGGATTTTTATACTGGGAGGAATCTCGTTGTGGGAGATGACGGCGAGATTCGGCATAAAACGTTCGGTAAGCTTTTTCATGTGACGCCTGATCCCCGGGGAGGCGATGATCACCGGCGTGGTCCCCGTCTGGTCGAACTTCTCGACCCCCTTGCGGATGGCCAGAATGATGCTCTGCGCCGTATTCGGCTCAATGGCGAGATAGCTCCCCTGTTCTGACATCTGCACCGCATCGGCAATCGTCTCCTCCACATCCCGATCGAGGGTGAGGATGCAGAGGGTGTCGTCTTCCCGCTTGTACTGCTCGACGATGTAGCGCCCCAGGCTCTGGCGGACGAACTCCGTGAGCGTTTCCGGGTCCTTGGTGACCCCGCCGTAATCGGCGAGGGTTTCGAGGATCGAGCGGAGGTCGCGGATCGAAACGTTCTCCTTGAGGAGGTTCTTGACCACCCGGAGAACCGTGCCCAGGTTGAGGAGCGACGGCACCAGTTCTTCCACCACCTTGGGAAGAGTGGACGAGAGGCTGTCCAGGAGCTGCTGGAGCTCCTGGCGGCCGACCAGCTCGTGGGCGTGTTTCTTGATGATTTCGCTGATATGGGTGGCGAGGATGGTGGTGTTGTCCACCACCGTATATCCGAACACCTGCGCACGCTCCCTGTCCTGCCCCTTGATCCAGATCGCGGGGAGGCCGAAGACCGGCTCGGTGGTCCGCGACCCGTCCAGGGTGCCCGTGGCGTTACCTGCGTCCATCGCCAGGTACTGACCGTTCAACTCGCCCCCGCTCACCTTGGCCCCGTTGATGAGGATGTTGTATTCGTAAGGCTTCAACTGCAGGTTGTCGTGGATATGAATGGGAGGGACGACGAAGCCCATCCGCTGGGCGTACTGCTTGCGGATCGAACGGATCCGGTCGAGTAGCTCGCCGTTCTGCGATGCGTCCACCATCGGCACCAGGCCGTAGCCGACCTCCAGTTCCAGCATGTCGAGAGGCCTGATGGAGGTGCTCTGGTCCACATCCTCCGCTTCCTGTGAAACCACGCCTGCGGCATCGTCCTCAAGCACCTCTTTTTTCTCCCGCGCCAGGCGCCCGACCAGAAACGACACGCCCGAGAGGAGGAAAAAGGCGAAATGGGGGAGCCCGGGGATGAGGGCAAAGGCGAACAGCACGCCGGAAGCGACGTAAAACGCCTTCGGATAGTTGAGCATCTGGCCGGAGATCTCGTGGCCGAAATTCTTCTCGTCGGCGGAGCGGGTGACGATGATACCCGCGGCCGTGGAGATGATCAGCGCCGGGATCTGGGCCACCAGCCCCTCGCCGACCGTCAGAAGGGTGTAGTTGCTCAGGGCGGCGGATAGTTCCATCCCCTGCTGCCAGACGCCGATGACGAAGCCGCCGATGATATTGACGAGCATGATGAGGATGCCGGCGACCGCATCCCCCCTGACGAACTTGCTCGCGCCGTCCATGGAGCCGTAAAAATCCGCTTCGCGGGAGATCTTCGTCCGGCGGCTCTTCGCCTCCTTGTCGCTTATGAGGCCGTTCGAAAGGTCGGCATCAATGGCCATCTGCTTGCCGGGCATCGCATCAAGGGTGAAGCGGGCTGCGACCTCCGCCACCCGCCCCGCGCCCTTGGTGATGACGACGAAATTGATGATGACGAGGATGAGGAAGATGACCGCGCCGACCACGTAATTGCCCCCCACCACAAACAGCCCGAACGCCTTGATGACCGCCCCGGCAGACTCCGCACCCTCACTGCCGTGCAAAAGGATGAGGCGGGTGGAGGCGATATTGAGCGACAGGCGGAACAGGGTCGTGATGAGGAGTATGGAGGGGAAGACCGAAAAATCGAGGGCCTGGGTGGTGTAGAGGCTCACCAGGAGGATGACCAGGGCGGTGGTGATGTTGGCCGCGAGGAAAATGTCGAGGAAAAACGCGGGGAGCGGGATGATCATCAGCGCAAGAATGCCGATCAGCGCCACCGCCATGTAGATGTCGGAATTGTTCCTGAACGGTTGGACATCGATGATTTCCGCTGCCGGATTGGCCATG
>DAIEGL010000277.1 GCA_027356255.1 Geobacter sp. | reverse complement strand
CTCGATCTTGTCCAGGATCGGCTTTTCGGCCGCGTAGTCGGTCGTCCCCAGGGTCTTTGTCCCCTTGAACAGCATGTGTTCCAGGAGATGGGCGAGTCCCCGTTCGTCGCTCCGTTCGTCCACGCTCCCCACCTTGAAGCGTATCCAGGCGGCAACCGTCGGCGAGGTATGGCGCTCCACCATGAGGAGCTTCATGCCGTTTTTCAAGGTGTGTTCCTGCACCTTGTCCGCCAGACCCTCGGCATGGGCGAAGGGGGCGAGGAGCGCGAGGCACAGGAGGAGAAGGTAAATCCGCAGCACTGCCTTCATAGAGAACCTCACAATAATGGTATTTGCAAACGGGGGTAAAGATACCACCAACCTCTTCGGTAAATCAACGGGGAAAAGGCGTGGCCAGAGTAAAACAAAGGTGCAAAAACATTTGACAGCGGCAATTACCCGGTGCTAATTGTCTGCGTGATACGCCGGCAAGTCACTCACCCGGCAGCGACAGGAGGGCACCGATGAAATTCCCCATATCAGACCATATCCGCAAGGTCCATTTCCCCCCCATCTCCGAAGTGAAGGGATGGCTCGCCGGCGCCCCACAGGACCGGCCGCTGATCGACCTGTGCCAGGCGGTCCCGGATTATCCTCCCGCTCAGGGGCTGACCGACCATCTGGCAGATCTGCTTGACGATCCGCTCACCTCCAGATACTCCCCGGACGAGGGGCTGCCGGAGGTGCGCGAGGCGGTCTGTGCCCGCTACGAACGGCGGTACTGCGCCGTCATGAATCCACGGCAGATCTGCCTCACCATCGGCGCCAGCCAGGCGTTCTGGCTCGCCATGGTGACCCTCTGCCGGGAGGGGGACGAGGTGATCGTGCAGCTCCCCGCCTACTTCGACCACCCCATGGCCCTGGAGATGCTCGGCATCCGGCCGGTCTACGCCCCGTTCGACGAGGGGGCGGGGGGGCTCCCTTCGGTTGCCGCCATCGAGGCGCTCGTCACCCCCCGCACCAGGGCCATCCTCCTCGTCACCCCGAGCAACCCGACCGGTGTGGTGACGCCCCCCGCCGACATCCATGGGCTCTACCTCCTCGCCGCCCGGCACGGGATCGCGCTCGTCCTGGACGAGACCTACAGCGAATTCATCGCCGGCGGCGCCCGTCCCCACGATCTCTTTGCCGCTCCCCATTGGGGCGACCACTTCGTCCATATCGCCTCGTTCGGCAAGACCTATGCCCTGACCGGCTATCGGGCCGGAATGCTGGCCGCTTCGGAGGAGTTCATCCATCACGCCCTCAAGGCCCAGGACACCATGGCCGTCTGCCAGCCGAGCATCAGCCAGCATGCCGTCTGCTACGGTGCGGACAACCTGGACGACTGGGTCGCAGGCAACAGGGTCATGATGGAGCGCCGCCATGACCGCTTCTGCGCCGAGTTCAACCGGCCGGGAAACCCCTTCCGACTCGTGGCGAGCGGGACCTTTTTCGGCTGGGTCCGCCATCCGTTCCCGGGGCGCACCGGGAGGGAGGTGGCGCGATGTCTTGTGGAGGAGGCGGGGGTGCTGACGCTGCCGGGCGAGGTGTTCGGCCCCGGCCTCACCGATTATCTGCGCCTCGCCTTCGGCAATGTAAGGGAGGAGGTCATCCCCGAGGCGGTGGCCAGGTTCCGCGGCTTCTCGACGTAAGTTCGAAGGTTGCGACTTATTCTGTCGCACACCTGTGTTTTAGTGGTAGAAAAGCATGGAGGTGCGGCATGATTTATCTCACCAATGACGCGATGGACCAGGCGGTTTACTTCGATCTGCGGAAGCAGGAGCCGCGCAGGAAAGGGGGCGGGGTCGAGCATCTTTTTTACGGCCTCCTGGGAAACGGGGTTTCCGAGGTGCCGGTGACCGTCAGGAGCTGGCAGGACTGTCTGGAGATGGTCTTCGGGCCGGGGGAGCTGTTCAGCCTCGTGGAGGAAAAGGCGATCCGCAGGATGCTGGGGGAGGTGGTCCGGGAGATGGTGCTGCATTGAGCCCGGATTCGGCCGTTGGCCTGCCGTAAGGGTCAGCTGAAGATTCTTCTGAACAGCCCCTTCTTCTCCGCCTCGCGTTTTTCCGCGATCTGCCTGAGGCCGTTCCTGGCGTTCCTCTCCTTCGGGTTGATCTTGACCGCCTTCTGGAATTCACCCTCTGCCAGCCCGTCGCGCCCCTCGTCGAGCAGCATCCATCCCCGCAGTGCGAAGGCCTCTGCGCTCTTCTCGATCTGCAGCGACTTGGCCAGAAGCATTTTCGCCTTCTCCTGGGAGGCGCGGGAGCTTCTGTTTGCCGGATTCCTGTAGATCGCCCAGGCGAGAAGGGCGCAATGCAGGGCGTTGTCCGGTTCCAGCGTATAGGCGTCCTGGAGCGCCTTCTCCGCGTTTTCGAACTCTTCCATTTCCAGGAAGACGTTTCCCGACTGGAACTGGATTCGCGCCTGGAGCTTGTCGTCCTGCTTGCCGTCGAGCCCCATGGTGGTGTCGGCGTTGAGCATTTCGTCGTAACGCTCCTTGGCCACCACGTTGGAGAGGGTGTTGTAGGCGTTGGCGTAATGGGAGAGGGTTTCCTGGGCGATGTTCATGGTCGTCCCGGAGAGTTCCATGAACTTTTCCGGCGAATACTGGCGGGTCTTGGCAAAGTACGCCTCTTTCAGGGCGTTGAAGCTGAAGCTGTTCTGGGTGAGGCCGAAAATCTCGTAGTAGTTCTTGTCCTGGATGGCGGCGTAGTCGCGCTGGACGGCCTGTTCGAAATTGATCTCGTCGGAGGAGAGCGGCGCGGCCATCCCTTCGGTTCCGACCACGAGTTCCACGGAGCTTGAGACTTCCTCCACCAGGTCGTCAAAGCCG
>DAIEGL010000260.1 GCA_027356255.1 Geobacter sp. | reverse complement strand
ATTGGCGGGGTGCCGTCCCGAAGCGTCCAAAACCGGCGCCTGGTCGTTCGCCTTGCTGCATCCCCAAAGAGAAACCGCCAGGGCGGTCACCGCCAGAAATCTCATGATCAGGTTAGTTCCGCGCATCTTAAGTCCCCTTTGATTCCCTGAATCACACTGAAAAACGGCAAACTGTCGTCTCCTGGTCTATCTGTGGCATGCCATGCATTGCTCGTTGTTTGTCCTGCCATGGCAGCGGTAACATGAGGTCGGGTCTATCTTCCCTTCGATCCTGTGGCGGGTGAGGAAATCCCCCCTGTGCACCAGTTCCCGGTCCGGCCGGTCCCCCAGTTTGACGGGAGGCTTGACCTCCAGTTCATTGGCATGGCAGTCGTTGCAGAATGAAGGCGCATGGCAGAACAGGCAGGCACGCTCATCCTTGCCGGCAAACTGCCGGTGGTTCCCGACGAAATCTTCGGTGTGGTTGAAGGTCGCGTAGGACTTGAGGGTGGCCTTCATGGGTTGGTCCTCGTGACAGTCGGTACAGATCGGCCGGCCCGTCGGGAGCGCTTCAGGATGCTTCTGCAGCAGACTGGCCTCCTGGGAAAACAGGCCGCTGCATGCGCTCGCCAGCAGCAGGCAGGCGATCACGGCAATCGATCGGAGCGGTTTGGCAATGGTCATTTTTTTTGTCCTTTTTCGTTTCCGGCAAAGTTGAACGCAAGTCTCAGCACCCCTCTCAGGTCCTGCTTGAACTGGGGATTGTCACCGTAGCTGACATCTCCGGAGACGGTCAGGGAAGGGGTGACCTTGTACCCCAGAGAAACGGCGACGACATAGACGTTCTTTTGGCCGTAGATGTCGTGGTCATAAAGGTCGGCGATAGCATCCACGCTGGCGATGAGGCTTGCGGGGGTGAACATGGCATAGCCGCGTACCTCGTGAAACGAATTTATATCGTCTGCGGCATCGAGCCGGTGATAGGAGAATCCCGAACGAACAATGTCTTCGGCCAGGGAGAGGCGGAGTTCACCGCCGTAGCGGTTGGAGCTCCCCTTGCTGTCCCGCCTGTAGTGGCGGTAATCGGCAGTGAGTTCAACCTGCTTGATCGGGGCCAACGTTATGTCTCCGCCATAGTTGGTGAACTTGTCTTCCAGGTCGGGACTGAAAAGGTTGCGCAGGTTGGTGGCGGAGAAATAGTCTTTGAGGTTGTTCCGGTTGAATACGCCGGTGATCCGAAAGCTGCTGAGAGGGGCGATCGTCAGGGTATAGGCATGTTCGGCGACCGCGTCGGTGGCGGTGTTGTAGGTGCTGCGACCATTGAGCTCCAGCTGCGGCAGGGGCGACAGCCAGATGTCCCCACCCACCAGTTGCCGGTATGTCTTGGGGTCGGCGGTCGGCCCGTTTATGTCCATCCCACCTTCGCGTACGAACGTGGCCCCCACGTCCAGGATCTTGGCAACCCGGAATCCGACCCTGCCGCCGGCGATGTAATCACCCCGGTTGTCGAAGCCCCGGTCGAGCTTGGTGGGGATGCCGGCGAAGAGGGAGACGGTGAGCCCCCTTAAAACCGGAAGGATGTCGGCCTGTGCCGATACGCCATCTATCTGTTCCGCTGTCCCGCCTTCGAAGACGAAGAACCTGCCCCCCTTCAGTAAGCCGTTGGCTTTCTCGAAGCGGTAGGACAGGTAGCCGTAGGTGAGGTCACCATCGGTAGTATCAGCCTCGGTGGTGCTTCTGTCACCCAGGTCCACCCGCCCCCATCCGTACAGGTGCAGGGAAAGATTACCGTCGCCAAGCTGGTCCGCATCTATCCCGAGAAACTGGGTGGCGGGAACGACCCTCTGCTTGTCAAAGCCCGGGAAACTCCGTTCTTCGAACCTGATCAGCGTGGTGCCGTTTGCACTTATCTGGGCAGCGGCTGCCAGGGACGGAAGGAGCACCAACAGCGACACGACCATTCCGATTACGTTTCTCATTGTCGCACCCCGATATTAATCCTGGACGGCAATTGACCCGCAGGGCCTAAAGACCCGCAGGGCCTAAAGGACGCGGATTAACGCAGATTCTTTATTGGGATTAATTTTTTTAAATGATATCCCGTTTTGATAAAGAGTCAATTGTAGGGGGTGCATTTTGTGGGTGGAGAGGGGGGCGGGTGAATGTGATGCTGCTATGGGATGCCTATGGGCGGCAGTTGCAGCTGCATGAGCAGGCCAGTCCCTTCGCCTTGCCGAAGGCCTCCCGCCCTTCCTTCCAGGACAGCCATGCGATCAGGAGCGCACCGATGGAATCGAGGCTCCCCATGCCGGTCAGTTCATAGCCGACGCTGGCGGCAAACAGGACCGTCGAGAGATAGACGCAAGCCCGCGAGCAGGCTGCGTCCGCGAGGATGGCGGGGGAGTCGAGCGCCTTCCCGACCTTTGTTTTGTAACGGATCAGAAGCCACATGAAGGATATGGAGACGGCGGAGATGACGATGCCCCAAAAGGTCGTCTCCGGCTTGTGCCGCTGCCAGATGTCGATGGCCGAAGTCAGCGCCAGGCCGGCGGACAGCATGTAGAAAGAGGCGCCCGTGATGGTCAGTGCCCGTTGTTCGAACTCGTCCCGCGTTTCACCCTGGTTCGCCCTGATGCGGCGAATCATGTGCCAGACCCCGACCGCGGATA
>DAIEGL010000243.1 GCA_027356255.1 Geobacter sp. | reverse complement strand
AAGGTCATGGGGGAAAAGTATTGATATGCTGAACGTTCAAAAGGAGAGATTCACTATGAAACCGCTGAAAATGATCTGTCTCGTTCTTCTTCTTCTGCCGATCCTCATCATGGGGTGCAACAGGACCGAATCCCGACTGGTTGGGAAATGGAAAAATGTAAACATGCCTGAGATCGTCGAATTCAGGGGCAACAAAACCGGGGTGTTCGTTGTGCAGGGAAGCCCCAGTCTGCCGTTTACCTGGAAGGTTGTGGAAGACAAGCGGGTGAAGATCGATATTCCTTACATGGGGAGGGTCCAGTCCTTGTTCGGCAAAGTCACTGACGACGCCTTTGTCCTGGAAGGGAAGGGGGAACAGGCGGTCTACAAAAGGGCCGAATAGAACCGCATCGCCGCATCGCATCGAAGCCGAGGTTTGTTGAACAAAAAGGGGCGCTCCCGAAAAGAGCGCCCCTTTTTTATATATCAGTTCCAACAGCAGTATCATACAGATCATGCCGCTCTTTTTAATGGCTTGATTTCAGATCCCAACTTATCCGCGATAGCATCAAACAGTCGCCCACTCCCGTTTCCCTCAGAGCGTGCAACGGAATTTGTTCCGTGGGATTAGCATGTTATACTTAATTTTCATCAACTAAATAGTGGTCAAGTTCAGTCCTGTTAGGCCGAAATGAATTGTCATATAGGAGGCTGACAGATGAACAGGCGCACACTATATACGTTTCTTGCTGCATCCCTCCTGATCGCAGGCTTCTGCGCCGTTCAGGCGATGGCCTTCCATGACGGCGGCACCGGCAGCTGCGATGGTTGCCATGGCCCCAACGACGTGGCAGGAAGCTACTCCACATTGCGCGGCGTTGACCCGAGCTCGACCTGCTTCCGATGCCATGCTGCAGCCAAACCGACCGAGTACCAGATAGCGACCGATCCGGTCCCTCCCAAGGGTCTTCCCCCCCTGTCATTCACACCTGGAGGGGACTTTGCCTATCTGCGCAAGAACTATTTCTGGACCGATGCCAACGGGAGGCGCGGCGCAAGCTCGGGGGAAAGACACGGGCACAACATCGTTGCGGCAGCATACGGCTACTCCCAGGACACGACGCTGCTCAGTTCTCCGGGCGGTTCCTACCCCTCCAGTGCCCTTTCCTGCATCAGCTGCCACGACCCCCACGGGAATTACCGGGTGGTAGACAGTGCGGGCACGGTCTCAAACGAAGGGAACCCGATCAGCGGTTCCGGCTCTTACGGGGCTGTCCCGACCGACACAAGCTCCGTCGGCACATACCGTCTACTGGCCGGCAGGGGGTATCAAACGAAATATGCCGGCCATCTGTTCGCGTTCGATCCGCCGATGGCCGTTTCTCCGACCGTCTACAACCGATCCGAGGCGAGTTCCGACACCAGGGTTGCTTACGGCAAAGGGGTGTCGAAATGGTGCGCAAACTGTCATGAAGCTCTCCAGACGGGGATGGACGGAAGCCACGTCCACCCGGCCGACATGGAGCTGGGCGCGGTTATAGCCAGGAACTACAACAGTTACGTGAAATCCGGCGATTTTACCGGTAGCAGGGCAACCGCATATACCTCGCTGGTACCGTTCCAGAGCGGCGAAGTGACCGACCCGCAGAAACTGTCTGCCGAGCTGACCTCCACCGCCGGTCCGAACCAGGATGACAGGATCACCTGTCTCACCTGCCACAGGGCCCATGCCTCAGGCTGGGACAGCATAGGGAGGTGGAACATGAAGGGGGAGTTTCTGACCATTGCCGGCGCTTATCCGGGGATCGACGCCATCGGCAAGGGGAGTTCCGACGATTCCACCGGCAAGCTCAGGGCCGAGTATCAGGCGGCCATGTACGGTCGTGATGCGTCCGGATTCGCGACCTTTCAACGGCAGCTTTGCGACAAGTGCCATGCGAAGGATTGAGGCGAGCCAGATTCGCAAATATCACCTTGGCTTGCTCGCCTTATTTATCCTCGCTGCATTATTACGTTACCTAGCCTCACGACCGGAAAGTAAAAAACTGGTAAACTGTTAGTCGCAGGGTTATTCTTCTTGCATACTTTCAGTAGAGGTCGCTTATATGCATTCAAAGGCGCTGTTCAGGCAGGCATGCTACAGCGGGATCAGGCTCGGCGTTTTCATATATTTGTCGGTCCTCGCTGCAAATTATCTCAACGGCAGGAATTTTTCGGATTATTTCAGCAAGACCTTGATAAAGGTTCATGCCGAGGCCAAGATCGGTATCGACTCAAACGAGCTCTCAAGGCTCCTCATCGACAAAAAATATGCGGAACTGCAGCAGCTGCTCGACAGAAATTACCGGATCTATGCACTGGCGATAACCGACTGTCTGAGCGAAGCGGAAAACTGCAACGGGCAGAGGATACTCTTTGCCACCAATCCGCGGTTGATCTGGGAAAAGCCGATCAGGGTCGAGGAGCTGGTCAATTATCCGTACTTCCTTTTGCGTCGTCCGTCGTCTTCCATTCTCCAGCTTCTCGAACGAAAGGAAGGGGAGGCATCCGGCGCGGGTGAAATCATCGGCCGCGTCTATTCCATCAGCACCATACCGACCTTCGGTGAGGATTATCGGTCTTGGCTCAGGGACCCGTTCAGGGAGAACGAGCTGTGGCGGAGATACCTGGAAACCATGGCCGTCTGCCTGCTTGGCGGGGTTTCCGTCTGGCTGATCGTAGAGCTGTTCCTGAAAATTCGGCGAATAGAGCAGCGCAATGCCAGGCAGAGGGAAAACGAGCTGATAAAGGATGCGGATACCTATTTCAGGCAACTGGAGGAGAAGGTCGGGCAGATCGAAGAGCAGGAACGGCGTTCCGCCAGGCAGTTCGAGGCGTATATCGCCAGGATAAAGGAACTGGAGCAGAAGCTCAGGAACGTGGACGAATACCGGGAGATCGCTGAAACCATCATCAAAGAGCTGGAGGATGAGAAGGCGCATCAATCGGTGATCTTCAGGGACCAGCTGGAAAAAACGAACCAGGAAAAACAAAGGCTTCAGGGTGAGGTGGAGAAGTACAGGAAGGCTTCCGGCAAGGAGAAGGAGGAGGCTTCCAGGGCGCTGGCCAATGCCATAACCTTCCAGACCGGCAATCCGCTTGAGCAGCGGGTCATGTCCGCCATCCTGAACACCCCGAAATTCCAGCGGGGGGACTGGAGAGCGGTGAACAATTTTGACGTGTCGGTCGGCAGGGGGGGGAGCCGGTTCATCGACTGCATCGTCATCACGCGGGAATGCCTCATCGTCCTGGAGGTGAAGAACTATTTCGGCTCAATCGAAGCGGAGGGAGATCCGGAAAATTCCGGGTGGCTATGCCGCGACGGCAACAGGGTTGTCGCCGTAACAAGCGACTGGGGGGAGAACCCCTACCACCAGGTGCACGAGTATGCCATGAGTCTGCTGAACCTGGTGAAACGTCGCCTGTCGCAGCTCCCGGTCTACGGCGTCGTCGTCTTCCCCGATATTACGGACATCTCGCGGCTGGAGGGCAGGATCGGCAAGTTCTACCGGATAACGACCGTCGATCGTCTGATAGCCGTGCTGGAACAGATAGAGGCGGAGGCGAGGCGGGACAACGCCTTCACCAAGCGCCCCTCGCCGGAACAGGTGGAAAACCTGATCCGGGGGAAGAAGGTGTGATTCAATCCCA
>DAIEGL010000206.1 GCA_027356255.1 Geobacter sp. | reverse complement strand
GGGAAGTGGCCGCCAAGCTGGGCAAAAGAATCAGCTATCCAGGTCACGAACTCGTTGAGGGTGGCGCCCCCATAACGGATGTCACATCCATTACTGTCGAAGCACCGGAGCTCTGTCCGCGCTATACTGCACGGTACATATCCGGCTGCAAGATAGGACCTTCCCCCAGTTGGATGGTCAACCGGCTGAAGGCCGTAGGCCTTCGCTCCATCAACAACGTGGTGGATGTCACCAATTACGTGCTGATGGAGTACGGTCATCCGCTCCATGCCTTTGATTTCGATTACCTTGCAGACGGAAAGATCATTGTTCGTCCGGCAGAGGAGGGGGAGCGCTTCGTTACCCTGGATGGACAGGAACGCGTACTTCGGTCGTCGGATCTTACCATTCGTGACGGACAGAGGGGGGTCGCCCTGGCGGGGATCATGGGGGGGCAGAATTCCGAGATCGTCGACGGCACGACGAATATTCTGCTTGAGAGCGCCTATTTCAACCCGTCAAGCATTCGTCGGTCATCCAAGCGTCTGGGGATTCATACAGAATCTTCTCACCGCTTTGAGCGGGGGGCGGACGTAAACATCCTCCCCAAAGCTTTGGACCGTGCCGTTTCCCTGATTGCCGAGCTTGCCGGCGGCAGTGTTGCGCAAGGTGTCATCGACATCTACCAGCAACCGGTCCTGCCGCGGAAACTCACTGTCCGTGTCGATCGGATCAATCAAATGCTCGGCCTCTCCCTTTCTCCTGCGGAGGTCAGCGCCCTGTTCCAACGGCTTGAATTCACCGTGACGGAAGCGGCGCAAGGGGGCATGGAGGTTCTGGTCCCTTCGTTCCGTGTTGATCTGGAACGGGAAATTGATCTTATAGAAGAAATTGCCCGGCTCAACGGATTCGAAAAGATACCGGTTACGATGCCGCAGGCGAGGGTATTTTCGGACATACCATCAAAGCACCAGGCGGTAGGTAAAAAGGTGAGAGATCTCCTGGTATGCCAGGGGCTGTCTGAGGTCATCAATTACAGCTTCTTCGCTCCAGACGCGTACGATAAAATCATCCTCGCCCCGGACGACTACCGGCGCAACACCATCAAGCTGCTCAATCCCCTCTCCGATGAGCAGTCGATAATGCGCACCACGCTCCTTCCCGGTCTCCTCGAAACCGCTGCCAGAAATGCCAGTTTCAGGACGTTGAATCAGCGCATCTTTGAGATGCGACGCATTTACCTCCCCAAGCATGGTGCCGAATTGCCAGAGGAACCCCTTTTGGTAGCCGGTCTGCTGACCGGGCTGCGAGCAGTAGAGGGGTGGAATCAGGGCAAGGCGGAGGTGGATTTTTACGATGTTAAGGGTATCCTGGAGAATATCTTTGCTGAGCTGAACATTGCCGGTGTTTCCTTCGAAACTGGAAACCTCGAAAGTTTCTATCACCCCGGCAAAGCGTGCACGGTCAAGTGTGCGGGAGAAACCATCGGCTCCCTGGGGGAGCTGCACCCGACTGTGCAGGAAAATTATGCGCTGGAGAAACCGCTGTGCTATTTCGAGATCAATTTCGAGAAGATGGTCCACAACTGCCGGGAGGCCGTGACGGTGCATCCGCCATCACGCTTCCCTGCCACATGCCGCGATATCGCCATGCTTGTTGCCGATGAACTGCCGTCGGAAACGGTTCTTGCGTGCGTCAGGGGCATAAAGGCGGTTGAGATTGAAGACGTTGAGATATTCGACTTGTACAAAGGTGAACACATACCTGCTGGTCTGAAGAGCATCGCCATAAGGGTGCGTTACAGCTCAAGGGAGAAGACCCTCAGCGATGAGGATGTAACGCCGATCCACCAGCGGGTTATCGACTCATTGCGGAAAAAATTAAATGTGACGATCCGGTAAAAATGGGTTGATTAAATCATCCCCCTATGATATAAACCATCCCGCTGTAAAGGGCTGCTCAGTGCATTATCGCTTTTTCTGTTGAGGGATTTATGACGAAAGCTGACATAGTTGAAAAAATCTACGAAAAGGTCGGATTCTCGAAAAAAGAATCTGCCGAGCTGGTAGAGAGTGTATTTGATCTGATTAAAAATACCCTTGAAGATGGTGATAAGATTAAAATAGCTGGTTTCGGTAATTTTGTGGTAAAGGAAAAGGCTGACCGTAGGGGGAGAAATCCCCAGACCGGTGAAGAGATCATCATCAGTGCCAGAAAGATACTCACCTTCAAGCCGAGTCAGGTGCTAAAAGCCGCCATTAACAATCAGTAACAGTCTTCCCGGAACATTCGATGGAAGCGACGATTCCAGACAAGCTCTTCTTTAAAATTGGTGAAGTTGCTGAAATATCAGGTTTACGGCCTTCGGTATTACGCTATTGGGAAGGGGAGTTTGCGGTTCTAAATCCCAAAAAAAGCCGTTCCGGTCAGAGGCTTTACACAAGATCGGATCTTGATCTTGTCTGCAAAATTAAGCGGCTGCTTTACACAGAGAAGCTTACTATAGAAGGTGCACGAAAGAGAATAGCAGCAGGAACGGTTAAGGCTGATACTAAAATAGCGAATCAGGAAATACCCACGGAAAAGCTGCTGACAATCCTCCGCGAAGTCACAGCTGATCTGAAAGAACTAAGAAGCACATTGTAAAGATAATTGGCAAATCGGTGCGTAGCGCAGCCTGGTAGCGCACTAGACTGGGGGTCTAGTGGTCGCTGGTTCGAATCCAGTCGCACCGACCATTTTAAGAGGGTTTACGGTTTTCCGTAAACCCTTTTTTTATTCGCACAGACTCGCACTGATTTTTGTATTAATGCCGCTCAGACCGTTGCTGCTGAATCTGTATTTTGCGGGCATGTACGCCGTTTGGATGAGAGGATGAACTTCCGGCTTACCAGTGTTTTCGGCCGAAGAGGGTTTCCGAAGCCCAGACAGAGGCTTCCAGCCGGCTCGACACGTTTATTTTTTTGAAGATATGGTTGAGGTGGGTGCGAACGGTATGAGGGCTGATGAACAGCTTGTCGGCAATGACTTCGTTGCTGGAGCCGAGGGTCAGCAGGCCGAGGAGTTCGACCTCGCGCTGGGAGAGGTCGTGGGGGTATGTGTGGGTGTGGTCGGGAACCCCCTTGCCGTCTTTGTCGGGGATTACTGTAATGCTTTCCACTACGTCGCTTTTCCACTTGCTGTGGGTTTCGATGTAGGCGGAGAGAAGGGTGTTCTGAAAGTGATTGGGGCCGACTATGAAAGCCAGGCAGTCGGAGGAGGCCGAAAGGGTTGTCTCGTTGGCAGCCATCATGCTGGGTACCTCCGTAAATTCCAGATGCGATAATTCTGGAAACGACGGTATGGCCAAATGCCGGTTTTATGATAATTGAAAACATATCTTTCGGCCGATGCAAGTCCGGGCGGGGCACCGGGGTGCGACCGGGTTTGGGGGAATCCGCTTGCATTCGCCCATGGGACGGTGATAATTGTAGTCGTCATTATTGCGTCACAGCCGGCGGGAGGTGTCTATTTGAAGATATTGTTGACTAACGACGACGGGGTACGTGCGCCGGGATTGGCTGCGTTGGCAGAGGCAATGGGGGCGATCGGCGATGTCTTTGTGGTGGCCCCTGACAGGGAGCAGAGCGCGGTAGGGCATGCCCTCACGCTCCATCACCCTCTGAGGGCCACCAGGATCGAGGAGAATATTTTCGCGGTCGACGGCACTCCCACCGACTGCGTGAATCTCGGCATTCACAGCCTCCTCTCCTTCAAACCCGACATCGTCGTTTCCGGTATAAACCGGGGGGGAAACCTGGGTGACGATGTGACCTATTCGGGGACCGTTTCCGCGGCACTGGAAGCCACCCTGATGGGAATACCCGCCATTGCCGTATCGCTCGTGACCGCGAACGATGGTAGCAATTATTCCGCGGCCGCGGCCGTCGCCGTCAAGCTGGCCGGCATCGTCAGTCGGGAAGGGTTGCCCGAGGACACGTTTCTGAACGTCAATGTGCCGGACCTGCCGGAGGCGCGGCTGCTTCCACCCCTCATCACTACCCAGGGGAAGAGGTCCTATGAGGGGACGATCGTTGACAAGGTTGATCCGCGCGGCCGCAGCTATTACTGGATAGGCACCGTTGATCTGAATTTCCGCGATATAGAGGGGAGCGACTACTTTGCCGTTTCCCGCGACCATGTCTCCATAACCCCGCTGCATCTCGATCTTACCAATTATAATTCGCTCGCAGCCCTTAAAAGCTGGGATCTGACCTGATACTGGACTTTTACGCATCTGTTTGCTATATTTAAGCACTTTAGGGGCCAATGCACATGATCAATATGGACATCACACGAAGACGAATGGTGGAAAACCAGATCGTTGCACGCGGCATTTGTGACCGGCGTGTGATCGATGCGATGCTAAAGGTCCCCCGTCATATTTTCGTCGAAGAGGCGATGTCGGCCCAGTCCTACAGCGATTCATCCCTCCCGATCGGGGAAAAGCAGACTATCTCCCAGCCGTACATGGTCGCATTGATGTCCGAGATGTTGCAGCTTGCGGGGAAGGAAAAGGTCCTGGAGCTCGGGACCGGTTCCGGCTATCAGGCGGCTATACTCGCGGAGCTTGCCGACAGGGTGTATACCGTCGAGAGGATTCGTTCGCTGGCTTTGCGGGCCCGCAAGGCACTCGACAGCCTGGGGTATCTGAACGTCAATCTGAAGATCGGCGACGGAACAGACGGCTGGGCGACCGAAGCCCCCTTTGATGCGATTCTCGTCACTGCCGGCGCGCCGGATGTGCCGGGGCACCTTGTGGACCATCTGGCGGTCGGGGGAAGACTCGTGATTCCAGTCGGAAGTCGGTCTGAACAGACCCTGGTCAGAATCACCAAGGGGGAGAACGGGGCCGTTTCGCGGGAGGATTCGATAGGGTGCCGCTTCGTCAAACTGATCGGCAGGTACGGCTGGAATGGCGAGGACTGATTGGAACTGAAAGATCCCATTTCCGAAGAATTGCTTATGAGACGATCCTGAAGTGAATCCACCTTTGCGAGAGGCCGCCATGGAAAACGACGATTTGATAGAGGACTTTGCCGGAGACGAACAGCATAAGGATCTGGATATATTCATGGAGCCCGAGATCGAGCCTGATGCGGTCGAGCTCGAGAGTGTAGAAGCGGTTGGGGAGCCGGACGAGGTCGAGGAGGTAGAGGAAGAAGAGATAAAGGCCGTAGTGGTCGAACACTTCGATGACGCCATAAAGCTCTATCTGCGGGAGATCCAGAAGACGAAGCTTCTCACCGCAGACGAGGAAAAAGAGCTTGCGGCGCGCATAGACCTGGGGGAAAAGGCCGCTCGCGACAAGATGATAGAATCCAACCTCCGTCTGGTGGTCAAGATCGCCAAGCGATACATAAACCGGGGCCTCCCTTTTCTCGATCTGATCGAGGAGGGGAACATGGGGTTGATCAAGGCAGTGGAACGCTTCAAGCTCTCCAAGGAATGCCGTTTTTCCACCTACGCGACGTGGTGGATCAGGCAGTCCATAGAACGGGCCCTGGTGAACCAGTCACGGACCATAAGGTTGCCGGTGCACGTTTCCGACGACATCAACAAGATGCTCAGGATAACCAGGGAGCTGGTGCAGAAAGTGAACCGAGAGCCTTCTATCAAGGAGGTGGCGACTGCAATGGATGTCAACTCCGCCTACATACGGCGACTCATGGTCCTCCTGAAAAAAACCTACTCCATCGAGCGCCCGATGGGGGAGAACAACGACTACTTCCTGATAGACACCATCGAGGACACCTCCACCGTATCGCCTGCCGAGCTCCTGGAGGACGTGAACCGGTATGAGATGGTCTCGAAGTGGTTCGAGACCCTTTCGGAAAGCGAAAAGAGGATACTGACCCTCCGCTTCGGTCTCGATGACAAGGACCCCCAGACGCTCGACACCATAGGACGCAGCTTCGGGGTTACCAGGGAGCGGATTCGCCAGATCGAGGCAAAATCCCTGGAAAAGCTCAGGAAGATACTCGAGGCGACGGAAGTGGCGGCCCGCAGCAATTATCCAGCCAATTAAGGAGAACATATGGACGAGTTGAAAAGCATCATCAGGGACATCCCCGACTTCCCCAAGAAGGGCATCATTTTCAAGGATATCACCACGTTGCTTGCAGACGCGGCCTCTTATCAGCGGATGGTGGACCTGCTGTCCCACCGCTACATCGGCAAGAGAATCGACAAGGTCGTAGGGGTGGAGGCCCGCGGATTCATCATCGGCGCGGCCCTCGCCTATAAACTCGGCGCCGGTATCGTGCTGGTCAGAAAGCCGGGGAAGCTCCCGTCGGAAACGTTCAAGAAGAGTTATGAGCTTGAATACGGTACGGACACCCTGGAAATGCACACCGATGCCATAAACAAAGGGGAAAGGGTGTTGATCGCCGATGATCTGCTGGCCACGGGAGGGACGATGTCGGCCGTGGTCGATATGGTTACCTCCATGGGGGCGGAGCTTGTGGAGTGCTGCTTCATGGCCGAACTGGAGTTCCTGAACGGCAAAAACAGGCTGCCGGACGGCAAGGTCTTCTCCCTGTTGAAATTCTGACGGCCGCATTGTCCGGCCATGGCTCATAAAACAGGGTAATATCTGGAAAATACTTGCAAAATGCAGTGCCCTGTTGTATAAGAATCATCTGTTTTGTCCCCGTAGCTCAGCAGGATAGAGCACTTCCCTCCTAAGGAAGGGGTCGGACGTTCGAATCGTCTCGGGGACGCCATA
>DAIEGL010000256.1 GCA_027356255.1 Geobacter sp. | reverse complement strand
GATGTGCGGCAGGGACATTGCCGAAAAGGTACGCGACATCACCCTGAAGATATACAAGAAGGCCCGCGACATAGCCGACACCAAGGGGATCATCATCGCCGACACCAAGTTCGAGTACGGCATCTACGACGGCGAGCTGATCATCATCGACGAGTGCATGACCCCCGACTCCTCCCGCTTCTGGCCGAAGGACAGCTACCAGCCTGGCGGGCCGCAGCCCTCCTTCGACAAGCAGTTCCTGCGGGATTATCTCGAGACCCTCGACTGGAACAAGACCGCCCCTGCCCCTCCCCTCCCCGAGGAGATCGTCAGGAAGACCGGCGAAAAGTACATGGAGGCGCTGGTGAGGTTGACGGGAAAAGGGAAGTAAGAAGAAATCGGAGCAGTTAAAAGCCCCGGTCGGAAACGGCCGGGGCTTTTTATTTCAGCATGCCTACAAGCCCAGCGGGCTTCGCGCCTTGTTCACGTCTTGACACGCGTCGTCGATGTCACCCTCCCCTAGCCTGTAACCGGCAAGACCTGCGCAGAACATTTGCAAGCTGAACCGGAAGCTGGGACACCCCACCTTTACTTGAAAATTTTAATTTACAGGCTATTAGAAATTGCGTATATTTTCGACGATTTAAAGTACAGTACAGCGTCCCTAAAGGGAAAGAACATACAATCATGTGACATTACAAAGGCGGAACATGCATAGGATGAAGCTGAAATGATAAGGTTGGTTCTGTGAAAAAAATTGGCTTGCTGCTCACATTCTTGTTGTCGGCTTGTGTCGCGCATGTGCCGATGCACGAAAATGACCTGGCCATACGCAAAGAAATCGAAATTCAAAATATGTCAAAAAACCGGTTGTTTGAGAGATCGGAACTATGGATCACGAGAACGTTCTATTCGCAAAAAGACATAATTGCCTATAGGGAGCCAGAACAAGGCATTATAGTCGCCAATGGCACCATCGATTATCCCGCGGCAGGAGAGCTGGAGGCAATCTCAAAAGTTCAGTATACGATCTCGTTCGTTATGCGAGAAGAAATCAGAGGCGCGCATATAATCCTGACATTCGACAATCTGATGCTCAATGTTCCCAAGAACTATCACCGTTCCAGATTCTGGTCGGGAATAGAGTATGTCGGGGGATACTCGGTGCCGATCAAGCAACAGATCGATTTCGAGGCCGCACAGAGAGGCGTGTTTGCGCTCGCCGCAAAGCTGGAGGAATATCTGAGAAAGAAGTAGATGTTATAAGCCACGCGCCACAAGCGCATCTCCGACGCAACGTTCCGGGCGCAGCGCAAGCACTTCAGCGAGCGGGAGATCATAGAGATCAGTCGCTGAACGCCCTGGACTACGGGGAGGGAAACGGTGTCAGTCGCCCTGACATTGACACCCACCCCTCAGAAGCAGATGTCCCTTGCAGCTGCAATCCCATTTCAACAGGAGGGAGTGTCATGCCGAACACCGCAGCACACACGCAGCCATGGGAACAAGGAGGCATTCCGGCCAGGAATGCGTTCATCTCCAAGTTTCTCACCATTGCCAGTGAGGAGTTTGTCACGCACGAAGGTCAATTTGTAAAGGGGAACCCGCTCCAGGCCTAAGACAACGGGGCCATTCCCGACTGCAACGGAAACAACGCGGGTCACTTCTACATGGTCTAACAGCTGCCGGCCCCCAAGGAGCAGGGAGCGGTCAATACCATCAGCGGAGCAGTCGACGGTGAGCTGAAGAGCTATGGCCAGTGGACAGAAAATCCCGTTGGAACAGGAGATGAGACTCGGCTTCAGGGCCTACCTTGATCCGCGCACCGGTATCGGCCCTGCCTGGCGGGAGATGCTCTACGACCGGGTGATCACGTTCAGATCAGCGCGTTGACGGCAAAACCCCCTCAGGCGCCCAATACAGCGCCCGGGGGGATTCTTTGTCTGCAACTCAAGGTTATTCAGCCCACCTTCCCAGATCGCTACTGAAACATCCATGCAGTGCCCACATTCCTCCCGAATATGTCAGACGCCTGCACGTTCAGCGCGCCTGTCCCGCTCGTCGGGGCGGTTGCCGGCCCCCGCATCTTCATGGTCATCGGCGTCCCGTTCAGGGGGAGCGTCTGAAGAGCCTCGCCGTTGAACGTGCTGCTCGATATGTTGAAGTCCGCCGACATCATCGCCATCGGCAGGGCGGTGGGGGTGGTGTAGGTAAAGTTCATCGACATCATCCCGCCCATCATCCCCCCCATCATGTTCCCCATCATCGTGGAGAACGAATGGGTCATCAGATTTCCTGACGGTGTCACCATGGGGAAGAGTCCGCTTGTGGCGGCGGCTTCGGTCCTGGTAAAGCACCTTTTGGGGAATGTGACGGTACGCTGCTCCATCGGGTTGTTGCGCGGCGGGAGCGAACTGTAGAAGGAGAAAGTGAAAGAGGCATTGTCGGCCATCGAAGCGATGGTGGCATCCGGCATCGTCACATACTCCGCTTCCATGGTAGGGAGGGTGGGGTCAGAAACGTCCAGCTCGAAAATCTCCGGATTGGCGGATTCCTTGACAAGCAGGACGCCACCCTGGACTTGGGCAGGCAGGCCAGGGCCGGTCGCCACGGCGGATTTGAAGACATTCCCCACATCCAGCATGTCAAAGCGCATGCCGGACTCGGTCCGGGGCGAGGCATTGGTTTGCCATTGCTGGGTCAGCATGTTGTTGAACATGAGCGAACGGTGCCCGTTCCCCTTGAACTGCCAGGTATTGGTTAAGCTGTTTTTCGCCACCACCATCTCGTCGGAAAAGCCGGTTGCGTTTGACATGGTGAGCGAGCCGTCCGCGAAACGGGCCGAGAACATGACCCGGTACCCCCCCACGGTGGCGTTGCCGTTGAAGGTCACGTTCGACATCCGGGTGATGGCCCCCTGGGTGAGAATCATCGGCATGAGCGCCTGGATCACTCCTATCATCTGGTTCCGGGTCATCCCGCCGTTTATGCCGAAATTCTGGGAGTCAGGCAGGAAGAAGGGGTCGAGATCGGCGGGAGTCAGGCTCGCCCCCTTGTTCAGGACCGACCCCATGTTGTTCAGCATGACGCTGATGTTCTGCAGGTCGGTGGGTATCGCTGTGGATGGAAGCTGGTTCGGGTCGATCGGCTGTGTCGGCGTGGCCATCTGGCTCAGAAGGGCGGCACCTATCACGGCACCGGACGTGCCCTTGGTCTTGTCGAACACGGACATGGTGCCCGCCTGGGTGTTGATGGGCATCTGCACCACGTCGAAGACCCCGTCGAGCCCCGTGTGATCGGCTTTGTAGCCTCCGCTGACAGGGTTCATCCCCGTTGCGTTGAATGCGGCCAGAAGCGGAGCCATCATGCTCTGCATGTCTGCAATCGCCTTGTTGAATGTGTTCTGGGTGATGTTGGGTGCATGGCTGACGGGATCGTTGAAGACCGTGGCCGGGTCGTTGACCCCCGCAGCAGCAGCAACCACGATATTCGACATGGGATTGATGTTGGCGGTCCCCGTCCCCATGGCAACCGAGAACAGGGTAACGCTCATCCCCCCGGAAACACCCTCGGCCTTGAGGATGAACGGGGAAACAAGCCCTGACACGTTAAAGGAAAAACTTCCGTCATCGTTGAGCTTCTTCGGAGAACCCGCCGATACCCCCTTCGCATCGACCAGGGAAACCTGGCCGATGATCGGCGATCCGGTCGCAGCTACACCGGATACCGTGGGTGTGGCGGTGCCGCCGCCACCGCCGCAACCGGCAACGGCGAAAACTACCATCAGCAAGAGAAGATAAGCATTTACCGTGATTCTGCTTGATGTCATGTCATCCTCCTTTTCTTGGGTTAAGGTGCATATTCATCTTCCGATCCGTTAATCACCCCCTTCTTCAAACCGTTTCGTCCAGCACCCTCTCCAGCTGCGCCACGCCTGATGCCGGCGGCAGACATGCCCCCCTTGCGCAGACGCGGGCAACGGCTCCCTGCGCTACCCCCTCCTCTTCATGGCGGAGCACGAGACCGGGGATGAACCGCCTGTGTATGGCGGCCAGCATCCCCCTCATCTCCCCCCCATCCTTCCGGCCGGCAAGGGTGATCCGCACTTCCGCTCCGAGCCGGTAATCGTGGGCCATCAGCATTTGCAGATATCCGGCAGGCTGCCTGGCCGCACTCCCCAGGAAGGCGCGCACCACCCCCGCGCCCGCCGCAAGCAATTCCTCGTCACCGGTGATTCTGCCAAGCCGCAGCAGGTCCATGGCCGCCACGGAATTGCCGGACGG
>DAIEGL010000192.1 GCA_027356255.1 Geobacter sp. | reverse complement strand
CGGTCAGCTCCTCGGTGATGATGAGGCCGGCCCCCCCCTTGGCCCGCTCCCCCCAGTAGTACATCTGCCGTTCGCTGGGAAGGTTGCCGATCGCCAGGTTGGTCAGGTGCGGCTGGAAGGAGATGCGGTTCTTCACCTCGGACGTACCCAGCTTGATGGGTGAGAACAGATTCGGGAACATCATGGTTAGTGGCTCCTTGCAAGCTTCTTGTTTTTTGTTTCCGACCGTCCGACCCGTCAGACCTGTCGGACCGGTCAGACTATTTTCAGGCGGCCTGGGCCGCCTTATTTGCATCGGCAATGGAGGTCACGCAGCGCTCCAGACACTCCGGGTCTCCGCCGTTGATGTCGTTTTTCAGGTGCCAGGCAACGGCCGGACAGCCGCCGTGGCACTGGTCGAAGCGGTTGCATTCCTCGCAGGAGTGGATCCGCAAGGAACGGAACGAATCGTATATTTCCGAGCTGTCCCAGATCTCCTGGAAGCTCTGATCCCGGAGCGAGCCGGCCTTGAAACGGTCGGTCTGGAGAAAGGCGCACGGATACATGTTGCCGGTGGGGCCGACGCAGCAGGTGAGCTTGGCAGCTCCGCAGAGGTTCAAGCCCAGCCCCTGCCGCTCCTGTGAGGTCAGGGAAAAGAAGCTGTCGCCGGTCCGGACGTCGCCGCTCTTGGACAGCCAGTCGGAGAATGCGATCAGTTGGGCCGGTGTCGGCCGAAGTTCTTCCCAGTTGTCCGCCCCCCGCCCGGACGGACGGAAGCGGCTCACCCGCAGCGATACGCCGAGGGAGTGGGCCATCTCGTACATGGCCGGGATCTGGCTGGCGTTCTGGGTAGTGAGAACAGTATTGATGCTGGCCGGGATCGAAGTGGCGGCCAGAAGCCTGATCGCCTGGATGGCCTTGTGGAACACACCCTTGCCGCGGATGGCGTCGCAGGTTTCCGCTGTGGCGCCATCCATGCTGACCTGGATGGCAACCAGCCGGGTAGTGGCCAGACGGGCGACCCGCTCGGCGTTGAGCAGGGTCCCGTTGGTGGAGATGCAGGTCATGATCCCCCGGCCATGACAGGCGGCCAGGATCTCTTCAAAATCGGGACGGAGGAACGGCTCACCGCCGCCGAAATTGATCTGGAAGACACCCGCCTGGTGGACTTGCTCCACCAGGTCGAGGGCTTCGGCTGTGGAGAGCTCGCCATGGGCGGGCTCTCCAGACGACGAAAGGCAGTGGGTGCAGCGGAGGTTGCAGGCCAGCGACACTTCCCATGTCAGGTTCACCGGGGAACGAAGCCCCATCTCGACATATCTATTGCTCACGGAGAAACCCCTTTTCTAGAAGTTGGTTCACAAATTTCTGCAGAGCCCCCTTCTGGTTGTCGGTCAGTCCCTCGGGAAGTTCATCCCTCTCGCGGACGGTCCCGTAGAAGTCTGCCGGAAGCAGCCTGCCGGTTTCGGCGAAGAGAAGGCGCGGCCCCCTTGAATCGTAAAAAAGGAGGCCGAACCCTTCCTGCCGAACGCGGCAAGCGGGGTGCAGTCGTATGCCTGCGCCTGCCGCTGCCATGTTAGTAAACCCCGCAGATGCCGTCGATTGCGAGCTCTTCAACCTGGATTTCTTCCAGGATGCGGGGCTCCTCGTTGCACGTTTCGTTTGCCAGTTTTTCAGTTTCCATTTTCTTCTCCTTTTCATTTTCTTTTCCGCACCGATTTTGATGCGCGGTTGATATACGGTATTATGCAACGCCGGTGCCAATAAATAAAACAGCGATTTATACTTGTTTTACCGTGGATATTTGCAGCTTGATCCTGCGAGGTTCAGCCGATGTGTGGAGAAATTGGACACTCTCCTCGAAATTGATGTTTCGGCCCGGAAGGGCGATTGATGATTTTCTCCACAACGGGGATTTTATCTACACAAAAATAAACCTGTGTTTTGATTTAAAGCATACACTGTGCGGATGCGGAGCAAAAAAAAACTACGCACGACCTGCCGGCAGCCGCACCGTGAACAGGGAGCCCTCGCCGGGACGGCTTTCCACCTGGATCGTGCCGCCGTGGCGTTTGACGATGTCGTAGGTCAGGGCCAGGCCGAGGCCGACCCCCTTCCCCACCTCCTTGGTGGTGAAGAACGGGTCCCATATCCGGTCGATGGTGTCCTGGGCGATGCCGCAACCGGTGTCGCCGATCCTGATGGCGACCATGGCGTCGTCGGCAACGGTCGTGGTCACCGTCACCTCCCCCTTTCCCTTGATCGCCTGGTGGGCGTTGACCAGGAGGTTCATGCAGACCTGGCGCAGGCCGGACGGGTCCCCCAGCAGGCGGGGGAGGTCCCTCTTCAGGTCGGTTACGACCCTGATCTGCCGGTATCCCTGCTGGTGCCGCAGCAGTTCGAGAATCTCCCGCAGGATCTCGTTTATGTCCACCTCGACGGCAGATCCGTCCGATTTCCGGCTGAAGCTGAGCAGGTGGTCGATGATCCCCTTGCACCGGTACGACTCCCGGACGATCACTTCGAGGTAATGGGGAAATACGTCCAGCCGCAGGTCCCGCGACAGCTCCGGCTCGTCACGGAAACGCCGCAAAAGCGCTTCTGCGTAACCCGCCACCGAGGTGAGCGGATTGTTGATCTCGTGGGCGATGCCGGTGGCCAGGACGCCGATGCTGGACATCTTCTCGGTCTGGATCAGGTGCATTTCCTGGAGCCGCTTTTCCGAGATGTCCCGAAAAAAAACGAGCGCCCGGTTTTTCTCTCCCAGCGCGTCCTTGATGGGGGTGGCGGTGATATCGACGTACTGGTTCTTGTCCCCTCCCCGCACGGAAACCAGGGACGTCCCCACCCGCTCCCCCATGAGGGCCCTTTCGACGGGACAATCCCCGGGCTGGAAGGGGGTCTCGGGGTGAAAGATCTCCCGGCACGACTTTCCCGGCAGCGTCGCCTCCGGGTAGAGCTGCGGGCTGATGAGGTTGTGATGCTGGACCAGGCCGTCATGGTCGTATACCGTGATGCCGTCGCTGATGGAGTCGAAGATCGCCTGCAGTTCGTTGGTCTTGTTGCGCAGTTCGACTTCGGCCTGCTTGCGCTCGGTGATGTCCTGGGTCGTGCCGTAGAGCCGCACCACGTTGCCGACGATGTTCATGGACGGCTCGACGATGGAATAGACCCAGCGGGAGGTGCCGTCGGAAAAAAGCAGGCGGTGCTCGATCTCGTAGCTCTTCCCCTGCTCGATGCCGTGCCGCAGGTGGTCCATGACGGATGCCAGGTCATCGGGATGGACCACTCCGGCAAAGGCATCCTGGGTCATTTCCTCCCGGGATAGGCGCAGGATGCGCAAAAGTTCGTCGGAGGCGCGCACCCGCCCCGTGGCCGGGTCGAAGCTCCACGACCCCACGTGGGTCATGGACTGGGCCTTGGCCAGGTTGTACTCGCTCTCCGACAGGGCCTGTTCGGCCATTTTCTTCTCGGTGATGTCCACGAGCACGGCCAGACACTCATCCCCGGATTCGGCGACCATGGCCTCGATCCGCACGTACAGGGGCGATTCTCCCCCCGTGGAGAGACGCAACCGGCAGGTCTCTTTCCCCTGGCCGGCAAAGACCGTTTCCAGGAACCCGCCGAAGAGGTACCGTTCCTCTCCGGCAACGAACTGCTCGAAGCGGCGCTGAATCAGCCTTTCCCGTTCCACCCCCAGCAGACGGACCCCGAACAGGTTGACCGACTGGATCACCCCTCCGCGGTCGAAGGTGAAATACCCCACAGGGGCAAAATCGTACAGGAAGGCGTACTTGTTGCGCGACGCCTCCAGCTCTTCCCGGGAGCGGCGCAGTTCCCGGATCTTGGTCTCCAGTTCGGCCTGGTGCGCCTCGATTTCATGCAGCAACCTCAACGTCGTTTCCCCCTACCACTGCCTGCGGACATCGGGGTCAAAGGCCGGCGCAGCGACTCTTCCCCTCGTGTAATAGGTCCGGTAGTCGTACGGCTCGGGATTCTCCGCCTCCCGTCGTCTTCTCCGCCAGGCCCGGTCATCGTGGTGGTCGTAGAGGGTGCAGAAGAGGTCTTCCACCACCCGTCCCAACTCGTCCACGTTCCGCACCGTCTCGACCCGGTCGCAACATGTTCCGTAAAGCTCCATCAGGCAATCCCCCCGATGCCAGATATCGCGCTCCTCCGGGGTGAGCCAGAGCATGTAGCCCGCCCGCTCCCGGATCTCCTCCAGCGCCAGGTCGTTCGCCTCGTTGTAGTTGTTGCGGCCGTCCCCCATGATGATGACGGCCGGCTTGCCGCGCATCCCTTCCAGGTGCTTGTTCTTGAAGTCAAGGAAGACGTTGCCGTAGTCGCTGTTGTCGTCCAGATTGACGATATCACCCCGGTCGATGGTCTTCAGGAGGCAATTGACCGGCATGTTGCGGAGCAAGGGGGTGATTTCCACCACCTCCTTGTTGAAGAGGAAGCTCCGGACATCCATCACCCGGTTCTGGAGGGTATGGAGCAGGAGGAGCATGAAGCGGGTGGCGTGGCTGACCGAATAGCTGACATCGCAGAAGACCACGAGCCTCGGCTTCTCCTTCCGCTTGCGGCGCAGAGAGAGCAGGAACGGGACCATGCCGTGGCGGTAGTTCTTCTGGATCGTCCTGACGACGTGCAGCTTGCCGCGGCTCTCCATCTCCCGCATCCGCCGCACGTCCTTGCGGATCCGCACCAGCATCCGCCCCACCACCTCCTGCATGTCCGCCAGTTCCTCGGGGGTGAAGGGGGGGACGCTGCTCTTGTTCAACCCCTGGTGAAAGGCGACGGTGGGAGGGTTCTGCATGTAGTAGTCGGAAGGGACGGGGGCATCCATCTTCCCCCGGTAGCCGTCCAGCTGTACCTGTATCTCGGCCCCGCCGGAGTCGTCGTCCGCCTCCTCCAGGGACAAGATATCCTCCAGGTCGGCGGCGGACACCTCCTCGTCGACCAGGAGCCCGGGGGAGTCCCCGTCGCGTCTTTTCAGGGCATCCGCCTTCAGCTGCTCCCCCTCGACGATGTGGATCATCGCGGCCAGAAACTCCGCGACATCGTGCCCAGCCTCCACCTGCAGACCGCTGCTGAAAAACCGGTCGAAAACCTCGTCGAACGCCGGGATCTCGCCCGCGTTCTTCACCAGGGTGAGACGCAGGAGCGCCCGTACCGGCTCGCGCCCCTCCACCCCGCCCAGGGCCAGGGCCTGCACGGCGTCAAGGCTCTCGCCGGGAGAGACCCGCACCCCCCGCTCCCGCAGGGCGGCGACAAATCTGGTGATGATCCGTTCCATTCAAAGTCCTTATCATAACTCCCCCTGCCCCCTCTTATCTTAAGAGGGGGTGCTAACCTCCCCTTATTTAAGGGGAGGCGGGGGAGGGGTTACTACCCCAGCACCTGCGCGGCCAGCTCTGTCACCTGCTTGAGGTCTGACTGGTGCTTGGCGATCACCCCCACCGTGTCTGCGACCATCCGGGGAGTCAACTGGCCGACATGGAGGATGGAGAGCACCTGGGCCCAGTCCAGGGTCTCGGAGACGCTGGGGGACTTGCGGAGGTTGAGCTCCCGCACCTTGCGCAGGAATTCCACCATCTGCCGGGCAAGCCCCTCGCAAAGCTCGGGGAAGCGGGCGCGGACGATGGCCACCTCCCGGTCGAATTCCGGATAGCCGATATGGAGGAAGAGACAGCGGCGGCGCAGGGCGTCGGAGATCATCCGGGTGCCGTTGCTGGTGAGGATGGTCAGCGGCTTGTTGCGCGCCTCGATGACGCCC
>DAIEGL010000178.1 GCA_027356255.1 Geobacter sp. | reverse complement strand
TGTGGGTGGAGACGCCGATGATCTTGCGCGGGCCGAGGAGTCTGCGGGCCTCGGCCGGGTCGCCGTCACCCTGCCCCAGGTGGAGGCCGTCCGCGTCGATTTCCCTGGCCAATTCCAGGTCGTCGTTGATGATGAAGGTGACGCCGGCCTTGGCGCAGATGCTCTTCAGCTCCATGGCCTCGGCGAACTTCACCGCGGCATCTCCCATCTTGTTGCGGTACTGGAGGACGTTCACCCCGCCGGAGATGGCTTCACTCACCCTTTCCGCCAGGCGGTCGGCATGGTCGGTGATGAGATAGACCCCTTTAATCGGGGAATCGTTTGTTTCCCGGTCCACCACCAGGCGGAGGAAGTCTTTTTTCTGTTCCATGGGCAAAACCTGCGGATACGGTTGCTAAAAGGGTGCAAAAGTAAAAAAAGCCGCGACTGAAGGTCGCGGCTTTCCAGAAATAAAGGTTCTCAATCTGGCCGCTTTCCTACGCCGGGATTAACCGGATCAGGTTCAAAGGGTTTCCGTGTATCGTGTAGACGCCATCAATAATCGGCGTTTTCCTCGAAAGGAACGGATCTCAGTTCTTGCGAACTCCCCCAGCTGGCAATTTTGCCCTAGGCTAATGTATAATTCCCGATAAGTCAATGTATTTTCGGGTTTTTGCCTTTACAGCACCCAAGAGAAGTGGTAGAAAAACGGTGAACGTGAAGCAGCAAAACCGTAAAGAAAGAGTGTTGCGAGACCCACATGGACAGCCGACCGACCATAGCTGAAATCGACCTCGCCGCCCTGCGGCACAACTATTACCAGGTGAAAAATGCGCTCACCGCCGGCAGCGGGGTGCTGGCGGTGGTCAAGGCCGATGCGTACGGCCACGGATTCATGGACATCTCCCGAGAGCTGGAATCGCTCGGCGTGACGGCCTTCGGCGTTGCCTTTCTTGCGGAGGGGATACAGCTCAGGAAGAGCGGCATAGACCGGCCGATCCTCCTGCTCGGCGGCATATATCCGGGGCAGGAGCGGAAGTGCGTCGGCTTCAACATCTCCACGGCGGTCTTCACCCTGGAGCAGGCGCGGGTGCTCGATGAAACCGCCAGAAAGCTGTACCGCAAGGCGAAGATCCACCTCAAGGTCGATTCGGGAATGGGGCGGTTGGGGATACGCTTTGAGGAGGCCCCGGCGTTCTTCCGGGAGCTGAAGGCGTTGAAAAACCTCGAGCTGGAGGGGATATTCTCTCACTTCGCCTCGGCCGACGAACTGGACGAAGGAGGAAACAGCTACACGGCCCGCCAGACCGAGCTCTTCGCAGCGGTTTTGCAGGAGGGCGCCCGCCAGGGCTTCTCCCCCGCCTTCGTCCATATCGCCAACAGCGCCGCTGCCTTCAGCCGGGAACTTCCGTTCTGCAACCTGGCCCGCCCCGGCATCGTCCTCTATGGCGCGCTCCCCTCCGCCGATTTTCAGGGGAAAATGGACGTGAAACCGGTGATGCGGCTGAAGAGCCGGGTGGCGATGCTCAAGTGGGTGGAGCCCGGCACCAGCATCAGCTATGCCCGGCGCTATGTGGCACAAGAGAGGACCCTCGTGGCGAGCGTTCCGGTGGGATATGCCGACGGCTACTGCCGTGCCCTTACCAACAAGGGGGAGGCACTGGTCCGCGGGGAGCGGGCGCGGGTGGCGGGGACGGTCTGCATGGACTGGATCATGCTCGACGTGACGCACGTCCCCGGCGTCGCCGTCGGCGACGAGGTGACGCTCCTGGGATGCGATCGGGAGGGGAACTGCATCCATGCCGAAGAGCTGGCCGCCCGGGCGGGCACCATACCATACGAGATTTTCTGCGGCATCAGCAAGCGGGTGCCGCGGGTGTACATGCCGTGATTGGTGATTGGTGATTGGTGAGTTGTGATTGGTGAGTTGTGATTGGTGAGTTGTGAGTGAGGGGAAATGACCAATAAGAAGATCAAACTGACCG
>DAIEGL010000174.1 GCA_027356255.1 Geobacter sp. | reverse complement strand
CTCGCACGTTTCGCCCCAGCCGCCGTCCATGTTCTGCCGTGACTTGAGCCAGTTGACCGCCTTCCTGATATAGGGCTGGTTGAGGTCTTCGCCGATGGCGGCGAGCCCCCCCAGGACCGACCAGGTGCCGTAGATGTAGTTCACCCCCCAGCGCCCCCACCAGCTCCCGTCCGGCTCCTGGCTCTTCCTGATGAATTCCAGGGCGCGGGCCGCCGCAGGGTAATCCTGCGAATAGCCGAACGTCCCCATCAGTTCCAGCATCCTGCCGGTCAGGTCGGCGGTCGGAGGGTCGATGAGCGCTTCCAGGTCGGCAAACGGGATCTTGTTCAGGAGGTACTTGGTGTTGTCCTTGTCGAAAGCGCCCCAGCCGCCGTTTTTGCTCTGCATGCCCAGGCACCAGTTGATGCCGCGCTTGATGGCGCCGTCCATGGATTTGCGGTCTTTTACCGCCACGTCCTTGAGCGCCATCATGACGAAACCGGAGTCGTCCACGTCCGGATACCAGTCGTTGAGAAACTCGAAGGCCCAGCCGCCCGCTTCCAGCGTGGGACACTTGACCTTCCAGTCGCCCGGCTTGCGCACTTCCTTGTCCAGAAGCCATTGGGCCGCTTTTACCAGCGCCGGATGGTCGGTGGGAACGTCGGAATCCACGAGCGCCTTGAGGGCCAGAGCGGTGTCCCACACGGGAGAGATGCACGATTGCAGCACCAGGCTGTCCTCGTTTTCGATGCAGAAGTTTGCCAGCGCGTCCAGCCCTTTCGCCACGGCCGGATGGTCGTTCGCATAGCCGAGGCAGTGGAGGGCCAGCACCGAGTTGAGCATGGCGGGCTGTATCCCCCCCCAGTCGCCGGTCGATTCCTGGTGCTCCAGCACCCAGTTTTCCGCCATGGCCAGGGCACTTTTCTTGAAGGGGCGGATGGGGTTGCTCTCGTATACTTTCAGTATGTGGTCCACGCCAATGAAGAAGTTCTTCCAGGTGATGATGCCGTCTTCCTTGGTGAAGGTGTAGTCGATGGGGCGCGGCGGCCTGACGTACAATTCCTGGACCCTGGAACTGGGCGGGAGCTTGCGTACCGGCCTCTCGGTCATGACGATGGAGAGCGGGATGATGGTGGCCCGCGACCAGCTGGAGAGCTCGTACATGTTGAAATAGGCCCAGTTGGGGAGCAGTATCAGCTCGATGGGCATGGACGGTACGCCGAACCAGGCGAACTCACCGAACAGGGCGAGGAATATCTTGGTAAAGACCCGGCATTTTATGATGCCTCCCTTTTCCAGGATGAAGCTGCGGGCCTTTGCCATGGCGGGATGGTCAGCCGGATACCCCGCCAGTTTCAGGGCGAAATAGGCCTCTACCGTAGTAGACAGGTCGCCGGGTCCGCCGAAATATATGGTCCAGAATCCCTCGGCCGTCTGCTTGCTGAGGAGATAGTTGGCCATTTTCCGCTCGCGCTCCTGATCCACAATCCCCATGAAGTGGAAGAGCATGATGTATTCGGCGGTAATGGTGCAGTTGGATTCCAGTTCGGCCCACCAGTAACCATCTGGAAGCTGCTCACGGAAGAAGAAGTCGCGGCTGTTTTCGATGGCGATGTCCAACGGGCTCTTTGATTCCCCCTCCTTTTTCTTCCAGATGGAGGCGGGAAGGTGGTGTATCTTTGCGCCCGGCTTTATCTTCAGTATTTTCGCGGTATCGGCGGTTTCGCCGTTAAAAGAGGTGAGTGCATGTGATATGGGGTGTTTGCAGGTATTCATTACACCGAGCTCCTTGTTAGCCATTAATAAATGTAAGCAACCTGGACAATACGCTCCAGATACAAGTTGGCACAAATAACACATTTTTGTAAAAAGGTATACCATTTTCCTGGTATTTGTCATGATTTTCCAGCTAAATCAGGGGCTTTGCCGCGGTTTTGCGGGAGCGGTTGATTTTCACCGTAAGGCTGTGCTACAAATCATTTTAATTTTCAATTCCTTCGTAGGGGCATCATGAAAAACGAAACCAAAAGATTCAAGGGACTGTTCGGCTTTGTCGCCAGCTATCCGCGCTTTGTCCTGGCCGCCGCCCTGCTGCTTTCCCTTCTGTCCGTACTCTACACCGCGAAAAAGATGGAGTTCCTCACCGGCCGGGACGACCTGATGCCCAAGAATACCGGGTTCCACCGGGACTACCGTGCCATGCGTCGGGAATTCGGCGACATGGAGGACATCGTCGTCGTCATCGAAAGCGCCGATCAGGAGCGGGCCGCCCGCTTCGGCACGCGCCTCTACGATAAACTGGCCCGGGACCGGCAGCATTTTCGCGACGTTTTTTATCCGTTCGGGCTCGATTTCTTCAAGAAAAACGGCCTTCTTTTCATGCCGCTGGCGGATGTTCAGTCCCTGCGGCAGAACCTTACCCTGGCCAAGCCGGTGCTGAAGGAGCTGTCCGCTTCGCCGTCGGTGCAGACCCTCTTCACCTACCTGACCAGCCAGATGGACGGTTATGTCCGTGACGGCGGGAAGTCGCCCGGAGCCGAAGCGCGGCTGGCGGGCCTCACCTTCATGCTGGACAAACTGGGGCTCGGCTTCAAGAAGTTCGGGGACGACAGCTCCGCCCCGGTTTCCCTGGAAGAGTTCTTTTTCCAGAACAGAGACGGCAAGGAATCGAGTTTCAGCAAGGCGGGCAAGATGCAGGTCCTCACCGTCCTCCCGGTGAAGGACAGCACGAGTTTTGTCCCTGCCGATGAGGCGATCAGGGTGGTCCGCCAGGAGGTGGCAGCGCTCCTCAAACTGCCTGAATTCAAGGGGGTGACCGCGGGGCTCACCGGCAACCCGGTCCTCGAACACGAGGAGATGTCTACGAGCCAGCACGACATCACCATTGCCACCGTCGTCTCCCTGGTCCTGACGGTGATCCTGCTCCTCCTCGCCTTCCGCGGCGTCCTCAACGTCATTGCCGCCATGGTCTCCCTGGCGGTGGCCATCTGTCTATCCTTCGGCTTCGCCACCATTGCGGTCGGGCACCTCAACATCCTTTCCATGGTCTTCGCCATCATGCTGATCGGTATCGGCATCGAGTACGGCATTCAGCTGGTGCTCCGCTACCAGGAAGAGCTGGCCGGCGGGGCGGATCATCTGAAGGCCATCGAGACCGGGCTGACGAAGAACGTCTGGGCCATAGTCATGGCGGCAGCCACCGTTGCGGCCGCTTTCCTGACCTTCATCTTCACCGACTTCAAGGGGATCGCCGAACTCGGCATCATTGCCGGCGGCGGGGTGGTCATCTGCGTGCTCGTCACCTTCACGGTGCTCCCCGCCATGCTGGTCGTTCTTGCAAAATACCGCAAGAACAGGAACGAGGAGCGAGGAACGGGGAGCGAGGAACGGCAAACCTCGAACCTCGAACCTCGAACCTCGAACCTGGCGGCGCGCGCAAAGCGTATCCTCTTCGGCTATCCCAAGGTGGTTGTCGCCGTGACTGCCATCCTCTGTGTTGCCTCCCTCTATCCCCTCACCCATGTCATCTTCGACTACAACCTGATGAACCTCCAGGCCAAGGGGCTTGAGTCTGTTACATACGCCTACAAGCTGATGCAAAGCAGGGAAAACTCCGGCTATTTCGCGGTCGTCACTGCGTCCTCGGCCGCCGAGGCGGCTGCCAAGAGCAAGGCGCTTGAGGCGCTTCCAACCGTTGACCACGTGGTGAGCCTCAACTCGTTCGTCCCTGACGACCAGAAGCAGAAGCTCGCCGAACTGGCGGCGCTGCGCAAGGAACTGGCGGACGTACGGCCGGGGCAGTATGACGAAAACCTCAGCCTCATGGAGCTTCCCACCGTATTCGAGAAGTTCCGCAACGCCACCGAGCGCCTGAAAAACAGGCTGGTGCAGGAAGGTAAACCCGAGGCGAAACCGGTCGGTGAGTTCCTTGCCACCCTCGATGCGTTCTTCGCCAAGCTGGAAAAGGAGAAGGACCGCAATGCCGTCGGGATGCTGAAGGATTTCCAGGGGGGGATGTTTGCGGAGCTGCCGGAGAAAATCGGGTTTCTCAAGGCGACCCTCAACCCGGAACCGACGACGGCCGCCCAGATCCCACCGGAGCTGAAGTCCCGCTTTGTGGGAAGAACCGGCCTCTACATGCTCCAGGTGGCGCCGAAGCACGACATCTTCAACCTCAAACCTCTCAAGGCCTTTATTGACGACGTGCGCCGGGTCGATCCCCATGCCACCGGAGAGCCGGTGATGGTCTACGAGTCCATGACCATCATGCGCAATGCCTATGTGAAGGCCTTCATCTACGCCTTCCTCGCCATAATCGCCATCCTCCTCGTCACTTTCAGGAGCGTCAAGTATGCCGTCATCGGCCTCGTGCCGCTGGTCGTCGGTGTGCTGTTCATGGTCAGCGGCATGTGGCTGTTCGGCATCAACTTCAATTCCGCCAACATCATCGTCATGCCGCTCGTGCTGGGGATCGCCGTCGATTCGGGGATTTACATCATCAACCGCTTCCGCCGCGAGGATGGGAGCGCCGCGGATGTGGTGACGAGCAGCACCGGAGCGGGGGTGGTCCTCAACACCCTCACCATCATGGCCAGCTTCGGGTCGCTCATGGTGGCCCACCATCAGGGGGTCTTCAGTATCGGCGCGGTCATGTCCCTGGGGATGATCGCCTGCCAGATTGCCTTCATTGTCACGCTGCCGGCCGTCTTGGCCCTCGTGGGGAAAAAGTAGAGACTCGTTGCAGCGCAACGGCCGCAGGCTGGGCGGAGGTCGTAAACTATGAAATATGTTGATGTGCGGGGCGCAGTGGGATTGGCCCACCTGTTTCTGCGGGAGCGGGTGGCCCTTGGCGACCGGGTGGTTGATGCAACCTGCGGCAATGGGCATGACACGCTCTTTCTCGCCCGGCTGGTCGGCTCTCTCGGCAAGGTCTGGGCGTTTGACGTGCAGGAGGAGGCCCTGGCCAAGGCGCGGGCACTCATCGGCGACGCCGGCTGCCTCCCGTGGGTCAATCTGTTGCAATCAGGGCACGAGCGGCTGGCAGCCCATGTGGACGCCCCCGTGCAGGCGGTCGTCTTCAACCTCGGTTATCTGCCGGGAAGCGACAAGTCGCGCATCACCAGGCCGGAGACCACGCTCGCCGCCCTGAAACAGGCCGAAGAACTCCTCTTTCCCGGCGGCGTCATCGTCGTTGCCGTCTATACGGGCCATCCGGGCGGCGGCGAGGAGGGGATCGCAGTGGAAAGATGGGCCGCCTCCCTCCCTCCCCAATCCTTCAACGTCTGGTGCAGCCGGCAGATCAACCGCCCCGCGACCGTCCCTTACGTGATATTCGCCGAGAAGCTCGCCCCTGGAGCACAAGGGATGTGACGCATTAGCAGGCTATTGAAAAACTATTGCGGGGCCGGTCTGCGGTGTTGCCGCTCGCTCAAAACCTCAACGTACAGGGAGTACGCCTCGGCTTTTCGCTCGCTTGCGCCGTGCATCCCGGCCTCTTTAGGCCCCACGGGTCCTCATGACGTTTTT
>DAIEGL010000172.1 GCA_027356255.1 Geobacter sp. | reverse complement strand
GGAGCGGGCGCTGCAAAAGCCTGCCGCGGAAAGGCGCTGGGCCATGCTCCTCGACCTGCGCAAGTGCGTCGGGTGCCACGCCTGTACGGTTGCCTGCGTGTCGGAGAACAAACTGCCCCCGAAGCTCTACTACCGGCCGGTCCTGGAGTTCGAACGGGGAAGGTACCCCAGGGTTTCCCGTTCCTATCTCCCGAAGCCGTGCATGCAGTGCGACAAGCCCCCATGCGTTCCCGTCTGTCCTGTCAAGGGTCCCGACGGGGCGACCTGGAAGGAGACGGAGGGGGTCGGCGCCGGCATTGTGCCGGTGAATTACGACCGCTGCATCGGCTGCGGCAGATGCGTTCCCGCATGCCCCTACAAAGCCCGCACCATGGACGGCGGCGCCTATCATACGGCTGGAACGCCCGAGCTGCAGCTCTACGAGACGCTCCCCTCCTTCGAATACGGAAGGCGCTGGCCGCGCGCGGACAAGAAGCGGCCGATCGGCGCTGTCCGCAAATGCCACTTCTGCATCCACCGGCTGGCAAACGGCCTCCTTCCCCAGTGCATCTCCAGCTGCATTGGCCGGGCCGGCTATTTCGGCGATGAAAACGACCCGGAGAGCCTCATTGCCCGGGTGAAGAAGTCGCACCGGGTGCAGCTATTGAAGAAGGGGGCGGGGACCGAGCCGCGGGTCTATTACGTTGCCGACGTAAGGCTGGACGCCCTGTATAGATAACCCTCAAAACTGCGTTACTCGCGCAAAGGACCCAAAGCCCAAAACCGTTCCACGCGGGTAACTTCGGATAAAATCGGATAAAAATCTGATTTAACCGGTGGAAAGGTTTGATCCGCGTGCCATTGCTTTTAAGGTTTTTCCTGTTTGGTTCCGGCTTTGTAAAAAACGATTTTTATCAAGCGGAGATCGCATGATGACTGATGAAAAGACGGGGGTTTCCCGTCGCGAATTCCTGAAGAAGGGCGCGCTGGTCGGCTGCGGCGCCCTGGTGGCGTCGCAGCTCGACTTCGCCCACGGCCTCATAGCCCGTGTCGAGGCGGGGGAGCTGACCCAGATGGAGGCCCTGGAGATGTTGCGGGAGGAAAACACCCTCTACACGGTCTGCCTCAACTGCAACACCGGCTGCGGCATCAAGGTGAAGGTCCTCGACGGCGTCGCCGTGAAGGTGGACGGCAACCCCTACAACCCGTTCACCCTCCACCCCCATCTCCCCATGACCGAGGAATTGGGCCGGGCGGCAAAGGTGGACGGCGCCATCTGTCCCAAGGGGCAGTCGGCCCACCAGGGGGCCTACGACCCCTACCGCATCCGCAAGGTGCTGAAGCGGGCCGGCAGACGGGGGGAGGGGAAGTGGGTCTCCGTCCCCTTTGACCAGGCGGTGTCCGAGATCGTCAACGGCGGCGCATTGTTCGCCCATGTCCCGGGCGAGGAAAAGCGCCTGGTGACGGGACTCAAGGATATCTATGCCATGAAGGACCCCAAGGTGTTCGAGGCGATGGGGGCTGACGTGGCGCTGATCCGCAAGAAAAAGATGACGGTTGCGCAGTTCAAGGCGCGGCACGCGGCCAATCTCCACCTCCTCATCGACCCGGATCACCCGGATTTCGGGCCGCGGAACAACCAGTTCGTCTATTTCTGGGGGAGGATCAAGGGGGGGCGGAGCGACTTCGCCAAACGCTTCACCGACGGCTTCGGCACGGTCAACACCCACGGCCACACCACGGTCTGTCAGGGATCGCTCTACTTCGCCTGCAAGGCCATGAGCGAGCAGTACGCGGGAGATACCTTCAGGGACGGCCGGAAGTTCTACTGGCAGGCCGACCAGGAGAATGCCGAATACATCCTCTTTGTCGGCGCCAACCTATTCGACGCCAACTACGGCCCCCCTAACCGGACCCCGCGCATGACCGGGCGGCTCGTGGAAGGGAAGCTCAGGATCACGGTCCTCGATCCCCGCTTCACGAAGCTTGCCGCCAAGGCCCACCGCTGGGTGCCGATAAAGCCCGGTACCGATGCGGCCTTTGCCATGGGGATGACCCGCTGGATACTGGAGAACAAGCGCTATGACGAGGTCTATCTGGCCAATGCCAACAAGGCGGGGGCCACGAAGGACGGGGAACCGACCTGGAGCAACGCCACCTGGCTGGTAAAGATCGACAGGGACGGGAAGCCGGGTGCGTTCCTCCGTGCCTCGGAGATCGGCCTGAAAACGGTGGAGATAAGGAAGGACAACGACGGGAGGGAGTTCCCGTTCGAACACCTCGTGGCCATCCGCGACGGCGAGCCGACCTCCTTCGACCCGAACGACGAGCGGCTCAGGGTGAGGGGGGAACTCTTCGTCGATACCGAGCTCAAGGGGACGGACGGGCCGATCAGGGTCAAGAGCTCCCTGCAGATCATGCTGGAAACGGCCAGGGAAAAAAGCATCGCCGAATATGCACGGATCTGCGGCGTGGAGCCGGGGGTGATAGAGGCCGTGGCCCGGGAGTTCACCTCCTACGGAAAGAGGGCCTGCGTAGACGTCCATCGCGGCCCCAGCCAGCACACCAACGGCTTTTACGCCATCTCCGCCCTGATGAACCTGAACCTCCTCGTGGGTAACTTCGACTGGAAGGGGGGGATGATCGCCGCCTCGACCTTCAACACGGACGGGAGCGGGAACGGGCGGCAACCGTTCAACTTCAGGAATCTCACCCCGAAGAGCGGCAAGCCGTTCGGCCTTTCCATCATCCGCCACGACGCCCGTTACGAGGAGTCCACCATCTTCGCCGGCTACCCTGCCAAACGCAACTGGTGGCCGCTCTCCTCGGACGTCTACGAGGAAATCCTCCCCTCCATTGCCGACGCCTATCCCTATCCGATCAAGGCCCTTTTCTCCTACATGGGGAGCCCCTCCTACTCCCTTCCCGCCGGGCAGACCAATATCGCGGCCCTGACGAACCTGGAACGGGTGCCGCTCTACTTTGCCAGCGATATCACCGTCGGCACCACCACCATGTATGCGGATTATGTCTTTCCCGACCTGCACTTCCTGGAGCGATGGGAATTCCACGGCTCCCACCCCAACATGCCGGTAAAGGTCCAGCCGGTGCGCCACCCGGTGATCCCCTCCCCCAACGAGGTGGTGCGGGTGTTCGGCGAGGAACAGCCGATCTCATTCGAGACCCTCTGGCTCGCCCTGGCGGAGAAGCTGGAGATCCCCGGCTTCGGCCAGGACGGCTTCGGGGCCGGACAGCACTTTACCCGCCCCGATGATTTCTACTTTCGCATGGTGGCGAACCTGGCCTACGACGGCAGGAAACCGGTCCCCGATGCGGGGTGGAACGAGGTGGAGCTGTTCATGCGGGGGCACCGGCATCTGCCGCGGAATGTCATCGATATTGCGCGCCAGGAAACCCTCGGCCTGGCCAATCTGAGCAAGGCGATCCACATCCTCAACCGGGGGGGGCGTTTCGATCCCCAGGAAGCCGCCTACGACGGGAAGCACGCGGCGAACCGGTACGGCAGGCTGATAAATCTGTACCAGGAGAAAACGAGCCAGGTGAGGGACGCCTTCACCGGCAGCCGTTTCCACGGCATGGCCCGCTACGAGCCCGTGGCAGACACATTGGGCAATGAGCCGGCTCCCCTTGCAAAAGGGTACGATATGCACCTGATAACCCAGCGGGATATCAGGATGACCAAGAGCAGGACCATCAGCAACCAGTACCTGACCGAACTGATGCCCGAGAACGGCATCATCGTCAACACGACGGATGCAAAACGGCTGGGGCTGAAGAGCGGGCAGCGGGTGAAGGTGGTCTCCGCCAGTAACCCCGAGGGAGTGTGGGAGCTGGGGAACGGGGTGAAAAAACCGATGGTGGGGCGTGTGCAGGTCACCGAGACCATCCGTCCCGGCGTCGTTACCTTCACCCTCGGCCACGGCCACTGGGCGACCGGCGCAACGGACGTGACCATTGACGGCGTGCTAATCAAGGGGGACCCTCGCCGGGGAGGCGGGGTTCACGCCAACGCCGCCATGTGGATCGATCCGCATCTGAAAAACACCTGCATGATCGACAAGGTGGGGGGGAGCGTCTCCTTCTACGACACCATGGTGCGGCTGGTGAAGGTGTAAGTCTGGAAACGGCAGTTGACCATGGCAAACTCCCGTTCCCTGGATATGGGGGGAATGCTTCAGCTCGGCTCGACCCGCATGCGCGGCGCAGGGAACCTTCTCCCCACGATGGTCTCGTGCCGGGCACGCAAATCATCCATTCCCCCTTCGAGGAAGGAAAGTTCCTCCCGGTCCGCCGCCTTTTCCAGGTAGGCATCTGCCAGCGTAGCCATGAGGGCGTTGTACTTTTTGGCGGAGCTGCCGTGGGCGTAATTCCTGCCGGGGAAGCGGCGGATGTCGCCGTTGAATTCCGGGGCGACGTGGTAGAGCTCGTGGAGCACGGTTATGAGCTTTTCCCTCAGGGTGAGGTTGATGAAGCGGGGGACGAGGAAGTAGATGATGTAGAGGACCTCGGCTCCCTTGTGGGTGACCGGGGGCATGGTGCAGGTGAAGGTGCGGCGGCCGCGGCGGGCGGTCATGGACCGCCCGCCGTCCTTGAAACGGAGCGGGTGGATCTTGGCGTAGGTGCCGTGGATACCCCCTCCCCTGGTGGTTGAGATACAGACCAGGAGCCGCTGCGGGTCGATGTGTGAAAACTCCGGCATCCGTCCGACGATGTCGGCGATCAGCCGCTCCAGTTCCCCTGTCAGATTGAGGGTGCTCATTTCATCCCCTGCTACCTGGGGAAACGATTCTTGTCGTACTTGTGACAGAGGTGGCAGCTCATGGGGCCGGCAGACGGCTTGACCGGGTGTTTAGGCGGGAAGGGAATGCCACCCTGCTCGTTGTGGCACTTGGGACAACCCAGGTCTGCTTCCTTCTGCCCCTTCAGCCCATCGCGGGCGGCCATGTCGTAAAAGCCCCGGTGGTTGCCGTCGAAGGGGACCTTCTTGGTCTTTTCCTCGCCGGAAATGGCAATGAAAACGGCTATGACTACGGCGATAACAGCGATAAATATCCAGTCTTTCCTGCTGATCTTCATCTATTCCCTCCAGTTTGGTCGTTAGAAGTAAAAGTGAGCCGTGCGTCGTAGAGGCTTTTGCCAGTACCCGGTCCCTGGTCCCTAGTCCCCGCTCCCCAAAAAAGCGCAGCCGATGGCGCCGTTATGCTGCGGATGTGGCGGCACTATCGACACCATCCCGGTTTCCGTCTGCAGCAGCCTGACCAGCGCTTTGTTCAAGGCCACTCCGCCGGTCAGCACCAGCTTTTCGCCCGGGAAGCGTTTCAGCATCGGGAGCACGCGCTTGACCAGGGTCTGGTTGACGCCGGCGCAGAGCCTCGCGACGGGATGGCCGCGCAGAATCTGGCCGATCAGTTCCGATTCGCCGAAGATGCCGCAGGTGGAGTCCAGGGGGACCGGCTCCTCCCAGTGGGAGGAGAGCTCGTCAAGGCTCACTTCCAGGATAGAGGCCATGTTTTCCAGGTAGCGGCCGCTCGATGCGGCGCACTTGTCGTTCATGACGAAGTCGGCGAGCCTTCCACCCTTTACCAGCGCCACCTTGGTGTCCTGCCCCCCCATGTCGAGCAGGGTGAAATTCTTCAGGCCGGTCTGCACGATGGCGCCGGCGACGTGGGCCCTGATCTCGGAAATGACCCTGGCGCCGCGCATGGAGATGGTGTTGCGGCCGTAACCGGTCACGGTCACGGATGCCACCGCCAGTTCCTCCGCAGAGAAGAGCCCGCTCCCTGCCAGGTCGAGGAGGAGGTCATCTTCGATGACCCTGCCGAAGCGCTTGTAGAAGGTGACGGTGTCGTAATCCGCCAGCCTGACGATGGCCCCGCCGTCCAGGAGGGCGAACTTCGCCTTCCTGCTCCCCAGGTCGATCCCTATTTTCATGGTCGTATCGATCGTCATCAACTATTCACCATTGGGTGCTTTTCTCCGAGCATCTCCAGGAACCCCTCGATCCTGATCTTCGTTCTCGCGTCCAGGCGGGACGGCTTGTCCCCCTCCAGTGTCAGGACGGGGAGGTCGAGCCTGCGCCTGATGACCATGTCCTCGATCTGCCTGAAGCAGAAAGACTGGACATAGTGGATGACTCCGTCGATGTGCCTCCTGTCGATCTCCTCGCTGATGTCCGACAGGCGGTGAAAGATGTCGTAAGGGTAGGTGTAGCGGCGGTACTGTTCCACCAGGTCCGGGGTATCGTACGGCATGGCGAACTGGCGCTGGGTTTCGTTGAATACCACCCGCGCCCCGAGCGATTCCAGGAAGGGGTAGAGTCCGGAAAAGATGGGGGGGACGCCGATGTAGGCGATCCTCGTCCTGTCTTCGAAGGGCTTGCGGGCGGCCGCCTCTTCGAGGAAGGCTTCGATTTCCGCCTCGAAGCGGTCGGGATCACCGTTCATGTCCGATGCGGAGACCTGGAAATAGTGGTTCTCTTCCCCGGAGACCCTGTTCTCCTCCCAGGTGAGCCTGTCGATCTCCCTGATCTTGCGGCGGATGCGGTCCAGGCGTTCCTTTGCCGCGTTCACCTCCTGCCACCCCACATGGAAATGGGCCATCAGCTTCTCGATCTCCGCCTTGAGGCTTTGCGGGTCGCGGTCGAGCGGGTAAGCGAATGGGATGACCCTTATCCCCCCCATGGAGAGGACTTCCATGAGCGCCTTGGTGTAGCTGCAATCCCCTTCTGTGACTGCGATCATCTCTTTTATGCCGCTCTCCAGCACGGCGGCGTATATCCCCTTGATCCAGCCGCAGACATTGCGGGGGAAGCCGTCCACTTCGGCATCTTCAATGAATTGCTGGCTTTTGTCGCTGGTGATGAAGATGTTGTTCAGGTCTGCCGGGGTCTTTCCCGCCGCGATCAGGATCTCGATGGGTATGGTTGTGGTGAAGCCGATTCGTGACAAAGGGGGCTACTCCGATTTGATGAAGATAAAATAGATCAGGGCTCCGCCGATCGCCAGTCCGCCGAAGGCGAAGGGGAGAGTCGAACCGAGGGTGAGCTCGTTTTCCCCGCCGGCCGGCAAGGTGAAACGGATCAGCAGCATGATGGCGATGGCGGAAAAAAGGAAGCCGAGGACGAACTTGGAGCGCTTGACTACGGCATAAAAAGCGATGACCAGGAAGATGCCGACGAACCAGGGGTTTTCCATGGCGCTCTTCAAGGTGGTGTTCTGCAAGAATTTGACGATGTTTTCCGTCTCGAAGGGGGAGAGGGTCTCGACGGTCTTTTTGATAATCTCCTGCTTTTCCATGACATCCCCATTGACCCGCTTTTGGAAAATACATAGCAGATTTTGCCGATAAATTGAAGTTTTATTGTCGCAATGGCGGGAACCAAATGCCTTGACAATGGCGTGCCGCATAAAATAGTATCCAATATTTGCAGTAAAAAGAGCTGCACATCATTTGCAGGGAGAAATCAGTTGGCCTGGAAAGCTATCGGCATATTCGATTCGGGGGTAGGCGGCCTCACCGTCTTGAAGGAGATCATCAAGGCCCTCCCCCAGGAGGACACCATTTACCTGGGTGACACGGCGCGGGTTCCTTACGGGACCAAGTCGCCGGAAACGGTCACCCGCTATTCCCGGCAGATCACGTCGTTTCTGGTGCAGCGGGACATCAAGATGCTGGTGGTGGCCTGCAATACCGCCTCTGCCGTTTCCCTCGCCGCCCTGAAGAAGGAGTTCTCCATCCCCATCGTCGGCGTCATCGAGCCGGGCGCGCGCCGCGCGGCTTCCGCGACCAGAAGCGGCAAGGTCGGGGTGATAGGCACCGCGGGGACCATCAAGAGCAGCGCCTATGCCAAGGCAATCAAGCGCATCAACCCGGAGATCGAGGTGGTGACCCGCGCCTGCCCGCTCTTCGTCCCTCTGGCCGAGGAGGGGTGGGTCGACAACGAGGTTGCAAGGCTGACGGCGCAGGCGTACCTCCAGGGGCTGCGGGAGGAGGGGGTTGACACCCTCGTGCTTGGCTGCACCCACTACCCGATACTCAAGGGGATCATTGCCGAGGTGATGGGGGAAGGGGTGACGCTGGTGGATTCCGCCGAGGAAACCGCGTTCACCGTGGCGGAAATCCTCCGCGGCAAGGGGCTGTTGCGCCCCTCGTCCGAGAAGGGGAACCACCACTTCTTCGTGACCGATGTACCGGCTGGTTTCATCAGGGTTGGCAACCGGTTCCTGGGGGAACGTCTCGGAGATGTCTACCAGGTGAGCCTGGATGAGGAAGGAAAGGGAGAGGAGCCTGTCGGTGAAGAGATCTAGCCGGTCACGCAGGGGCAAGGGATTGCTCCTTGTCGCGTTCATCGTCTTTGCGGCGATTGTCGGCACCCTGGTGCTGAAAAAATACGATGTGAGCACCCTCAAGCCGCAGACCCCTCCGCCTGCGGAACAGGCGGGAACGGTCCTCGTCACGCTCTTTTTCGCAGATCAGGGGGGCGACGGTCTGGTGCGCGAAGGGCGTGAAATAGACGCCAGCGACGATCTCACGGAATCGGTCGATGCCGTAGTTGAGGAGTTGATAAGCGGACCGGTGGGGGACCATGCGTCGGTACTCCCGTACAATACCCAGGTGCGCCAGGTGCAGGTACAGGGGGATCTGGCGCAGGTCGATTTCGGCAGGGAACTGGTGGACGGGCTGCCGGCCGGCAGTTCCGCGGAAATGACGGCCGTCTATGCGGTTGTCGATACCATCGCGGTCAATTTCCCCCAGATAAAGAAGGTCCGGATCACCATCGACGGCGAGAGTGTGGCGACCCTGAAGGGGCATCTGGACCTGCGCAACCCCATTGTGCCCGACTTTACCCTGGAGAAACGTCAGTAACGGCAACCTGTGCCGGGGAAATGATTCGGCGAAAATGATATCATCCGAGAGAGGGCAGATCCAATGAAACAACCATTTTTGCAGGCGATGAAGGAGCGGGTGCTGGTGCTCGACGGCGCAATGGGGACCATGCTCCAGGAGCGCGGTCTCAAGCCGGGACAGTCTCCGGAAGAGCTGAACCTCACCATGCCGGAAGTGGTGGCCGGGGTGCACCGCGAGTACATCGAGGCGGGGGCGGATATCATCGTCACCAACACCTTCGGCGGCAACCGGGTAAAGCTTGCCCATCACGGTCTGGCGGCCAAGGCACGGGAGATAAATGCCCGGGCGGTGGAGATTGCCCGGAAGGTTGCCGGAGAACACGCCTACGTGGCGGCTTCCATCGCCCCCACCGGCCGGTTTGTCGAGCCTGTGGGAGACGCCTCCTTCGATGAGATGTGCGACATCTTCCGCGATCAGGCCCAGGCCCTCGTCGACGCAGGGGTTGACGCGATCAGTTTCGAGACGTTTCTGGACATCAAGGAGATCCGGGCGGGGATCATCGCGGTGCGGGAAATTGCCCCGGAGATCCCGATCATCGCCATGCTCACTTTTGACGACAAGGGGCGGAGCGTCCTCGGCACGCCGCCGGAGTCCGCCGCCATTACCCTGGAGGCGGTCGGCGCGGACGTAGTCGGTTCCAACTGCGGCCTGGGAGTGGACGGCATCTATGAAATCCTTTCCGCCATGCGGCGCGTAACCGGCCTTCCCCTCATTTCCCAGGCAAATGCCGGTTTGCCGGTCCTGAAGAACGGAAAGACGGTCTTCCCCGCCACCCCCGGCGAGATGACCGCCTACCACGACCGGATGCTCCGGCTCGGCGTGCGCATCATCGGGGGCTGCTGCGGCACCACGCCGGCGCACATCCGTGCGATCAAGGAGGCACTGGCGGGAAAGGACCAGGCGCTTCCCTCCCTCACGCAACCGGAAGGGACCACCTGGCTTTCCAGTCGCGGCGGTTACGCCGCCTTGGGGAACGGCCGGCCGGTCGCCGTCATCGGTGAGCGGATCAACCCCACAGGCAAAAAGGGGTTCGCCGCCGAGCTGCGCGAAGGGAAGGTCTCCTACATCCGTCGCGAGGCCCTCGATCAGGTGGCGGCCGGCGCGACTCTGCTCGATGTGAACGTCGGCGCGCCCGGCATCGATGAACCTGCTGCCATGGAGAGGGCGGTTTTCTGCGCCGGCAGCACTGTCTCGACACCGCTGGTCCTCGATTCATCCAGCCCCGAAGCGCTGGAGCGCGGGCTCAAGGCCGCGGACGGCAAGGTCCTCATAAATTCCGTAAACGGCGAGGAGAAGAGTCTCGCCCGGGTCCTCCCCCTGGCGAAAAAATACGGCGCGGCGGTAATCGGGCTCACCCTGGACGAGAAGGGGATACCGGAAACCGCCGAGGCAAGGACCGCCGTGGCGGCGAAGATCCTGGAACGGGCACAGTCTCTCGGCATGGGGCGGGAAAATGTGGTGATAGATTGCCTGACCCTGGCTGTCAGTGCCGAGCAGAAGCGGGCCATGGAAACACTCAGCGCCATCCGCCAGGTCAAGGGGCGTCTCGGCTTGAACACGGTTCTCGGCGTGAGCAACATCTCCTTCGGCCTCCCCTGCCGGCCGCTCATCTCATCGGCCTTTTTCGCGATGGCCATGGAGGCTGGCCTGGATGCGGCGATCGTGAATCCGAAGGAGCCAGCCATGATGGATGCCTGGCGCTCCTCGATGGTGCTCCTGAACAGGGACCCCAATGCAGCCGCCTACATCGAGGCGTACAAGGGGGCGGTCGCCCGCCAGGCTGAGCCCCAGGCGCAGGAGCCGCCGCAGGATATCCGTGGCCGCCTTGCCAGGGCCGTCATTGACGGCGACGTGGAAAACATCGTCGCCCTGGTGGAAACGGCCCTTGCCGAGGGTCTTTCCCCTCTGGAGATCAGCAACGGGGGGCTTCTCCCCGGTCTGGAGGAAGTGGGGCGCCGTTTCGAAAAGAACATCGTGTTCCTTCCCCAGGTGATGCTCTCCGCGGAAACCATGAAGACGGCCTTCGCGCGCCTGAAGCAGGAGATGAAGGGGCAGGCGCTGGAAAGCCATGGGCGGATACTGATGGCGACCGTAGAGGGGGATATCCACGACATCGGCAAGAACATCGTCTGCACCCTGCTGGAGAATCACGGCTTCGAAGTGATCGACCTGGGCAAGAACGTGCCGGCTGCCCGCATCATCGACGAGGCCAAGGCGCACCGGGTGGACGCGGTCGGGCTCTCGGCGCTGATGACCACCACCATGTCGGAAATGGATAATGTGCTGCGGCTGCTGAAGGCTGCCGGGGTAAAAACCTTCACCATGGTCGGAGGGGCGGTGCTGACCCAGGAATACGCCACGGAGATCGGCGCCGACCTCTACGCAAAGGACGCCATGGAGGCCGTGACGAAGATCAAGGCCATCATGGGAAAGTGAAAGACGGCCTGGCGAAAACGTCGCAACATCAATCCGTTTTACTTGTTGCAACTATTTGATTCGTGTGATAATTTGCGAATAGATACGTCATTTGACGGATAGGAATCGGGGATGGTCGTAGGTTTCAATCATAACGTGATGTACAAGGGGGAAAGGTTCCATATCCAGACCGAGGATAGTGGCATTGCGAACCCGCACATAATAACCCTCCTCTATCGCGGCGGCACCATAATCTCCTCGAAAAAGACCAGTTACGCCGACATAATCAAGATCGAAAATCTGGAACAGGTGGTGGAAGAGCTGATGAAGGAGCAGCATAAGGACATGCTGCGCCGGCTGAAGGCGGCCGAATTTGACGACCGCATTTTCGGCACCCAGCCGAAGCCCCCCGCTGCCGCACCTCTCACCCCTCCACAGGATGCACCTGCAAAAAACCTAAAGTCTACGCAAAGTCTTGACGAAATAATCCTTGAGTATCTCGTTGCCGACGACGATTGAACAAAATCTGTAATCCGAAAGGAAAGGTTTTCAGTGAAAGAGCAAATCGCAAATCTGGAAGAAAAGGCCAGGCAGCTCCGCATCTCTATAGTCAGGGCGCTGCACAGCTCCCAGTCCGGTCATACCGGCGGTTCCCTGTCGGCTATCGACATGGTGACCGCCCTCTATTTTCACAAGATGCGCCATAATCCTGCCGATCCGGCGTGGGAAGGTCGGGACCGTTTCGTCCTCAGCAAGGGGCATGCGGCACCTGCCCTCTACGCGGCCCTGGCCGACGCCGGATATTTCCCGAAGGAAGACATGATGATGCTCCGCCGTCTCGGCAGCCATCTGCAAGGCCATCCCGACAGCAAAGGCACGCCCGGCGTCGAGGTCTGCACCGGTTCCCTCGGGCAGGGGCTTTCCATGGCAAACGGGATGGCCCTCGGTCTCAAGGCGGACGGGAAGGACAACCGGGTATACGCCATCCTTGGCGACGGCGAGCTCCAGGAGGGGCAGGTCTGGGAAGCGGCTATGGCTGCGGCCCATTACAAGCTGGATAACCTTTGCGCCATGGTGGATGCAAACAACCTGCAGATTGACGGCGAGGTGGAGAAGGTGATGAATGTCGCCCCCATAACAGACAAGTTCAGCGCCTTCGGCTGGCATGTGCTCGATATTGACGGGCACGACATGGAGGCGATCGTCAACGCCCTGGATGCAGCCGAGACGGTCAAGGGGAAACCGACCGTCATTGTCGCCAGGACGGTAAAGGGGAAGGGGGTCTCCTTCTTCGAAAATAAGGCGTCGTACCACGGCGTTCCACCCAGCGACGAGGAGCTTCCCAAGGCATTGAAATGCCTTGGCTGCACCGAGGATTAACGGCTGCACTACGCAGTTTTGCTGCGCGGCGCCGCAGGACCGGATAAATAACGAATGAAAGGGATTTGAATACATGAGCAAGATGATTGCCACCAGGGACGCCTACGGCGAAACCCTCGCGGAGCTGGGTGCGGAGAACAAGAACGTTGTGGCCCTGGATGCTGACCTTTCGGGCTCGACGAAAACCGGCGTTTTTGCCAAGAAGTTTCCCGAGCGTTTTTTCAATATGGGCATTGCCGAGGCGAACATGGTAGGGACCGCGGCCGGCCTTGCCGCGGTCGGCAAGATACCGTTTCTCTCCACCTTTGCAATCTTTGCCGCTGGACGGGCATGGGAGCAGATCCGCCAGTCAACCGCTTATCCGAAGGCCAATGTCAAGATCGTAGCGACCCACGGTGGCGTAACGGTCGGAGAGGACGGTGGCTCCCACCAGTCGGTTGAGGACATCGCCATCATGCGGGCGATTCCGAACATGACGGTAATCGTTCCGGCCGACGGCGTTGAAACCAGGGGCGCGATCAGGGCCGCCGCCGCCATGAAAGGGCCGGTCTATGTCAGGCTCGGACGCAACAAGGTGCCGACCATCTTTCCCGACGACCACCGTTTTGAAATCGGCAAGGGGGTGGAGATGGTCGCCGGTTCAGACATGACCTTCGTCACCACCGGCCTCATGACCGCCCAGGCGATGGCCGCCGCCGAGAGTTTGAAGAAGGATGGCATTTCTGCGCGGGTGGTCCATATCGGAACCATCAAGCCGCTTGACCGGGAGATTGTTCTCAAGGCCGCCCGCGAAACCGGCGCCATTGTCACCGCAGAGGAGCACTCCGTCATCGGCGGCCTTGGCGGTGCCGTCTCCGAGCTCCTTGGGGAAAACTGTCCGACCCCGGTGAAACGGATCGGCATCAACGACCGCTTCGGCACTTCCGGCAAGGCGGAGGAGCTGCTTAAATATTTCGGACTGACCCCTGAAGCCCTGGTCGATGCGGCAAAGGAAATCCTTACGAGGAAATAGATGCGATCCAACCCGCTCAGGTCTACCGCCGGATTCACCTACATCGCCGTACTGGTTCTGGTGATAGTCATGGGCATCATGCTTGGCGCAGTAGGGCAGACCTGGACCCGGATCATGAAGCGTGAAAGGGAGCAGGAGCTGATCTTTCGCGGCACCCAGATCGTTCAGGCGATCAGACGTTGGAATTATGGCGGCAAGCGTGGTCCTGGGCAACCGGTCATGCCGCTCTTCGATCTGGAACATCTCTTGAAAGACCCCCGCTCCTTTGCCAATGTCAGGCATCTGCGACGCTTGTACACGGACCCCCTGACCAATAAAGAGTGGGTGGTGATAAAAGACCCTGTGCGCGGCATTATCGGCGTCCGCAGTTCCAGCAATGAAGAGCCTTTGCGACAGAGTTTCCAAACGATGACTCCACTGAGCGCGGACGACAGGTATCTGGAGCTGATGTTCAAGTCGTTCGAAGGGAAAAAGAAATACAGCGAATGGGAGTTTGTCTACCTGGGTGAAGGTGTCGCGCCGGGAACCACGGGAACCGTTACCATTCCGGGAAGCAGCACCACTCCCGGAGGCACCACTACCCCGGGAAGCACATCCGGCACCCCGGGTGGATGATCTTTTGTTCTTTTTCAAGCGGTTTTGCCCAATGTACTGGAGTCAGGTTGATATTTAAGAGTCTTACATCGAGGGTCATCGCAATATCCATTTGCCTGCTTGTATTCGGCATCAGTTCCTTTGCCTTCGTTACTCTGCGCAGGGAACAGATGCAGCTGATCAACGCCGCCAGGGAAAATAGTGAGCTTTTGCTCAATACCATCGAGAGAAGTACCTATAATTCCATGCGCATCGGCAATTCTGAGGACGTACAGATCATTCTGGAGATGGTCGGTCAGAACCAGAAATTGCTCGGCGTACGCATATTCCATCCCCACGGCATAGTTCTCAAGTCGTCCTTACCAAGCGAAGTCGGCAAGCCGGTCGATGATCGTGATTACCAGCTCTTCATCAACAACAAAAGCGAAGGGGTCTTCACCATCGACGGTTACGGCGAAGTCCTTGGGATGCTCAAACCCATCTACAACGACGAGCAGTGCCACGTTTGTCACGGACATAAAAGCCGTATAATCGGTCTCTTGAACGTCAATTATTCGCTCGTCGAAACGCGCAAAAGGATATTGGACGCTACCAAGCTGTTCGTTTTTTCTACGGTGGCCATAATAGCATTTCTCTCCCTTGCCATCTCCCTTGTCATGCTCAAGTTCGTAAAAAAACCGCTGCACCTTATGGCAGAGAACATGGCCAGGGTGGAGAAAGGGGACCTGTCGGTACGGATGAAGCCTGAAGGTAAGGACGAAATCGGCCGACTGATTACCAGCTTTGATTCCATGGTCGACAGGCTCGACACGGCAAAACAGGAACTGGAGCGTTACCATTTTCAGCAGATGGAGAGGGCGGACCGTCTTGCCTCTGTCGGTGAAATGGCCGCGGGAATCGCCCATGAGATCAAAAACCCTCTCACCGGCATAGCCTCGGCGATCACGATCATAAAGGACGATTTTTCCTCTTCCGATCCCCGAACCGAGATCGTCAACGAGGTTCTTGAGCAGGTCAGCCGCCTGGACAAGACCGTGAATGACCTGCTCTTCTTCGGCAAGCCGACGCAACCGGAACCGACTTATATCGATATCAACGCGACATTGAAAAAGACGCTCATGTTTGCATCGCGGCATCGCGGCAGTAAGGATATCGAGCAGAGGCTGGATCTTCAGGACGACTTGCCGCCGGTATACGTTGATCCCAAGCAGATTCAGCAGGTTTTCCTGAACCTGTTTCTGAATGCGGTGCAGGCCATGAGCCAGGGTGGGGTGCTTACTATTAAGAGTTCGCTGCAGGAGAAGGATTGCAAGTGGGTCGAGGTCAGCGTCGCCGATACTGGACAGGGAATCCCGCCCCAGATTCTTGAGAAGATATTCACGCCGTTTTTTACCACAAAGGCCCAGGGAACAGGGTTGGGGCTGGCTATCTGTCATAAGCTGGTGACCCAGCACGGCGGCACGCTGTCTGTCGCCAGCGAAGACGGTAAGGGGACTGTATTTACTGTCGCTTTGCCCGCTTTCGATCAATGTTTGCCGGTTCCGGCCGTGGCGTGCGCCTGACGAAAACTGATGAAAATATACTCACCTGAAATCAAAAGGAGTTCCCTTGAGAAAGACAAAAATCCTGGTCGTGGATGACGAACATTTGATCCGCTGGTCTCTTGAGCAGAACTTGAAAAAGCAAGGTTACGAGGTATTTACCGCGGGAAATGGCGAAGATGCGCTGCGCTTGGTGCGGGAAGAGCAACCGGACCTGGTTCTGCTGGACATCCAGTTGCCTGGAATCGGCGGTCTGGAGGTATTGGAAAAGATCAAGGAATTCGATGAGGATATCATCGTAATAATGCTGACTGCCCACGGCGGCCTGGAAACCGCCGTAAATACCATGCGGATGGGGGCCTACGATTATATAAACAAGCCGTTCAATCTGGATGAATTATCGATCGTCATTAAAAAGGCACTGGAGACGTCCGATCTGCGGCGCGAAGTGGTGCAGCTCCGTAGTGAGCATAAGAAGTCCGGTCCACCAAAGATCATCGGCACGAGCAAGCATATGAAAAACGTCCTGGACATGATGGGAAAGGTTGCCAAGAGCGAGGCTTCGACCGTCCTGATCCAGGGTGAATCCGGGACGGGGAAAGAACTCGTCGCCAAATGGATCCACTATCAGTCCAATCGCTCGGAAAAGCCGTTTGTGGCCATAAACTGTGCTGCCGTCCCGGCAACGCTGCTTGAAAGCGAGCTGTTCGGTCATGAAAAAGGCGCTTTCACGGACGCAAAGACGGCGAAGAAGGGTCTGTTCGAACTTGCCGACGGCGGGACGGTGTTCCTCGACGAAATCGGGGATATGGAGATGGGGATGCAGGCAAAACTCCTGAGATTCCTTGAAGACAGGACATTCAGGAGAATTGGTGGGGCGAAGGTCATATCCGTCGATGTCAGGATCATCTCGGCCACCAACAAAGAACTGCTGAAGGCGATTGAGGAAAAATCGTTCAGAAACGACCTGTATTACCGCCTCCAGGTCATTCCGATATTTCTTCCGGCTCTTCGGGAGCGAAAGGAAGACATCATCCAGCTCGCCAATCATTTCATCGAAACATTCGGCCGGGAATTCAACAAGTCCATCAAGAGCATTTCAAGCATGGCTGAAAAAATGTTGGTGGAATACAGCTGGCCGGGCAATATCCGTGAGCTCAAAAATGTAATAGAGCGTGCCATAATTCTCGGGAACGAGGATACCCTGCTTATCGAAAATCTCCCCCTGGAGATTATCGCCAAGACGTCTTCGTCGAACGTGCCGCTGGCAACGTTCAAGCTCCCTCCTGAGGGTGTCGACATAGAAGAGGTGGAAAAAGAACTCATTCGGCAATCCCTGGAGATTACCGATTGGAACCAATCCAAGGCCGCAAAAAAACTCAATCTCGGAATCGATGCATTTCGCTATCGCATGAAAAAATTCGGATTTCTTAAATAATTTGCCAGTTGGCTCAAAAGAGATAAAATCAGGTAAAAGCGGAGTGACACCCGATGGCGTAGCCGTAGGGCAATCAAGTCATTTCGCTTTCCTTTATCCCCATTTTGACAGAATTGCTGCCACAAGCCTCAAACCGTATCGGATAGTTTTTCAGTTTCTAAATTAAATATGCATTATATATCGCCTATTGTATAGGTGTTTCCAAGGAACGCCTGTGCGCAAGCTCCGGCGGCAGGCACTGAAGTTGCATGTATTTGATAAACAAAAACTCTGCCGCATGGCAGACCTGCTATTAAATTAAGAATATCTCCAATAAATACGGAGGCTTTCAGATGATTCACTCTACTCGAAATCTATTGGCAATACTTGTCGTCTCACTGTTTGTTGCGGTTATTTCACTGCCAGGAATAACAAGCGCCGCAGTGGCCCCAAAGATCTCTACCCAGACCCCTGTAAAGCGTGGGATGGTGGCACCCGTCAGGATAGCCATGGATGCGTCGGGTAATTATTATGTGACCGACCCTAGAAGCAGGGGAGTGCTGAAATATAATCCCTATGGCCGGCTGGTCAAGACCATAACGACAGCTGGTGTTCCCTTGGGTGTGGCTGTTGCTGCCAGCGGCAATGTCATTGTGACCCAGGGTACCTACGCCTCTATCCTTGATCAAAATGGAGCAGAGGTTACCAAGCTGGGGAGCGGTGTCGGACAGTTTGTTAAGGCGAACGGTGTCACGATAGATGGGAACGGTTATGTATATGTCACCGATGGCGGTCTCAATCTGGTTCAGGTCTTTAACGGCTCTGGCTCATACGTGACGCAGTTTGGCGGCAAGGGTGTGGCTACGGTAAACAGCCCGCAATATGGTTACTTTAATGATCCGACCGCGATAGCATATGAGAAGGTGCATAACCAGATCGCTGTTGCTGACACCCTGAACGGACGGATTCAGTTCTTTGATGCAACTAATTATGCATTTGTCAAGTCGATAGGTGTCTCATCGGATGGTCCCCTGATGTTCATTTCGCCGCAGGGGATAGTGTTTGAATATGCCAATGCTACCACGTTGAAGAGGATGTATGTTGTAGATACCTGGAAAAACGCCATGCAGGTGGTTGATACTGAAGCCTCTGTCTCCGGTAACTTCTTGTCATTGATAGGGTGTGGGACGGTTGGCGCTAATTTTCAATACGGCATGTGCGGCGGGGTGGCAGATGGGCAGATGCAGCTCCCATCAGATGTGGTTTTTGATGCAGCGAATGGGAGGCTTCTTGTTGTCAACGGGGCCGGAAGCATCCAGATATACGGCGTTGACGGAGGTTCGAGCCCGTTTGACAATATTCCTCCCGTGCTGACCCTCAACGCTGTTCCAAGTAACACAAGTCAGTCGAGCATATCCATAAGTGGTACAGTCGAGTCAGGAGCCGACCTTAAGGTGACGATCAGCACTTCAGCCGTCGCCGGCGCAATAAATAATGTATCAGGCGCATGGAATACGACCATAACTGGTCTCAATTTTGGCAACAATCTCATTACAGTTGCTGCTACGGACGCTGCGGGCAACACGGTCACGAAACAGGTGCCGGTCATCTACTCCTTGCCCGCTCCGGCCCTCAGCATAACAACCGCTTCCAATATCCTGACTAATACCTCCAGTCAGACATTAAACGGCACAGTGGATGCCGGCGCAACGGTGACGGTCACGAATACAATCACCGGTGCGAGCGGGGCGGCCGTCGTCACCGGCACTGCCTGGAGTTATACGGATAGTCAGCTGGTGGAAGGCCCAAACAACTTCATTGTGACGGCGACCCAGCCGTCGAGTTCTGCTGCCACGGCAGCAGTAACCGTTGTGCGCGATACGGTCCAGCCGGTTCTAACGGTGTCCGCCCTTGCCAACGGCAGTTATAGCAGCGATTTGACGCAAAATATTGCCGGTACCGTGACCGATCTCCATCCCGGTACGGTGACTGTAACGGTAAATGGCACGCCTACGACCGTGGCAGGGAACTCGTTCAGTGTTCCGGCGAATCTTCAGGTGGACGCAAACACTATTACGGTGCAGGCGTTTGACCAAGCCAACAATGCGTCATTCCCCAATACCAGGATCATTAATTACGATGCAGCGACGCCCGTTGTGAACATAACGACACCCCCGTCACCTGCTGACAACTCTTACGTGGCGACAAGCACGGTGGGGATGAGCGGAACGGTTACGCCTGTCACGGCAACCATAGCCATAAACGGGGTTTCCGTAGCCGTCGATGCATCCGGTAACTGGCCCGCAGGAGGTGGTACTACGCCGGTCACACTGGCAAGCGGAATCAATACACTGGAGGTGGTTGCAACTTCGGGGGCCAAGTCATCCAGCATGAAGCGCTCTGTCATTTACGATCCAACGGCGCCGGTACTCTCTATGACATCCCCGGCTCAGGATATCGCCACGAATCAGCCGAATATGAACATAAGCGGTACGGTGTCCGATTCTAGCAGCCCGGTTACATTGAGTGCGACCGTAAATGGCGTACCGGTCTCTCCTGCTCCTGCTGTAACCAATGGTACATACAGTTTCAACGCGACCTTCGGTCCGGTTGAACAGCCCTATAGTGTTGTGATGACGGCAACTAATGCCGCCGGTACTGCGACCACGCTGCCGACGCGCACAATCACGTATGACATCACTCCCCCAGCATTGACGCTCAATCCGGTATCCGCCGGTTATCCTAAGAGCATCAGCGGGACGGTGGAGCGGTATGCGGGCGTGACAGTTGCGGATGGCGCTGCGACATTCCCTGTGACCGTTGTCGACGGCAGCCCCAATGCCACCTGGAGCGCTGATCTGTCGGCCGGTAACTATGACCCGTCAAAGATCAAGATTACCGCGACCGATCCTGCAACCAACCCCACTGTCATAACAGGATTGGCATACAATGTGATATCAGGTGATATCGTTCAAAATGGCATAGTTGATATCAATGATGCACGTTATGCCCTTCAGTGCGTAGTCGGTCTCGCAACGCCGACCTCGGCTGAAATTCAACGCGGTGATATCGGCCCGCTGTTGAATGGTAAGGCGAATCCGAACGGCAAGATAGACCTTGTCGACGCGATACTCATACTGCGCAAGGCGTTGGGTGATCCCGTTAGTTGGTAGTGTTGTCTGAGCGATTGCATTATTGACAATGTATTGAATTTGCTTAACCTGTCTATTGACTAAGCTATATAAATGTTTTCAGGAGCGTAAACATGAAACGACCAATTACAAATGCTCTGGCAACACTGATGATGGTCTTTATAGTGGCAACCACAGCTTATGCTAAAGAACTGTCTTCACCGCACATCTTCGGCATACAGAGCAATGGAACAACGGTTGATACATGCTCTGTCTGTCATGCGAGTTCTCTGCCTACCGGTGCTGCAGCGAATAACGTCTGCCTTGTATGTCATAAGTCAGGCAGTGCATATTTGTTAACCAAGCAGTTCTTCAAGGGGGATATGGCAAATCCCTTTGGAACTACGGTCGAGGACGACACCAATAGCAATTATTCGCATAGTTCGCATGAGTGGTCGGCTACTGACGACAATCCGGCGGCAGGCGCATTGCCCCCCATAAACAGTGCAATGAATGCAGTCGCAGCGTACAACGGTCTCTTGAGTTGTAATCGTTGTCATTCTGTACATCAACTTGATTCGATACCTACAACGCAGAAACCGCTCCTGAGGGTTCCAAACGGTAATAATGAAATGTGCTTGGACTGTCATCGTTTGAGAAATACGCAAACGCACCTGACTGGCTCTCATCCTGTAAATATTAACTATAGTACGGTAGCAAAGAATAATCCTTCCAAATTCTACCCGCAACCGGTGAACAGTAATCCAAACAACCCGACCTCGGCGATGAAGCTAGTCAACGGTAATTTGCTTTGTACAACATGCCATGGCATTCATTATACGGACTCGAACTCGCACACGTTTGACAACCGCACCACTGCGCTCACTGGTCAACTTGCGCCTTCCAAGGGTTTCCTGCTCAGAACCGATTACCGCAACTATTCGTCGAACCTGAATAGTCCGAATATCTGTACAAACTGTCATGCGAACAAATATGAACATAACGGCGGCAATCAGCGCGTCAAATGTACTGACTGCCACAGCGGCCATGTGGATTATGATCCAAACGCGCTGACTCCACAGGATCGCGTGCCCAATATTTATATGGTTAAGCGTTACATGAACTGGTCGTCAGCGACAGGATGGAAGGATAACCGAAAGCTGGCCACACCTAAACAGACCTTTTACCAGGATCCCGATGCGGCAACGAAGCTCTTCAAGAGGGCCGACGGTAAGGGTGTATGTCAGGGGTGCCACGATGTGCCGGTTGCCGGACTGACTTCGCCACGCGGTAATGTCTATCCCGCTGAGCATGGTACGACAAATCTGGTCGATGCACCAGCCTCTACCTGTATTACTTGCCATAGCCATGATACGCCAGCACCAGCGGGTTCTTTCGCCGCAAGCTGTACCGCATGCCACGGCCAGCCACCGACCGCCACTTCTGCTGCACCTGGTTATCAAGGTAGTGAGGCTACGTCAGCTCACTTGAGGCATGCAACTGATTATTCTTTCGGCTGTAAGGAATGCCATTACCCCGGCGCTCCGGCCGACCTGCACAGGAACAATAATTATCAGGATGTTTTCACAAAATACTCCACCGGTATGATTGCCCGTAAATTCGGTTCTAATCCCCAGTATGTCGGCGGTCTCTGCTCCAATGTCTACTGTCACAGTAACGGTGCGCCTCAGGGACAACCGATTGTTTATCAGCCGAGTCCAAACTGGTTTGGCGGTAAAATCACTACCTGTGACAAATGTCACGAGGCTTCACCGACCACCAATGCCCATTCGGCTCACATAGCAAAGGGATATAGCTGCGAGAATTGCCATGCTGTCACGGTAAGCGGCTCGAACGTCATCAAAGACAGGAAGAAACACGCTAACGGCGACAAAGACGTACAATTTTCATCCATATCACTGCCTTTCGTAAATTCGGGTAGCTTTGCCGGAGAAACCTGTTCGAACGTTTATTGTCACAGTGATGGGGCCGGTACCTATACGACGCCTGTATGGACAGACAAGAGCACCGGCGCCTGCGGCACATGTCATGCCACTACAACGAGGACGACAGCTGCCCACCAGCCGCACCTTTCTGCCTCTGTGGCATACGGTCCACAGCTGAATAATTCTGGGGTGGCGGCAGCATGTAATAATTGTCATGGGCCTGATTACACGGTTAATCACATTAACGGCTCAGTGCAGCTGGTTTCTGACACGTCTTGTACTTCTTCCTGTCACAAGAACGGGCTCCAATCTTCAACATGGACCTCCGGTATACGCCCAACCTGTGAAAGCTGCCACACCGGTCAGCTTTCCGTGGTCAACGGTCAAACAGCACCGGACAAGAGCCTGTTCCAGACCGCGGGTCACGGAAAGAATTCAAGTAGCACCGGCGTTATCATGAATTACACATGCACATCGTGTCACGATGCCAATGCGACGCACATCAACCCGCCGGTGCGTGACGGCAGGTTACAGGCAAATCTCACCTCGTCGTTCAATGCACAATGTACCTACTGCCATAACGATCCGACGAAGGTTACGACGGCATCCAGACAGAATCTGCCCTCCCACCTTGTGGCTCTGTACAGTGCGACGGATCCTACGCGGAGTTCTTGTAGCGTCTGCCATGATCTCCATGGATCATCAAATAATTATATGATCAGGGACGTCATCAACGGGCAGTTGGTCAGCTTTAAAAACTCGACCTGTGTAACGACTACACCGAATGCGAACGGCATATACACCGGTCTGTGCCAGGTGTGCCATACGCAGACCAAGTTCTACAAAAACTCTGTTGCCCCATCCGGCCACTATACCTCGGGTTGCTTGGGCTGCCACAAACATTCCGATCCGACAAAACCAGACTTTTATGCCTTCAAGCCGAGTGGTGACTGTAATAGTTGTCATGGCTATCCGCCGGTTCAGAGCATTGCAGGAATTGCTGTTCAGGGTAATTACACCGGTGCCCGCTTGAACAATTACACCGGCGGCGGTGGTGCTCATAGTGTTGCCGGCAATATACCGAAAAATGTTAATCCGGCTGATGGCTGGGTCAACTGTGAAAAATGTCACTACGGTGCAAATGATGCTATTCATATGACGCGTGATTACTCAAAACCAAGCAATATCAGGGTAGCTGTTGATCCTCAGTACAAGTTCAACGCATCATTGCAGATCAGGTACAGCAGCAACCAGGTTGATCCGCCGCTCATCAATTCAACCGGTTCCTGCTCCAACGTCAGCTGCCACTTCCAGCCGACACCTCGTTGGAGTACATCAAGGTAACTACAAATTGTAGTACGATTAAAAAATGGCCGGGGGCAAACCCCCGGCCATTTTTTATGTATATAAGAATTTTTGATTTGAAGGCTATCCGCCAGGTGGTAATTAGTCACGTCTGTCGTTTAAATATTCCGGTCAACTGATGAAACAACATATTCTGCATCGATAAATAGATAATTAGCTCGGTTATAGAAGATGCCTTGCGAGCATTTGAGATGTCGAGGGTGTAAATATA
>DAIEGL010000154.1 GCA_027356255.1 Geobacter sp. | reverse complement strand
GGGGGTGTAGTATGCTGTTGTCCGTTTCGTCATGGTAAGAAATCTGCCGCAAATGTCAATGCTGAAGAACTGAAGAAGATTGAACGCTGCCGGGAAGGTGCTGATCTGTATGATTAAGAAGGCTGAATTCATCCGCACGGGTATTCTGATCCCGTTTGGTTGTGTGATGTTTTTGTTGTTTTTCGGGGCAACCTTCAGCATCTATTGGCTGCAGGGGAGGCAGGTCGATGTCGATACCAGGCTGAAAATCGATGCCGTACGCCGGACCTTTGAGCACGAGGCGGCCGACGAAGCGGATCTGCTAAACAGCCTGATCGAATTCGTAAAAGAAAAAAAGACCCTGCAAAAGGACTGGCTGGCAAAGGACCACGAAGCCCTTTTGAAGGATGCCGCTCCCATATTTGAAAAAATCCGCGCACGCCATCCGGTCACGCATTTTTATTTCATCAGTCCCGACCGAAGATGTTTTTTGCGTCTCCACAATCCGGGGCGTTTCGGTGACTACATCGGGCGAGACACCATGAATGCAGCTGCGACAACCCAAAAACCGTCGCAAGGTATCGAGTTGGGGCCCTACGGCACCCTCACCTTGCGCGTAGTGCAGCCATGGTGGGTGAACGGGCGGCTGGCAGGGTATCTGGAGATGGGCGAGGAGGTGGATCAGTTTGCCCAGCATGTCTCCAGTTTCCTGGGCGTAGATGTTCTGCTCGCAGTGGATAAACGCTATCTGGTGCGTGAAAAGTGGGAAGAAGGGCTGTGGATGACCGGCTGCTGGGGAAACTGGGACCGGTTCCGGAATGTGGTCGTGCACAACGGCAAAGCCGGCCGCTTGAGCATGCTTCTCGACGGTGATCTGAAGTTTTCCGGCAGCGGGACCCGGGACAACCTGTTCACCGTATCAGGATACGGCCGGGATTACCGTTGCGGCCTGGCACCGCTGAAAGACGTCAGCGGGCGAGACGTCGGCGGGTTCGTAGTCCTTTCGGATATTACGGCGGCCAAGGCGGCGCTGCACACACTCATGGTCAAGCTCACTATCTTTTGCCTGACCGTTGCCGGCTTGTTGTTTCTCTTCTTCTATTTCTACGTCGGGCTCCTCCAGAAACGTCTGATTACCGCGCACAAAGACCTGCAGGACGAGATAGATGAGCGGAAAAGGGCGGAAAAGGCGCTGGTTGAGGCCAAGGAAACCGCCGAGGCTGCCAACAAGGACCTGCAATCGTTTTCCTATTCCGTGTCACACGATCTGCAATCCCCTCTGGCCTTAATCAGCGGTTACTCGGAACTGCTCCTGGAAAATCCGGAGGGCCGCCTCGACGCGAAGTCGGCCGGATATCTGAAGAGCATTGTTGCAGGCGTTAATCGAATGGGCAAGTACATTGACGCCATGCTTGCTTTTTCCCGTCTGGCCAATGTCGAGCTGAATAAGGAAACCGTTGACCTGAGCGGAATGGCCAGAGATATTGCCGCGGAACTGCAGATCGGGGATATCGGAAGGAATGTGTCGGTTGTTGTCGCCGAGAATGTAACCGCGTGCTGCGATGCGCGACTGATGCGGTCGGTGCTTGAAAACCTGCTCGGCAATGCCTGGAAATATACCGGCAAAAATCCGGATGCCCGCATCGAGTTCGGCGTAATAGTGCAAGATGGGAAACAGGAGTTTTTTGTCCGGGACAACGGGGTCGGTTTTGACATGTCCCGTGCGGAAAAGCTTTTTACGCCGTTCCAGCGCCTCCATGGCACTGACGAGTTCAAGGGGAGCGGCATCGGCCTCGCCACGGTGCATCGGATCATCGCGCGCCATGGAGGGCGGCTCTGGGCCGAAAGCGAACCGGGCAAGGGGGCCATGTTTTGTTTTACGCTCGATTAGCGCGGTTGTTGCGGCAGGTCAGGTCATCAGAATCTTGTTTTTCAGTATGAGTATTTCAAAGGCCATGGCCGCCTTGCCGATCAGTTTCTGCATGTCGATAACCCTTTCCCCCAGTTCCCCGGCTCCACCATCAACATAGAAGATCGCCACCACCCGCCCCATCATCAGGAGCGGCACCAAAAGGGCGCAGGGAGGCTTGCCTCCTTCAAGGGCCGCCAGTATCTTCGTATTGGCGGGGGTGTCGGCGAGCGGTCCCAGGTAGAAGCTCTTGCCGTCTGCTACCATTTTCAATACCGACGGAGCGTCCAGGGGAATCTGCAGCTCTTCGAAGCCCGCTACGCCCTTTTTCTGCGAGAGCGCCGCCCATCCCGCCGCCGCATTGCCCCGCACGAGGAACAGGGCCACCCGGTCGAATTCCTGCCCCGCATAGCCGACGATCAGGTTGGCGATCGCGTCCCGGTCTTTTGCCTCGGCCAGCTGCATGGAGAATGTGTCAATAGTGTACTGCCGGATGGTCTCTTCCCGGACAGCAGCGTTGCGGAGATTGCCCTGCATCGGCTCTTCGGCCGGGTCCATGCCCAGGTCGTCCAGCTCGGAGAGGAGCGGAAGTTCGATGACCTCCTCTTCCTCCGCCGACGGGTTAACTGTCGTGTCCTTCTTTTGCTCCTGCTGGAGCGGTTCGGCGGGATCGGCCTCCCTGGGGCGGCGCCTTCCCCCGCTTGCGACGCTGATGTAGCGCGTCTCCCTCCTTATGCCGTAATGCTTTTCAAGGGCGAGGGCGAGCCTCAATTCCGGCGAGACCAGCGGCATGACGATAAAGCCGGTGATGAAGGATATCTCCTCAATGGAGGCGAAGTCCGAAGGGTCAGCCATGGCCACGACGAGCTTCTTCTTGTCGAGTCCCAGGGGGATGATCTTGTATTTTCTGACCATCTCTTCGGGGATGAGCCTGAGCACCTGGGGGGGGAGCGACATCAACTGGTCCGGGCTGGCATATGGGACCCCCAGCTTCTTGCTCAGGAAGTGGGCAAGGTCCTTCTCTTCCACGTACCCCATCTCGATGAGGTTGGTCCCGATCCTGCCGCCGAAGATAACCTGGCTCTTCAGCGTTTCATCCAGTTCGGCCGGGGTTATCTTCCCCGCCCTGACAAGCATCTCGCCCAGTTTGATCGTCATCTCTCCTCCCATCGACTGCACACCGATCATTCAGCATTCCGCCACAGAGACACAAAGACACAGAGGAAATCACAGAGAAAGGTAAAATTCAAACCTGATGGAACGCAGAAAAATCGGAAAAGGGGGATAAAGGCGGATTGAACCAGTGCCCAAAAATCTCTTTTTAAGGTTTTAAAATCCGCTTTTTAGGCGTTCTATGTTTCTAAGGTATTCTCTGTGTCTGGGGCAACGCTTTTTGATAATAAATAATTTCGGCCTAATGTAGTTGTTCGCACCTGGGCTGTCAACAGCAAACAGCTCTCCCCCGGCTGGTTTGCGGAGGGGCTCCGGGTACGATAAACTTACTTGAGGTTGCCGGAAAAAAGGGTGCGAGGCGTCCCATGACCCCCCAGTTCCATCCCTATCTCATCAACGGCCCATTCGACGATCCGGGGCTCTATATCGACTTTCTCTTCGAGCGGCGGGCGATCCTTTTCGACCTGGGGGACCTGTCGCAGCTTCCCCCCCGCAAGCTCCTCCGCATCAGTCACATCTTCGTTTCCCATACCCATGTGGACCACTTCATCGGTTTCGACCAACTGGTGCGCGTATGTCTCGGCCGGGAGAAAAGGCTCCATCTCTACGGACCCGAGGGGTTTGTAGAGCAGGTTGGGCACCGTCTGGCCGCCTACACCTGGAACCTGGTGCAGAACTACCCCACCGATTTCACCATCGCGGCCTTCGAGCTGCATCGGGACGGCGGGGCGCACCGCGCCGAGTTCCATTGCCGCGAGGGCTTCCGCCGGGAGGGTGACCGTTCCTTCGCCGTAATTGACGGCGTCCTGTTGAACGAGGAGGATTTCCTCGTCAGGACGGCTTTTCTTGACCACAAGGTCACCTCGCTTGCCTTCTGTCTCGAAGAGAAGAGCCATGTGAACATCATGAAGAACCGGCTGGAGGAGAGGGGGCTTAGCGTGGGGGCATGGCTGGGAGAACTGAAAAGGGCGATACTGCGCGGCGATGGGGATGAAACACCCGTCCGGGCTTGGTGGCGGGAGCAGGGGGAGGCGTGCGAGCGGTTCATTCCCCTCGGCCTGCTGAAGGAGGAGGTGCTGCGGGTTGTTCCCGGCCAGAAAATCGCATATGTGACCGATGCCCTGTACAGCCCGGCAAATGCGGCGAGGATCGTCGAACTCGCCCACGGTGCGGACTATCTTTTCATCGAGGCCACGTTTCTGGACGATGAAGCGGAGCGTGCCTGTGAGCGATGCCACCTTACGGCACGCCAGGCGGGGTTCCTTGCCCGCCTGGCCGGCGCAGTCCGCGTGATTCCCTTTCATTTCTCACCGAAGTACGCAGGCGAGGGAGCCAGGATAGAGCGGGAACTGGAGGAGGTGTTCAATGAAAGATAGCCTGTATCTTTACATCGGTTAAAAATTACTTATACTTTTCTTGGCGACGATTCCCGTTTCACCGGAGGGTAACCGTGCTGTTTATAGCCGAAAAACTGGGCTCACTTACCCTGTCCCTTCTCAGGGAGATGGGAAGGATGGTCAATTTCCTCTTCTATGCCTTATTCCTGATCGTCCGCTCCCCCGGGAAACCGGTCCACATCCTGAAACAGATCCGTTTCATCGGTGCAAAATCATTTTTCGTCATTTTCCTCACCGCTTCCTTTACCGGCATGGTCCTCGGGCTGCAAGGGTATTACACCCTGGCCAAGTTCGGCTCTGAAGGGCTGCTCGGTTCTGTCGTGGCGCTCTCCCTGATCCGCGAACTGGGGCCGGTTCTCTCCGCCCTGATGGTGACAGGTCGTGCCGGTAGCGCCATCAGTGCGGAAATAGGCATCATGCGCATAACCGAGCAGATCGACGCCCTGGAAACCATGGCCCTTGAGCCGTACAAGTATCTCGTCTCTCCCAAGGTCCTTGCCGCGATCATCTCTTTGCCGCTTCTCTGCTCGATTTTCGACGTGGTGGGGATCTATGGCGGTTACCTGGTGGGGGTGAAACTGTTGGGGGTGAATCCGGGGGCCTACTTCCACGAGATGGAAAAGAGCGTGGAGTGGAAGGATGTCTACTCAGGGATCGTCAAGTCGGTGTCGTTCGGCATCATCATTGCCTGGGTCTGCTGCTACAAGGGATACTTCGCCGGCCACGGCGCGGAAGGGGTGTCGCGGGCCACCACCGCCGCCGTGGTCATGACTTCCGTGATGGTGCTGATATGGGATTATTTCCTTACCTCGGTGCTGCTGTGAAGGGTGTGCCGATGGACAATAACCATGATTAAACTGGTGAACGTGGAAAAATCCTTCAACGGCCAGGTGGTGCTCAACAGGCTGAACCTTGATGTGCCGCACGGTAAGATTACCGCCGTGATCGGCCCCTCCGGCGAGGGGAAGAGTGTCCTTTTGAAGCACATGATCGGCCTGCTCACCCCTGACCGGGGAGAGGTGATCGTCGATGGGGAGAATATCGCCGGCATGGGGCGGGACCGGCTCAACCGGGTCCGGGAAAAGTTCGGCATGCTCTTCCAGAATGCCGCCCTCTTCGACTCCATGACGGTCTTCGAGAATGTCGCCTTTCCCCTGGAGGAAAAGACCCGGTTTTCCGCGGCGGAGATTGCCGATCGCGTCCACGAAGCCCTTGAGCATGTTGGGCTCACGGGAGTGGATAACAAGTATCCGGACGAACTTTCCGGAGGGATGAAAAAGAGGGTGGGGCTGGCAAGGGCGCTCTTGCTCGGTCCAAAGATCATCCTCTTCGACGAGCCGACCACCGGTCTCGACCCGATCATCTGCCGGGCAACCCACCAGCTGATAAAGGACACCCATGTCCGGTTCGGTTTCACGTCGGTGGTCGTTTCCCACGAGATACCGGAAATTTTCGATGTCTCCGACCAGGTGGCCATGCTCTACCGTGGGGAAATCATCGAGGTGGGAAGCCCGGAAGAGATCCAGCGCTCAAACCATCCGGTGGTGAGGCAGTTCATCACCGGCAGCCTGGAGGGCCCGATACTCCCGATACGTCTGGTATAGTGCTCCAAAAGGGGGGCGATAAGGATGCCATCATGAAAAAAGCCGGTCTGGAAACCATTGTCGGGATTTTCGTGCTGATAGGGATACTCTGTCTCACCTACCTCTCCATAAAGCTGGGAAAAATGGAGTTGTTCGGCGGTGATTACTACACGGTCACCGCTGACTTCGATTCGGTCTCGGGATTGAAGAGCGGGGCATCGGTGGAAATTGCCGGTGTCGAGGTCGGGCGGGTGGAACGGATCATCCTAGACCCAAAGGGGAATGACCAGGCCAAGGTGTATATGCGGATCAGGAGCGGTGTGAAACTGTCCAATGATGTGATTGCAGCGGTGCACACCAGTGGAATAATCGGCGATAAGTTCATCCAGCTCAACCCGGGCGGTTCGGACAAAATCATCGCCAATGGGGGGCAGATCCGCGATACCGAGTCGTCCGTGGATTTGGAGGAACTGGTGAGCAAGTATATCCACGGCAAGGTGGATTGACCGTAATCGGCATGGTACAGGAGAGTGAAGTATGGACGGAATGTATAAGGTGATAACGGTGTCTGTTCTTGCAATCTGCTGCTGGACTGGACCCACCCTTGCGGAGGAACCGGCGCCGCCGAAGCTGGTCCTGGGGCTCAAGGCGTGTATCCAGCGGGCGCTTTCTTCTGCGCCGGAATTGGGCGAAACCAGGGCCGACATCGAGCTGGCCGCCTCGAAGCTGGCCGAGGCCAAGTCGCACCGTTTTCCGAAGGTGGAGATCCTGAATCTCATCGGTCCGGTCCCCCAGGCACGGGGCAACCAGGTCTTCTCCCCCGACAGCATCAACCAGACGGACCGCTTGACCTGGTTCGACCGGGCCGACGCTACCATAGTCCAGCCGCTGTACACCTTCGGCAAGATATCCGAGAGCATGAATGCGGCTGAGCACGGCATAGAGGTGGACCGGGCGAAGCAGGAGCAGCGGCAGAACGAGATATCCCTGAAGGTCAAGGAGTACTACTACGGACTCCTCCTCGCCCGCGAGTTGAAGGAAATGGTGCTGGATATCCGGGAAAGCCTCACCAAGGCGCGGGACAAGGCGCGGAAGCTCCTCAAGGAGGAGTCTCCCAATGTGAACGAGCTCGATATCTTCAAGCTCGATGCGTTTGCCGGAGAGGTGGACAAGTACCTGGAGGAGGCGAAGAAGGGAGAGGCATTGGCGCTCTCGGCCCTGAAAACCCAGATCGCCGTCTCTCCCGACGTGGAGATGGACATAGAGACCGAGCGGCTCACTACGGACGAAGTCAGCATCCCGGACCTGCCGCTTTTTCTGGATGCCTCCAAGACGCAGCGTCCCGAATACAAGCAGATAGATCAGGGACTGCGGGCCAGGGCGGCCCTGGTTGAAGCGGCCAAGGCAGCCTACTATCCCGACATCTTCCTGGGCGGCTACCTTTCCGCTGCCTACGCGGAGAAGCGTGACAGGATCACCAACCCCTATGTGCCCGACGAATTCAACCATTTATGGGGCGGGGTGGCCCTGGGGCTCAAGTGGAACCTCGATTTCGGCATCACCGGGGCCAAGGTGGCGGCGGAGCGTGCCCAATACAACCGGCTGGTCGCCACCAAGGAATTCGCCGAAAGCAACATCCCCTTGCAGATAAGGAAGTCGTACCTGGAGATCAAGGAGGCCGAAAAAAGCATAGATGCGACCCGCTCCGCTTACACGAACGCCAAAAAATGGGTAGTGGCTGCCCTAGCCAATTTCGATTTCGGCATCGGTCCGGCGCAGGAGATATTCGATGCGCTCCAGAATTATGCCAGGATGCGCGCGGATTATTTCCAGTCGCTCTATAACTACAAGCTGGCCCAGGCCAATCTGGCCTACGCAGTGGGTGAAGCGCCGCTGTAAGGGGAACGACGGTGGCAGGGACGTCAGTGAGGTGTCGAATGGAGATCAAAAAAATCGTGATACCTGTTGTGCTGCTCTTTCTCATGGTTGCAGCGCCGCTCTCCGCCACCCCCTCCGTCACCGCCGAGGTGAAGGGGGTGGTGGACGAGGTGCTGCGGATCGTTTCCGACAAGGAGATGAAAAAGCCGCAGAACGAACAGAAACGGCGCGATGCGCTGAAAAAGGCGATCAGTGTTATTTTCGATTACGGCGAGATGGCGAAGCGCTCCATGGGGAGGCACTGGAAAGAGCGGAGCCCGGCGGAGAAAAAGGAGCTGGTGCAACTTTACGAAACGCTCCTGGAAAATTCTTACGCCAACAAGATCGAGTCGTATAACCAGGAGAAGATCGTCTACCTGAAGGAAACAGTGGAAGGGGAGTACGCCGAGGTGAGGTCTAAGGTGATTACCGCCAAGCGCGATGAGTATTCCCTCGACTACCGGCTCATGAACGAGAAGGGGCGATGGATGATCTACGATGTGGTTATCGAAGGGGTGAGCCTGGTCTCCAATTACCGGACCCAATTCAACAACATCATTCAGCGCGATGGGTACGGGGAGCTGGTAAAGAAGCTGCGCCAGAAAAGCAAGGAGATCACCACACCGTAGGCCGGATGGGACGTAGATATGGAAAAACGCAATAGGTTAACCCGCATCGTCCTGATACTGCTCTTTGCCTGTTCGTTTTTTGGTGGGGCGCCGTGCGGCGCCCGCCAGACGGTGAAAGCCGGTCTATCGTGACCGAAATCGTGCCCGCCTCCGAATTCTATCCAGCCGAAGATTACCACCAGCATTACTACAAAAAAAATCTGATCCGTTACAGGTTTTACCTCCTGGGGTGCGGCCGCGACCGGCGGCTGAAAGAGTTGTGGGGCGCTGCTGCGGGGCATTGACGCAGAATTTGCCGGCACCCGCCCAAACCCCGTGCGAATTGCCGCCGACATCTTTTCTGCGAGGCAGTCCATACGGGTTCCGCCGGGAACAATCTCCTTTTTTGTTGACAACCGCGCACTGCCGCAAATAAAATCATTCAATTTACGTTCGAATATCTACGCGGGGGGATTTCAGGATGGCAAAGGTTTTTAAAGTGGCGGTTCTGCCGGGCGACGGCATCGGGCCGGAGGTTATGGCCGAGGCGTTGCGCGTTTTGGATGCGGTGGAAGGGAAATACGGCGTTAAATTCGAGCGGACCCACGCCAATGTGGGGGGCGCCGGGATCGATAACGAGGGGAAGGCCCTTCCCGAAACCACCGTGAATATCTGCAAGGCGTCCGATGCCATTCTGTTCGGCTCGGTAGGCGGTCCCAAGTGGGAGACCCTGCCGCCTGACGAGCAGCCGGAGCGTGGCGCCCTGCTGCCGCTCAGGAAGATCTTCGGTCTATACGCAAACCTGCGTCCTGCCATCATCTTTCCGTCGCTGACCGGCGCCTCGTCCCTGAAGGAAGAGGTGATCGCCGGCGGCTTCAACATCCTGGTCATCCGTGAACTGACCGGTGGCATCTACTTCTCCCAGCCGAAAGGGGTTGAGGGGACAGGGCGGGACCGGGTCGGCGTGGACACCATGCGCTACAGCGTGCCGGAGATCGAGCGGATCACCCATGTGGCTTTCCAGGCTGCCCGCAAGCGCGGCCGGAAGGTCTGCTCCATCGACAAGGCCAACGTCCTTTCCAGCTCGGTGCTCTGGCGCGAGATCGTGACCGGCATAGCCAAGGAATACCCGGATGTGGAGCTGTCCCACATGTATGTGGACAACGCCGCCATGCAGTTGGTGAAGTGGCCCAAGCAGTTCGATGTGATCCTCTGCGAGAACATGTTCGGCGACATCCTCTCCGACGAGGCGGCGATGCTGACCGGCTCGCTGGGGATGCTCCCCTCCGCCTCGCTTGCCGAGGGGACCTTCGGCATGTACGAGCCGTCGGGCGGCTCGGCTCCCGACATCGCCGGACAGGGGATCGCCAACCCCATCGCCCAGATCCTTTCCGCCGGGATGATGCTCCGTTTCTCCTTCGGCATGGTCGAGGCGGCCGATGCCATCGACAACGCAGTGGCGAAGGTGCTCGACCAAGGTTACCGCACCCGCGACATCTTCCAGCAGAAGGCGGGAGAAAAGCTCTTGAATACGAAGGAGATCGGCGATGCGATCATCGCCAGCCTCTAGTTCTTGCTCAACGACAATCAAATGCAGAGCGTTTAGCCCATATTTGCTTATACATATAATCCAAACTTCAGAAAAGGAACGTGACTATGAAAGTCGGACTTATCGGTTGGCGTGGCATGGTAGGCTCGGTACTCCTCCAGCGCATGCAGGAGGAAAACGATTTTGCGGGCATCGAACCGGTGTTCTTCTCCACCTCCCAGGCTGGGGAGCCTGCACCCATGAACGCCGGCACCCTCAAGAGCGCCTCGGATATCGCTGAGCTGAAGAAGCTCGACGTGATCCTCACCTGTCAGGGAGGGGACTACACGAAGAGCGTCCACCCTGAACTGCGCAAGGCCGGCTGGCAGGGGTACTGGATCGACGCGGCCAGCACCCTGCGCATGGAGCCGAACGCGGTCATCATCCTCGACCCGGTCAACCGCAACGTCATCGACGCGGCCCTGGCCAATGGGCAGAAGGACTTCGTCGGCGGCAACTGCACCGTGAGCCTGATGCTGATGGCCTTGGGAGGACTTTTTCGCGCAGGACTCGTGGAATGGCTCACCTCCATGACTTACCAGGCAGCAAGCGGCGCCGGCGCCCCCAACATGCGCGAGCTGCTCAGCCAGATGGGGGTCCTGCATGGTTCAGTTGCGGAGCTGCTCAAGAACCCTTCATCGGCGATCCTTGAGATCGACCGGAAGGTCACCGCCACCCTGCGCAGCGACGCGTTGCCGACGAAGGAGTTCGGTGCCCCCCTGGCGGGGAGCGTGCTCCCCTGGATCGACCGGGAGGTGGAGGATGGCCAGAGCCGCGAGGAGTGGAAGGGGTACGCGGAGACCAACAAGATCCTCGGTACGGCAATGCC
>DAIEGL010000147.1 GCA_027356255.1 Geobacter sp. | reverse complement strand
CTTGGTCTTCCCGGCAAACCTGGGCGCCCGCCGATAGGGGATGCTGACCTGACTGAAGCCGACCCAGCTGAACAGCCCCTTCATGAACCGGTGCTGCTCCCTGAGCGTCTTGAGCGCGTCCACCACCCTGCGGCTCATCAGGCGGAAGTCGCCGGTGTTTTCCGGTATGCTGATCCGCGTCATTCTCCCGATCAGCCGATAGAAGAGATGGGCGGTCGCCTTTTTCACCACCCCCTCCCCCTCGCGGATGGTGCGGGTGGCGTAGACCATATCCACACCTTCATGCCATGTTTCCACCATTGTGGGAATCAGCTCAGGGGGGTCCTGCAAATCCACATCTATCACCACAACCGCATTGCCGCGTGCAAAATCCAGTCCGGCGGTCATGGCGATCTCCTTGCCGAAATTCCTGCTCAGGTCTATCATCTTCACCCGCTCGTCCCGCATGTGGAGAGCCAGTATCCTCCCAGCCGTCCGGTCGCTGCTGCCGTCATTGACAAAAATGATCTCGAATTCCGCGTCTATTGCCGCAAGGATCGGTGCAGTCCGCTCATAGAACGCATCGACCACATCCTCCTCGTTGTAGCAGGGGACGACCACCGACAGGAACGGACAGATTTCCTCTTTTTTCGCTGTCATCTGATGTTCCTAGCCGGGCTCTTACAAGCCTCATCGCGCGTTTTTTCCAGCACCGCCATATAGCTGACCCCGAAGGGAAGCCTGAAATGCTTCAAAAGGATCCTTTCTGCAGAGAACAGCTTGTAGAGAAGCCGGTTAATCAAGGAAGGAGGGAGACGCAGGTCGCTCACGCCGGTCGTTTTTTTTGACGGCAGAAAAACCCGTAAGGCGGCGACAACCGGAAAGAGCAGGGTGTTGAATGGAGAGAAAACCAGTTCGGACACGGCCAGCCCTTTCCAGAGCGAGCGAAGTTCTCCGACCGAATAACGACGCTGATGACCGAGGACCAGGTCGTGGTGACTCCAGAGGAACCTGTGCGCCGGGACGGTGATGAACAGCATCCCTCCCGGCTTGAGCGAGGCGACTATGTCCTCGACAAAGGAGGCGTCGTCCTCCACATGCTCAAGCACATCGGCCAGGAGCACCCCGTCCAGTTCTTCCCACCTTCCGGCAAGCTTTTCCCGGAAATCCCCAAGCAATACCGGGCACTGGAGCTTCTCCGAGGCATATCTGACCGCATCGGGAGAGGTGTCGATACCGATGACCCGGTAATGCCCCTTCAGAAACGCCAGGTTCCCGCCGGTGCCGCAGCCGATCTCGGCCACCAGTCTTCCTTCTCCGGCAGGGATGTACTTCTCCATGAAATCAAGGATGATCTCCCGCCTGGCCATGAACCACCAATGCCTGTCCTCTATCTGCGCATGCAGCGCGAACTCCGAAGCTTCCATTCGTTTTTCCCGTTCCCGTCCCGATTCAACGGACCTTCAGATATGCCAGACCGCCATCAGGGGCATCAACCATACCCCTGCCGGTGAAAGACTCGACAAAGGTCCTGCTCAGGCTCCCGTGCGATGCCAGCGGCGCATGCAACACGATGTAGCGGATATCGTAGCGCCGAAAAAACTGTTCCCTCCCCGGGGAGAGTGCCGATCCCAGGCTTCTCGCCTCGGAAAGCTCCCCGTCCGTCGGAGACCTCTTCTCCCTGCCGATGATGCCATAATTTTCAAATTCCGTGACACGGGTGAACGCATCGAGTATCTGGTCCCTGAATGCGAGCGCCGAATCGGATACGCGGGTGAGAAGACCGTTGAAGATCCTTTTCCCGTGAACCGTCTGGTAATACATGAGTGCCGCCGGGCTCCCCGAGCCGTTTTTGTTGAACGACGACCAACGGGACAGGGGGAGCTCCAGCACAGTATACGGCCCATCATCTCCGGCCATCCGCCGGTAAACCTCCGGAACCCGGGCATCTCCTTGGGGGGCCGGACCGGGCAAGAACTCAACCAGTATCATACCGGCCAGGAGGCAAGCGAGCCATGTCTTACCACTGCCGCCGTTTGCAGGGTTACGCTCCAGCAGCCACTTTGCCCCGAAAGCCGCCAGCAGGGAGACGCCAAGGATGGTGACGATATGGAAACGACACGGCGTCCTGATCTCCCCCAAAAGCGGCAGATGGGTAAGCAGCAGAAACGGGAGCTTGCAGACTGTCCCACCCCATTCCCAGACATGGTTCACATGCAGTGTCGTCCCTAGGGAAAGAACCCAGAAAACCAGGCACAGGGCGGAAATGAGCCTGACGACTCCGTTTCTGAAATATTTTACCCCCCCCAGGGCAGCGAGAAGCAGGGGGATGTAGCCGAAAAACAGGGTACTTTCCCCGCCGGGACTGAACGGAGCCACTATCCTCCCCCACATGGGGTGGTAAGGTGGCGGCACAAAATAACCCAGAATGTCGCCGGAAAACGTATTCGCCCCGCCCCGGTCAAAAGGGCCGATCTTCAGGGTGTCAGGGCTGTTTGCCAGCACCTCCACCACCTGATAAAGGTAGCCACAGCTCACCACTCCGGCCACAGCCGCAATGACCAGGATGCCCCCCATCCTCCTTCCCGCCTCCGACCTCAAGGCCGGCCTTCGCCGGCTACCAGCGCCGGCTCCCGAGCGGAAAAGCACGAACGGCAGGAGAAGAAGGGTCAGCAGGGCGGCAAGGATGGTCTGGAACTGATCGGTGATAATTATCCATCCCATGACCAGTCCGGCGAAGAGCGCCCATTTTTTCCCCTCCCGCTCCATGGCCCGTTTGAACATCAGCAGGTAGAGGGGGAGCCACTGGATGGTGGAGATGTTCAGATGGCCGGCGCCGTGGATGAAATGAAACGGACTGAAGGCGTAGATCAGACCGGCAATGAATGCGGAAGGTTTGCTCCCGGTAAGTTCGAATGCGAGCAGAAACGCCGCGTAGCCGGAAATGGCGTACCCCAGGAGATAGGCGGCGTTAACCGCCGCATTCGCGCCGGCGGCCAGAGACACCGGCAGGGTAAGGAGAAAGTTGGAAAAGGTGCTCGACTGAAAGACCAGGGAAACCCCGTCCGGATAAAACAGGTAGTCGGTGAAAAACGGATTGCGCAGGGAGAGAAGGGCCTTCTTGAACCACCAGAACGCGTGGATGAAGACGTAGCCGTCGCCGCCGGCCGCTCCCCCCATGTTCAGGACAAGCGGGAAGGTGTAAACCATGGCGATGGCAAGGAACAGCAGAAAGAACCGCAGGTGGTCCCGCAGGGAAAGTGTCCTCATTATCTCACCCCTCCATTATCTTCTTCATTTCCGCATTGTATCCGCCGTCACCGGCATAAACGAAGAGCGGCGGCAGCACAGTCAAATCCCCCCGCCGCCCCTTTACCATCTCCACCAGGAACATACCCGCCCCGGAGCTTGCGTTTCCGTGCACCATGCGCAGACGAAGCGGGGCGAGTTTCAGAAGGGCGGCCTCGGCAAAAAGCTCCGCCAGCCGGGAAGGGTGGTAGATGAAGCAGATCCGCCCGCCTGGCTTCACCAGATATTTCGCCGCAGCAAGAAAATCGGCGAGCCCCGCGGTCGATTCGTGCCTCGCCCTATCCCGCCCCGCCCTGGGGCTGATCCGGCCGGTTCCCGGCTTGCGGTACGGCGGATTCGAAACGACCAGGTCGAATGATGAGACCGGGAAGCGCCCCTTCAGGGAGTTGATGTCCGCGGCCAGGATCGTGACCCGGTCGCCGAGGGCATTGAGGCTCACGTTGCGCCGGGCCAGTTCGGCCATCGGCTCCTGGAACTCCACGCCGGTGACGACGGCCCCCTCCCCCTCCCTGGCCAGGATCAGGGGGATGACGCCGCAGCCGCACCCCAGGTCAATGGCAGCCTCTCCGGTTCTGATGGCGGCAAAGTCGCACAGGAGAAGCGGATCGAGAGAAAAGCGGTAGCCGTCCCGCTGCTGCGCAATGCGGAGCCGGTACTTGCGCAGCTCATCAACGGTCTCTTCACCTTTCACCTTTCACCTTTCACGCGCTTTCGCCGCAGGCAGAGTTCCCTCCCCACCATCACGGCAAAGAAGGCAAACGACGCCAGGGTCAGATACTTGCCGACCTTGAAGGGGAGCGGGTCAAAGCGCATCTCCACCGTGTGGCTCCCCGGGGTCAGATATACCCCACGCAGGACGTGGTCCACGGGATAGATTTCCGCGTCCTTCCCGTCCACGGTTGCCCGCCACCCCTTGTAGAACTTTTCTCCCACGACGAGGAGAGAGTTCTGGCCGGGACTTGCCGTGAAACTGATTTTGTCCCCTTCGTAATGGGTGACCACGACGCCGCCGACCTGCACCCGCGGCTGCATGTCCGGGGCCGGCATCGGGATGGGGGGAGGCGATTCCACCAGCGCGATGGCGCGCGGATCGAAGGCAGGGTTCTGCAAAATGGCCAGGTCCTGCCGGCGGTCGCCCACGGTGAGGACCGACGGCACAAGCCACCCCTTCGGGAGGACCCGTTTGTTTTCCACGACCACCTCGGAACCATCCGGCGACGTGAATACCGGCGCGAACTTGTCCCCCAGTTGCGCCTTTTCCTGCTGGTACTGGTTCGCGTCGTAGACGAGGTATCTGACGTTGAGCATGTCGGGGAGGGCTGAATTGAAGCTGAAGATGTCGAGGATATCCTGCCACCGCGTCTGCTGAACCGGCATGGAGGTGAACATGACCGGGATGCCGCTGGTGGCATACTCGTTCGGGTCGGCGCTGATAGGCAGGACCCGGTATTCCTTGGGCTGGCGCGATAGATAATCGATGACCGGAGTCCTTATCCCCCTGGACTTCTGCGGCACATCGACGAGAAACATGAACTTGGCGTTGACCCTCCCCACGTCGGCGAGGTAGAGGACCAGCAGGAGGAAGGGGAGCGCCCCGAGCATGCGGCGGCTCCTTGCGGAGACGGCGAATACGGCGGCGTAGACAGCCGCCACGGCAGCGGCTATGCCGGTCTCGGTGACGATGTTGTTCCACCGCTGGGCGACCAGCTGCGCTCCCTCCTCGTAGCGGGTCGGCTGGGAGAGCATGCCGTAGAATGAGGAGATCCATCGATCCCTCCCCGCCAGCTCTATGCCGAGAAGGAGGAGAAGAAGGATGGGAAGGGCGGCGAGGGAGAGGAGGTAGTACCTGAATTTCCTGTCAGCGCGGCACCCCCCGTCCAGGAGGATGTCCACCCCCCGGGCGGCCAGGACGCCGAGGCCGAAAACCGGGATGAACATCATCATCTTCGGCACGCGGAAGCGGTTGATGCCGGGGAAATGATCGTAGAGAAACTGGTAGAAGATGCTGTATTTACCCATGGAGAAGATTATCCCGCCGGCCACGGCCAGAATACCGAGCCAGGTATACCTGTCGCGGCGGAAGATGAGCGGCAGTGGGAGCAGCAGCCAGGGAAGGAGCCCCATGTAGTCAGAGGTCTGGGTGAAGTGCATCCTCCCCCAGTAATAGGAGGCGATATTGCTCGGGTTCTCCCCCCCCTCCTGGCGGGAGAGGCCGAAAAAGCCGGGGATGACGAAGGTCGCCAGTTCCTCCGGAGGGAGCGACCAGGACATGGCCTCATCCCTCTGCAGCCCGCCTTTCCCCTGGTTCGCCCCGCTCTGCGCCCCCCGGTTCGTTTCCACCGACCAACTGGCGAGGGGAAGGAGGGAGATGGCGACAGTGGTAAGGAAGAAACAGAGGGTGGCGAGGTTGAGCAGAAGCAATCGGCTTACGCCTTTGCCGCTCCTCTCCCGTTCGGAAAAGATGATGCCGATGGAGCGGAGGATGCCGTAGATACCGATTGCCAGACAGGTATAGAATGCGATTTGCCAGTGATAATTGAAGAACTGGAATGCGAGGGTGAAGGCAGCTGCCAGGAAGAAAAAGAGCCGCCTCCCCTGGAAACCCTTCTCCAGGAAGTAGAAAGCCAGCGGCGCATAGGAAATGGTGGCTATTTTCAGCACATGGCCGGCATTGATCAGCGAGGCATTCTCCGTGGCGCATGCAAAGATGAGCCCGCCGAGAAAGGCGGCGACCCTGCCGGCGCCGATGGCCCGGCAATAGAGAAAGGTCCCGAGCGCGCCGAAGAAGAGATGAAAGACGATGAACCACGCCACATTGGCGGGAGAAGGAATCAGCCAGTAGATGAGCCGGTGGTAGATGAGGAACTGCATGGAAGCCCCTCCCCCCTCCGTGGTGTCACCGCTGTTTTGAAGCATGTTCCAGCCCGCATTGGACAGATCTATCCGGAAAAGGTCGAGGAACTTCTGTGCCGGAATGTCCTTCACCGACCAGTAATACTCGTTGAGGATGTCGGGGGCGCGGATGATCTTGTCGGTGAAAAGGATGTGGGAAAATGCCCCGATCAATACCGCGAGCAAGAGCGCCAGCGCCAGTAAATCCTTCCTGCGTTCTGTCATATTTTCACTCCGTTTGCTTTGGGCAGCTGTTGCCCTGATTGGCGGCCCCATGTGGCCGCCCCTACCCTTGGCTCTTCACCGCCGCATAAACGTCCAGCGTCTCTTTTGCGGCGGCCTCCCAGGAAAATGACTTAGCCCGGCGGCGTCCCTGCTCCCGCATGGCCGTTGCCGTTTCTTCATTATTTAGCACCCTCTGGAGCGCCTCCGCGACCCGTTCCACGTCCAGGGGTGGGACGGCAATCCCCGCATCCCCCACCACCTCCGGCAGGGATGTGGTGTCGGACGTTACCACCGGCACCCCGCACGCCATGGCCTCCAGCGGCGGCAGTCCGAACCCTTCGAAGAGCGACAGGTAGACGAACACCCGTGCGCCGTCGTAGATGAAGGGGAGTTCCTCGTCCGGGACAAAACCGGTGAAGAGCACTTCATCTCCCAAGCCAAGGTCACTGATCCTGCTGAACAGGGTGTCATAGAGCCATCCCTTGCGCCCGACGATGACGAGCTTCCCGGCAAAGGTCCCCTTTCCCTTCAGCAGGCTGAACGCCTCGATGAGGGTGTCCAGGTTCTTGCGCGGCTGGATGGTCCCCACATAGAGAATGTAGTCGTTCGGAAGTCCGTATTTCCCCCTGACGGCAGCGCCGGCAACGGCATCGCGCTCTTCGATCATGGCCGGGTCGAAACCGAGCATGATCGCCCTGATCTTCTCCGGCGCCACGCGGAAATCGGCCATGATCTCCCGCCGGGCGTGCTCCGAGTCGGTGATGATGAAGGCACTCCTCCTGGCGGCAATGGGGATCTGCAGCCGCCAGTAGATCCGCGCCGCGAACCGCTCCGTTTCCGGGTGCTTGATCGGGATCAGGTCGTGGAGGGTGACCACCACCGGGCATGGGGACCAGAAGGGGACCGCACTCTTCGGACAGTGGAGGACATCCACCCGCTCACGCCTGCAGGCAAGGGGTAGGAGCACATGCTCGCGCCAGAGCCGGGCGAGCGGGTTCTTGCCCGAAAGGACCACCTCCCTCGCCAGGGGAAACCTCCCCAGGTGGGACGGGTCATTGTAAAATACCACGTAGTCGTTGTCCCGGTCCAGGCGCAAAAGCGCTTCCAAAAGCCCCAGAACGTAGGTCCGCGGCCCCCCCTGGGTGGATATGGTTGAAGCATCGATGGCGATACGCACAGTCTGTCCCTCGTCAGTTCGGTCGTTTCTCCGGGCCGCCGCATGCGGGATAAACGACCTCGATATTGCGCCCCAGCGGCCGCCATTGTTCCGCATCGTTCAGGTCGTTCCAGAACACGGTGGCTTTCCTCCCCGACAGCGCCGCGATATGGGCGGCCAGGGAATCCAGGGTGTAGACGTGCCGGGCCTTCCGGAAAAAAACCAGCAGCTGCGGGATGGTGAATGCCCCGGTCAGGTCCACCAAGTCGCTGCCGGCCACCGCTGCTACCTCCGTAAAGAAGCGCCCCTCGTCCCTGCTCCCGGTCACGGTCACCCTGCAGTGTTCACCCGCATCGCGGACCACCCGGCCCCAGAAGTTTCCGTCCCGGAGCTTTCGCTTGTCGCCGCTGCCGGGATGGATGGCGACAAAATCCGTAAGTCCGTATCTTTCAAGGACGGCCTCGACGCAGGCATGGTCCTCCGTCCCCGGATACAGCGCATAACTGAGTCCCTCCAAAGGCGCCCCCACCCCGACCAGTCCGGCAACCTCCAGGTAATGCGCCACCTCATGCACTCCTTCACGCCAGTCGGCAACGGCATCGAGAAGCGGGCCGAAGCCGCCGGTGCGGTGACCGGCGATGAAGCGGCAGTTGCCGAGCCTTGCCAAAAGGATCAGGTCTCCTCCCGCATCGCGGAAATTGAGACAGAGGTCATACCTTTCCCGACGGAGCGCTCTAAGCGTGCCGACAAGCGTCCTGATAAAATCGGCGAGTTTCCGATAAAGGGAGAGGTTCCCCCGGTTGTAGGCGGGATGGTTGAGAACTATCCTCTTCCTTATGAAGGGGTTGTTCTCCAGCACCGGCAGAGCCCACGCACCGCAGACGATGTCGATGTCCGCATCCCGGTACCTCTCCCTTATGAGCGGCAGGACCGATGTCAGCATCAGCATGTCCCCCAGGTGGTCCGGCTTCATCAGCAGTATCCTGGCGACCCGCTCAGGGAAAGGCCGCCCCTTGCCGCAGAAAGCCGCCAGGAGATGGTCTATCACCCACATGAGGGAGATCATCCATCTGTTCTTGAAGCGGTACCCCCGCCGCAACGTCGTCTTACGCATCCTCATCCACTCACAGTCGGCCGACTGCCGCTTTAAGGAACGCCAGGGTCTCGGCCGCACACCTCTCCCAGGAAAAGAGGGCCGCCCGGCGGAGGCCGGTCGCAACCATCCGCTGCCGCAGTTCCGGTTCCGCGACTATCTTTTTCATGGCCGACCCTATTTCCGCCACACCCAATGGGTCCACAAGGAGCGCCGCATCCCCCGCTATTTCCGGCAGGGAGGAGACGTTGGAGGTGATGACCGGGCACCCGCACGCCATGGCCTCGACGACGGGAAAGCCGAACCCCTCGTAGAGTGTGGGGAAGACGAACGCCTGGGCCGCGCCGTACAGCACCGGCAGATCCGCGTCGGGGACATAGCCGGGGATCACCACCCGTGCCTCTAGGCCTAGCTCCCTCACCCAGCCATGTAGTTTCGCGTCGGTCAGGGCGCGCTTTCCCGCCAGGACGATCCCGAGATCGCCGTCGATCCCGGCCAGCGCCTCCAGGACCCGCCTCAGGTTCTTGCGCCATTCAGAATCTCCCACGTAGAGGAGGAAGCGCCCCGCGATGCCGTAGCGGGCAAGGACCTCCCGTCGCCGCTCCCCATCCCCCGCGTTGTCCGGGTTGAACAGGGCGTGGTCGATCCCCGGATGGATGACAGCGATCTTTTCCGGCGCGATCCCCAGGAGGGTGACCAGGTCCCGCTTCGTCGCCTCGGAAATGGCGATCAGCCCATGGCTGTAACGGAGCTTCTTGAAATTGGCGGTCCAGCCGATCTTCACCGAAAGCGGTTGGGTGGCCATCACCTCCGGAAAGACGAAGGGGATCAGGTCGTAGACCATGGAAACCACCCGGAGATTGCCTGTAGGCACGAGATAGCTGTTGAAATCGGTGGCAAAGAAGAGTTCCGCCCCGCTCCTTTTGACAAGCTCCGGCAGGAGAAACTGGTCGGCGAGCCAGTTGAAGCGGTTGGGGCGCTCCAGCCGCCGGGTCTCCAGCCGCCGTTCATGCCGGAACAGTGGGGGAAGCGCCTTCCCCTTCAGGGTAATGAGGGCGACTTCGTCCTCCACGGCCAAGTTGCCCATCTGCTGCAGCAGATTATGGAGCAGAACGCCGACCCCCCTCGTCCGGTGGGCGTTCTGCAGGGGCCTGACGTCGATGCAGATTTTCATGGACATACATTCCTCAACGGGATCGAACCGTTTCACCCGCACCAGCCGTTAGCGCCTGGTCCTGTCAATAAATCTGCGGCGAAAGACGGAGTATAGCATCCGCAGGTAGCGGACGGCAAGAAACAGCATTACCGGCCGGCATGGGCAGTAGTCGCGGTAGAGCTTGTAATTGGCCCGGAAGTAAAAGGGGGAGCGGTAACCGGTCAGCATCGCCCCTATCCGTTCCCGGTTAAGCGCCGCGGTCCCGCTCGACACCTTCGTCCTGTTGTACACAACGCTTCTGGGCTCCACAAGGAGGCGATAGCCTCGCCGCTTGGCCCTTAGCGAGAACTCCGCATCTCCCTGATACTGGGGGCAGTTCTCCCGGTCGAAAAAACCGATCTCGGCGAACGCTGCCGCCGGGATCAGCGTGGAACTGCCGTGCAACCAGTCACAATCGCTCACCCGGTCGAAATCAAACCGGTCGCGGCGGTTGTTGCGGTCTCTTATCTCCCCCACGTACCAGTTTATGACGCCGCCGAAGGAAAAGATGAAGCCCCGGTCCG
>DAIEGL010000140.1 GCA_027356255.1 Geobacter sp. | reverse complement strand
TTTGCAGCGGTTCCCACTGGTAAACGCCTCCTTTGGCGCAGACGGCATCGTCTTCCACGACCAGGTGAATATAGGATTTGCCGTCAGCCTGGACGACGGGCTGCTGGTGCCGGTCATCCAGGGGTGCGGGGGGCTCTCCCTCACGGAGATCGCCGCAAGGAGCCGGGAGTTGATCGAGCGGGCGCGCGGCGGGAGCATTTCTGAGGCGGAGATCAGCGGCGGTACCTTCTCCGTTTCCAACCTGGGGATGTTCGGTGTGAAGGAATTCACGGCGATCATCCACCCGCCGCAGGGAGCGGTCCTGGCCGTCGGGGCGGTGCAGGACGAAGCCGTGGTCAAGGGTGGGCAGGTAGTTGCGGCCCGGATCATGCGGGCCACCGTCTCCGCCGACCACCGTCTCATTGACGGCGCCTATGCGGCGCGGTTCATGGCGGAGCTGAAACGGGTACTGGAAAACCCGGTGGTGATGCTGGGTTAGATATGAACATCATCGATCTCGGCCTGATAGATTTTGACGAAGCCTGCAGCATACAGGAGCGGCTGGCGGCAGGGGTGTTCGCCGGTTCCGGGGAGGAGACCCTCCTTCTCATGGAGCATCCGTCGGTCTTCACCATCGGCAGCGGCGGGGACGAGGGGAATATCCTCGACGCCTCGGTGGAGGTGCGGCGTATCAACCGGGGAGGAGACGTCACTTACCACGGGCCGGGGCAGCTGGTGGGATATCCGGTAATTGATCTCGCGAAGCGCGGCTGCGACCTGCACCGCTACCTCCGCTTCAACGAGGAATTGCTCCTGCGTGCCGTTGCCGAGTACCGGGTTGCGGCCTTCCGCGTGCCGGGGCGCACCGGGATCTGGACCTGCCGGGGGAAGCTCGCTTCGATCGGAGTCGGGGTGCGGCGCTGGGTGACCATGCACGGCTTCGCCCTGAACGTGACGACGGACCTTGCCCAGTTTACCCGCATCAACCCCTGCGGCATGGCGGGTTGTCCGGTTACCTCCCTGGAGGCGGAAACCGGCGGCGTCACCCTGCCAGAGGTGAAGTCCCGGATCGGCGCCATGTTTGAAGGGGTTTTGGATGAATTCATGCCGCGCGGGCATTAAACCTAAAACCGGCAGTTGAAGGGGGCCGGATAGAGCGACTACGCGTATTTCGTTGCCGCTCTTAGCGAAATGGAGCGTCAACAGCCGATATTGTCTGAACCCGGAGGGTGAGTTTATCGGCTATAGCGGAATGAGCTTAGAGCGGCAGAAATATGGCGTTTGGAGCGAAAGAAGGCCCCCTTCAACTGCCGCATTCAGAGTAATGCAATGGATATCTCAAGGAGGTTCACGTGGATGCAAACGATCTAAGGTTACCCGTGGAAAAACTCAGGTGGGAGTGCGACCCGAACCAGTTCGATTTCAACACCACCGAAGAGATCCCCGAACTGGAGGGGACCATCGGCCAGGTGCGGGCACTCAAGTCGATAGATTTCGGGCTGGGGATGCAGGAAGACGGCTTCAATCTCTATCTGTCGGGCGAACCCGGCACGGGGCGGAGTTCCACCATCAAGAACCTGCTGAAAGTGCGGGCCAAAAACGAGCCTCCGCCGCAGGATTGGTGCTATGTCTACAACTTCAGGGACCCTGACAGTCCGGTTTCGCTCTCCCTCCCCGCCGGCAAGGGGAGCGAGCTGGCCGATGACATGAACGATTTCCTCGAAGGGGTGAAGGCCAATATCCCCAAGGCGCTGGAGAGCAAGGAGTACGAAACCAACAAGGTCACCATAATAGAGGATTACCAGGAAAAGAACGGCGAGCTTTTCGGCAGGCTGGAACAAGATGCGGGGGGGAAGAACTTTTCCCTGCAGCGGACCGTTTCCGGCCTGGTGATGGTGCCGCAGAAGGAGGGGCGCAACTATACCCAGGAAGAGTACGAAGCCCTCTCCAAAGAGGAGCGGGATAAGCTGGACGAGGTGGGTAAGGAGCTGACGGGAAAGCTCAATGACGTGCTCAGGCAGGTGCGGGACAACGAGAAGGCGACCAAGGACGCCCTGGCCCAGCTCGACCGCGAGCTCGGGCTCTCCGCGGTGGGGCACCACATGGAGCCGCTCAGGGAAAAGTACGCGGAATTCGCCAAGGTGCTGACTTACCTGGAATCGGTGCAGGAGGATATCCTCCTCAATCTGGAGGACTTCAAAACGCAGGCCCCTGCCCCACAGATCGCCGGGATCAAGCTCCCGCGCCAGGAGCCGTCTTTCGAGCGTTACGAGGTCAACGTCTTTGTGGACAACAAGGGGACGGAGGGGGCGCCGATCGTCTTCGAGGCCAATCCAACCTACAACAACCTGTTCGGCCGGATCGAGCACATCATGCAGATGGGGGGGGCAGCCACCACCAACTTCACCCTCATCAAGCCGGGGGCGCTGCACCGGGCCAACGGCGGCTATCTCATCGTCGATGCCCGCGAGGTGCTGATCAACCCCTTTGCCTGGGACGCCCTGAAACGCTGCATAAGAAACGGCGAGATACGGATCGAGGACGTGCTGGAACAGTACCGCTTCATGACGGTGGTCTCCCTCAAGCCGGAGCCGGTGCCGCTCCAGGCGAAGATCATCATGATCGGCTCACCGTGGATCTACTACCTCCTTTTTTACCTGGAGCCTGACTACCGGAAGTTTTTCAAGGTGAAGGCGGACTTTGACAGCCGGGTGGCGAGAACGCCAGAGATCATGAAGGATTACGCCCTCTTCGTTTCCACCCACTGCCGGAACGAAAAGCTCCTCCCCTTCGACCGGAGCGGCGTGGCGGGGCTCCTGGAGTACTCTGCGCGCCTGGTCGAAGACCAGGAAAAGCTTTCCTCCCAGTTCATGGAGATATCGGACCTGATCCGGGAGGCCGATTACTGGGCGCAAAAGGAGAACAGCCCGCTCGTCACCAAGGACTACGTCAAACGCGCCGTCGAGGAGAAGATCTACCGGAGCAACCGGATCGAGGAGCGGATGCAGGAGATGTTCGATGAGGGGACCATCCTTGCGGATACCGTCGGCGGCGAGGTGGGGCAGATAAACGGCCTGTCGGTCATCACCCTCGGCGATTACACCTTCGGCAGGCCTTCGCGGGTGACCGCCAGGGTCTACATGGGGCGCGGCGGCATGGTCAACATCGAGCGGGAGGTGAAGCTCTCCGGCCCGATCCACGACAAGGGGGTGCTGATCCTGACCGGCTATCTGGGGGGGAAATACGCCCATGACAAGCCGCTCTCATTCTCGGCTTCGATCTGCTTCGAGCAGTCCTACGAAGGGGTCGAGGGGGACAGCGCCTCTTCGACTGAGCTGTACGCACTCTTGTCCGCCCTTTCCGGTGTGCCGATCAGGCAGGGAATAGCCGTGACCGGCAGCGTCAACCAGTTGGGGAAGGTGCAGCCCATCGGCGGCGTGAACTACAAGATCGAGGGCTTTTTTGCGGTCTGCAAGGCAAAGGGGCTTACCGGCGAACAGGGGGTAATGATCCCGAAAACCAATGAACGGCACCTGATGCTCAAGGACGAGGTGGTCGCAGCGGTGCGGGAGGGCAAGTTCCACATCTGGAGCGTGGAAACCATCGAACAGGGGATCGAGGTCCTCACCGGCGTCCCGACCGGGGTACAGCTCCCCGACGGCACCTATCCGGCAGGGTCCATTAATTATCTTGTGGACAAGCGCCTGCGGGAGATACTGGAAAGCAGGAAGAAATTCTCGGCAACGGCGGAGAAGGAGGAGAAAAAGCAGGCTTGATGGAACTGCCTCAGGATGACCGGCGCGGCGGCAATTTGCCGCGCCCGTGTCCATCCTTCTAAGACAGAAAAGTTGCAAAATTACAAGGTAAATTTGCAATTAAGATGAGATATTGCCAAGCTGTCACGGGATATCTCTATCGCCGGTTTTTATGTGTATCGCTCCTCGGACAGGTGGGGCGTTTGCCTCGCCTATTATTGTTCGCGTTGGATGTGGCGCAGAGATGATCCCAGCCGGCTGAGCTGGAACCAGCAGTAGACGAGTAGGGCGGCCGCCAGCCGGCCCGCCGGGTTGTCGGTGAGACGGTCAAGGTAGCAGTCGTAGAATGCCAGGCATGGGGTGCTCCCTTCCCCAGGCTCGATGCCGCGTCTGAAATTGCGGCGCGTGTCCAGCGCCAGGGCAAGCTGCCAGGCGTTTGCGCGGACATAGGCGCCGGTGTCGTGCCAGAGCCGGCGCCGGTCCCGCCGGGGCAACGCCTTGATCTGCCGTCTGAAGCTGTTGAAGAAGGGGTAGAGCTGCAAGAGCCGGGAGCGGTCCTGGGAACCGTAGATATGGGGGATTTCCAGGATGAATTCTTCACGGCCGATGGCCGCGAAGTTGAGGATGACGGCGTTCAGTGTCTGGCGTGCGGCAAGCCCTTCGGTTTCGAAGCGCCGCGCCGAGGTGCGGATTTCGGCGGGGAGGAGGAGCCAGCTCCCCCTTTGGCGGATGGCTTCGGCCATCCTCGTGTCCTCCAGGATGGGGAGGGACTCGTCGAACGGCCCCGCTTCGTTGAAAAACGACCGCCGCAGGAGTAGCCCCTGGTCGCCGTGTGTGCATTCCCTGCGGTGCAGGCGCGCCTTGCATTCGTAGTGATAGAATCCTGGGGAGCTCTGGTCGCATTGGCGGATGAAGCGCAGGGAAAAATGACCGGCCAGCCGTTCGTTTCCCATTTCCGCAACCGCTGCGTCGAGGGCATCGAGGCCGTTGCGCAGGGCCTGGCCGTCGGCAAAGGAGGAGTCTGCGTGGAGGAACAGGAGCGTGTCGCCCCTGCTTGCGGTTGCGCCCTCATTTAGCTGCCGGCCGCGTCCCTTGCCGGAATGGATTAAGGATACGGGGAACGGGGCGTCTTCGGACAACGCCCATATCTTTGCGACCGTGGCGTCGTTTGAACCGCCGTCGCAGATGACGAGCTCAAACGCCACGCCGGACTGTTCGGCCAGGGTGCGGAAAAGGCCGGCGACAACGCCTGCCTCGTTGTAGACCGGCACGATAACGGATATTTCGGGGTGAGCGGCCGCTCTGTCCATACATCCCCTGTCACTGCACCAGGCTGTCGGTCCTCGACACGAGGTCGGGCAGGTCCGGCTTGGTCAGGATGTCGTTCGCGCCCAGGTTTCGCCATTTGTTCTTGTTGTCTTCGGTGGCCAGGGAAGAGAAGATGACCACCGGGAGCCCCTTGAGTTCTTCCTCTTTTCTTATCAGCGAGGTCAGGTGCAGACCGTCCATTTTCGGCATTTCCACATCGGTGATGACCAGGTCCAGTTCGTCTTTGAAGCTCGTATGTGCGCTCCGGCAACGGGCCAGCTTGTCGTTCAGGATGTTCCAGGCCTCTTCGCCGTTTTCCGCTTCCTGCACGTTGTAGCCCGCCTGGCGCAGGGAAGCGCAGATGCTGTGGCGGATGAAGGCGGAGTCATCGGCCACGAGGATGTTCTTCTGCCCCCTGTTGAAGGCGGGGGCCATTTCTATCTGCCCCTGGGCCATGTGCTCCATGGCATCATTGGCGCAGAGCTCGCCGATGATCTTTTCAAAATCGAGGATGAGGATGATGCGGTCGTCCATTTTAACGACGCCGGTTACCTTGGTGTCGTTGATGGCCTTCACCGGCGGCTCGACGCTCCCCCAGGAAATCCGGTAGATCCGCGACACCGAGTGGACGAGGATGCCGACGATGATCCGGTTGAATTCCAGGACGATCACCCGGTCGGCCGCGATCCCTTCGGTGTTCTTGTTGAGGACTGTGGCCAGGTCGATGAGGGTGATCACCTTGTCGCGCAGCTTGGTCATGCCGTAGATTGCCGGGTTGGGGTTGATGATTCTCCTCATGTTCGGCAGGCGGATTATCTCACGCACCTTGGCGACATTTACCCCGAAATAGCAGGGGACGACATTGCCCGCAGCGTCAAGCTCATCGACCCTGAATTCCACGACCTCCAGCTCATTGGTGTCGCTTTCCAGCAGGATGTTGCTTTTAGCTTCCATAGGGTTCTCTCTTTGCCGTGGATTTTACTGCCGGTTCTAGAATCAATATCGGCAGCGGACGGCAAAAGCTTAGACAATTTTGTCGGCCGCATCCCGGCGCACGTCCACCCTGTTGTCGTAAAAGGTGCTTCCTTCCCCCTCGTCGGTGAGCCGCTGTGAAGTGAGGGCATTGACCGACCGGGAACCGGGGGCGTACGCCA
>DAIEGL010000130.1 GCA_027356255.1 Geobacter sp. | reverse complement strand
AGCGAACCGTTGAGCGTCAATGCCGGCTTAGCGGCACGGATGCTCTTCAAACTGGGGCGCGAGTCGCTAATGTTCGACACCGGCATCAACCAGTGCTCCTCCGGCGGGGTCATAACCCCGATCCTCGTGAAGAGCAACTACCGCCTGCAGATCGTCAAACCGGTACGCGGCACCGCCTGCAACCCCATCGGCCGGCCGTCACTGATCTGGGGCTCCGCCAAGAATCCGCCCTGGGGGGCCGGTACGAATTCACCGGACAATTTTCTCTGGTCGATGACCAGAAGGAGGGTGTGTTGCGTAGGCTACGGGCTCAATTGATCGTTTATCTGCTGCTTGCGACCACCCTGCCGGCATTTGCCGCCGGAAAGTCCGGGTACATCGTCACTCCCGACGCCTGTTACGTGCCGGAAAAGGTGGAAGGTGAATCTGTCCATCTGAAAAAGACCGGTGTTTGTGGTGGGCAGCCGGGCCGGGCGTTCGTCCAGACTGGGCGGCAGACGTTGAAGGTCTTTGTCGAGGGGAAATTCTGGCAGGAGGTCAGGGTTGACGAAATGAGCGTACCGGATGTGGCTGTATCTTTGGCGCAGGCGGACCGGCTGGCGGGGACGATGACGATCCCGAAGAACCGTTATGAGGATGAAATGAACGCAGTGGCCGGCACGCTCGATTCCTACTATCATTCGGATGAATTCCAGGGACGGGTCAAAAATGAGACGGAAAGGATCAAGGCGCAGGTTTTCGGTGAGAACTTCGCCAGATTCTACCCCGATGACGTGACAGGTGAACGCAAGGGGAAGCTCACCGAGTCGGAGAGGGTTTACGTCTTCATTTCCTCTTCCATGCCCCTGCAGACGGTGCGCAATTATGCCTCGTCCGTAGCGCGTCTGGGAGACCCCAGGATCGTGATGGTGATGAGGGGATTTGTTGACGGCATGTCCAGGATTCAGCCTACCATCCGCTTTGTAGCGGATGCACTGAAAAAGCATCCCTCATGTTCTCCGGCGGAGGGCGAATGCGCGATGCTCCCGGCAAATCTCGTCGTCGATCCGCTCCTCTATCGGCGCTACGAGATCGACAGGGTACCCGCCGTGGTCTTTGCCAGGGGGGTGAAGGCCGGGAATCCTGGCTTAAGCGAAGGTGATAGTAAAAACACTGAAGTTGCTAATAGTTACATAGTTTATGGTGATGCATCACTTGAATACATCCTTCAGGCGATCGGACGGGAAAGCGGGGCGTTATCGCTCAAGGAACTCCTGGCCTCCATGGAGTAAATACATATCCACTTTTCCGGACGCAGGGCAAAAAGCATAGAGAGGGGAAATCGTGGCAGAGCATGAAAACGAAATTTCACAGACAGCGCTTTCTTCATTGGAGCAAACGGCGACACCAGCAGCAAAAGGAAAGCAGGGGATTCGGCTGCCCGGCATTGCCGCATGCCTGCTCATATCGGTTGTCTCTTCAGTCGCCACTCTGTTCGTTTATGACCACTGGTTGGCGCAGAAGATCGTTGCCGTGGACATGAAAGGGTACATCACGCTCCAGAGGTACAAGTACAAGGACGGAAAAATCAACGATGAGGACCTGCGGAAGGCGTTCGACAAGCTGGAACTGGAGATGAATGCCATCCCGAAAAACAGGGTGGTCATCATGGCGGATACGGCGATTCGCAATGCCGAAGTCTTCAAACTGGGTCACGAGGAAGAATTGAAACAATATGAAGAACTACTCAGACGTTCTCTCCAGGGGAATCCGGCAGCTCAGGAACAATAATTGGCGACTCTTTTTCATCCTCCTCGCCGTAGCAGTCGCAGGAACGGTGATTCCAGGCAGGATCGGCATCATACTCACCCCATCCCTTGCCCATCGGTTTTTTTGGGTGAGCAGGGAACCGGAACATGTCGGGCGGGGGGATTATGTCTACTTCGAGGATGCCGAGCTCGCCCGGAAGGTCGGCAAACCTGAACACCCGAATTTCTTCAAGATCATCAGGTGCGACGAAGGGGATACCCTGACCGTGGATGCCGGGAAGCGGTTTTTCTGCAACGGCGAGCTCCTGGGTGTTGCGAAAGATTATTCGCTCAAGGGTGAGAAGATACAGTACTTCGCTTTCAACGGGAAGATCCCCAAGGGCTTCATGTTCGTCATTGGCGAGCATAAGGACAGTTACGATTCCCGGTACTTCGGCCTCAAAGAGAAGAGCCGGGTGAGGGCCAAGCTTTATCCGATCTATTGATGACCCTCTGGAGGAAAACACCATGCCTATCGAGAAACTGAACCCGCTCCATTACATGCGGGCGGCAGACTACACGGGATTCTGGCAGAAGCTGTTTGCGACCGTATTGTACGGCTTCTGGGGAAGATTCTTTTTCATCTCGCTCGTCCTTTTGGCCTTCTGGGTCGGGGTGAGACAGAGAAATCCGACGCTGGCCGCAATCTGCCTCTTCCTGGCGGCGGTCGTGGCCTATGGGGGCGGCGTAATGAACCTGATCAGGTCCCTGATCTGAAAGGAGGCGAAATTGTCACGAAGCGGTAGCAGCAATAACAGCCCGGATATGATGCCCATCCCCCAGGGGAATGAGATTCACCCGCGGGGGCTTTTGGAGGCGATCTCTTACATCGACCAGAATTTTGCGAACGAGTTGGGCGGGTGCATGATCAACGCCCGGTTCCTGACGACAAAACAGCGGCTGGAGTTCATGGAGGTGGGCTTTCGCAGCGCCTTTGCCTCCGGCCTCGTCACGGCGCTCCTCACGCCGGTTGCCATCGGGGTGATCGAGCAGTACATCCCAATGTTTGGCGATGCAAACCCGTCCATTTTCGACAAGTTCAGCGCGTTTCTTTTGGCCCTCGGCTTTTCTCTCGGGTACGCGATCTTCATGGCGAAAACCGCCACCTGCTACATCGGCAAGTACACCAGGGCGATGATCGCGAACCTTATGGGTGGGATGGCGTTCGGGGCGATTCTAAAAGCATTGGTCGCCTTCATCGCATTCCACTTCATCTACTTCAAGATTCTCTCCGACGATCATGTCGTCTGGGTAGCGTCCAAACTCTATCACGCGAGGCTGTCGGAGAAGACGGTCGCCGGCATCTTCAACTGGGTGCAGGGATTCAAGACCGTCTTTCTGACCTCGGCGTACTTTATCCTCGTGACGACCGCGATTTTCATCCTGATCCCGGTGATCACCATGATCTACGCCCATTTCCGGAACAAGAAACTCATTGCGGCGGGGTATGTAAATGTCGATGTGCATGACAAGTGAGTTGGAATCACCATGAAAGTTAAGTCTCTCATATTCGCAGCCCTGCTTCTGATCATTCTCCTTCCGTCCGCTGCCCTGGCCGTTGACTTCGACTATTACGTGTACGGCGGGTTCGATGCGGTGGTCAACGCCTTCAACAAGCTGGCCCTGGTATTCGGCGACAATGGGTATATGTCGTTTTACGCCTTTTCCATCGCCGCCGGGATCTTCTTCGGGTGCGTCACCGTAGCAGCCAGAATCCTCGGGGCTGGAAATGGCTCTCCGATGTCCTGGATTATTCCGGCCCTGGTTGGGATCGGCATCTACCTCTCCCTGGCCGTGCCCAAGGGGACCCTCCATATCTATGATCCCGTCTACAACAAGAACCAGGCCATTGGAGGCATACCGGCCGGGGTTGTGGCGGTTGCCGGTGTCCTGAACTCTGTTGAGCGGGGGCTGGTGGATATCGTCACTACGGCGGGTGATCCCATGAGTTATCAGAGCCAGGCCGGCGGCAAAGGTTTCCTGGGGCTCTACCAGCTCACGAGCCTTCCCCTGTCGGCAGTCAACAGCAACATCGACACCTCCATGCGGAACTACATCAAGGATTGCGTTGGCTACGAGATAATGCGCCCGGGGACGACGCTCACCGTCGATGCCCTCCGCAAAACTTCCACCGACTTCACGCCACTTCTCGCCCAAGCGCAAAACCCTTCGATCTATACCGTCTACTACGACTCGACCACGCCGAACGGACAGTCCATGACCTGCACCGATGCCTGGACGAACATCAGCGCCCAGCTCACACCGGACAACCTGAAGAACAACATCACGGCCGTCTGCTCGGCCCTTGGCTATGACCCCACAAATGCGGCATCCCTGACCCAGTGCAAGACGGTTCTGAACAACGTGAATACTGGAGCCGGGCTCGGCGCGGCATCCATTGAAGATTTCGTAAAGCAGGCGTACATCTCCCAGCGCCTCGATGAGATCTTCCGCAGCGGTAACGCGACGGGCGCCACCAACTACCAATTCCTGCTGAATGCTTCGGGATCGATGAAGGCCGCCAACGAATGGCTGCCGGTCCTGAGAGCAGTTCTCACGGCGGTGGCGGTCGGGCTGATTCCGTTTCTGGCGCTTTTCATCCCGACTCCCATTATAGGCAAGGCGGTCGGTGCTATCTTCGGGTTCTTCGTCTGGCTGACTGCGTGGGGCGTGGTCGATGCCATCATCCACCAGTTCGCCATCGATTATGCGAACAGCACCTATCTGCTCGTGCGCCAGAACAATCTGGGGATGGACGCCTTCTACTTCTTTCCCGACCAGACCACGAAGATCCTCGGCATGTTCGGGACGCTGCGGATGAGCGGCATGATGCTGGCGACGGTATTAACCGGAATGCTGGTCAAGTTCGGCGGCCACGCCATGGCGATGATGGCCGGCTCCCTTTCGGGGCAGATCCAGTCGGCCGGCAGCCGGGCAGCTCATGAAGTGGAGGACCCTGCCGGCAGGGCTTCCTCGATCCAGCGCAATTCCTCGGCAATGCCGACCCAGGCCTGGGGGAACGAGCACAGCTTCTGGGCCAGGGGGAATCAGTCCTACCTCGACATGACATCCAAGACGATGGCCTCCAATGACCTGATTGGGGGTTTCGGCATGGATGGGGCATCTCGAATGATGGCCGATGGGAGCGTCGGCAAGTCGATCGGCTTTGGCGGCAAAGGTGCCGCGATGCGGGAGGCTGGCCTGGACAGGTCATACGGCCTCAGCATTTTTGACGGGAAAGCGGGAATGGCACAGTCCGGGGCACTCCGCGACGTCATCGACAAGAGCTATGGCGGGGATCTGAACAAACATGCGCAGATGAAGGTGGCGAACGACGCCGCGCTGGGCCGGGTTTTCGGGAATGCCGGCAATTATCAGGATTTCCTGGAGAAGAACCTGGACAAGAACGTCGGCCAGATCGATGGCGAAGTGAAAGCCTATGAGGGTGCACAGGCGCTCGGCTTCCAAGGGAACTGGCGACAGTTCAACGCGCTTCGCTCCGAGATGCAGTCCCTTGGGGATTATACGAATGCCGCAGCAGTCAACCAGGTGGCATCGAAGTACGGGCTCAGCTCAGGTCAGGCGCTGCAGATGAAGGCGCAATTCCAGAATGCAAAGCAGCTTTCCGAATCCAGCGAGATGTCCGGCAAACTGGGTGGACCGATCAATGCTGGCGCCGAAATGGGGAAGGTTGTCGCCGCGGAAAGCGCCGGTAAAGTTCAGGGGATCTATATGTCCGGAGGGTACGACCATTACCAGACCATGGCTTCCCATGATGTGTCAGGAAGGGGTGCCCGGTACGACCTGGTCAGGGGAGCGGCCGATCAGATGGTCGGCAAGATCGCGCCTCAATTGAAAAACGATCCGGAGATGTATCAGGGCGGAAAGCTGACCGACAAGGGATTCGCGCAGATGCAGAAGGCGATGGAGGGGCAGAACATCACCTTCACGACGCCGGACGGCAGGCAGACGATGAACGTCGGGATGGACGGGAATGTGGTGAACTCTACCGAGCAAGGGGTTGTGGCTTCCGGAGACAAGGCCCGGGGCGAGGCCTTGAAGCAGGAACTGAAGGCTGGCGGCTTTGGCAAGAATGCCGTCGCGGAAGTCGACAGGATGATGAAGACCGGCAAGGGCTTCTCGTATGAGTTCGCCAAGGACAGGAACGGAAAGGTCGAGTCGTTTTCGATCAACCGCGGCGGTGATGTCAGCAGAAAGGATATGGCAACATTCCGCACCGGCAGAGATTCGGAAAGCATCGACAGGAATTTGAGAACCGTCGATAAGGGGCTGAGGGAAACGGTAGGCAGTTTTATCAAGACTGGATACGAGCACCAGGACTTCAATCTCTCGCGGAAGTCCGGTGCCTATAATGTTTCGGTGGGCGGGAAGGAGATGAAGGTAAACGGTGACTGGTATTACGGCCGAAACGACAAGACCGGAAAAATGGAACTCGTCGGAGGGTCGTTCTCAAGTGGTCTCGACGGCAATGTGCTGATGTATGCCAAGGATAAAGATGGCAACCTGCATTACTCTCAGGTCCAAGGAAAGATGGACAAAGGCGGGAATCTTGTTGCAGGAAGTCGATCCGAAATCACGGAAGACCTGTTTGTTCAGATGTCACAACATGGCGCAGCGGTTGTCAACACGAGATCGGGGGGAGGCGTTACCGGGAGTATCCGCGCCGAGGGTGGGGTGAAGGCGGACTATTCGAGCTCGCAGGTGACCGGGACACGGGTGGAGTCACGGCAGAATCTGGCCGGTAGTGCTGCAACCAAAGACTTTACCGAAGGGCGAAGCACTGATGCCGGCACAGCAGCAACTATGATCGCAATCGGTAGGGATGGCTTACACGAAACGGCAGGCATTGTAGGTGATTCGGTAAAAGTGGTTGACCCGATTCGGAGCGCAATGTCACGAACGGAAAAAATTGAGCAATTAGAACTGCAGACAGCTGAAAAGGCAGAAAGGGCAGCCGAAGCTCGAGTCCAACAAGGACTACAGAGAACGGGAAAGATACTTCAACATCAGAGTAAAAATTCAACTTTGCCGAAAGGTGGCGGTCCTCAGCCATTGAGAGGGCCCAAGAGGTAGTCGTGATAGAGAAAATATTATTTGTTTCAGACGGGATAATCGCCGTTACGGCCGAAGGATTTCATGTTCCGAAAGATGTTGGTGCTGACATCTATATAAAAGTGAGGGATTTTGGCGCTGAAATCAGCTTATCTGGAGTAAAGCTACAGTTACCGGTAACGGTGCTTGAGCATTTGGAGAAGGCAGGCGGAACGAATATATACTTCTATGAATCTACTCCATATGCACTTGTAGCGGCGTACCTGGGGAACATTGTCCTTGATCGAGATGAACTTCTGAAAGTGAAAGGGGCCTGGGAATATTCCCATGCCCCCACGATGGTTTCTGCAAAGGTTTATAAAGAATAACTTGATGTCGATTTAGTACCAGTAAAACCAACCCCATCGGGTTAAGCAGAACTGGTGTTTGGGATAATGATCAGTGCTGGTGTAGCCGTACTTAACAAGAGAAAGCAGGCTTTTCCCCACCAGATACCCATGATAGAGGCGTAAATGTACTCTGTTCAGAAGGCAGCATGGAAAAGCTAATAAGGTTATGCCAATTGTCCAATACCAGAAAGACTTTATGAAGAAAATTCCAACAAGGCTGCCAGCAAGAAAGCAGGGGAGAACGGTCCAAAAGATCGAAATAACAACGGCAATAAATTTTCTAGTCATGCTCCGACCCCCTCCTTTCTATGACCATCTGGTCTCTGTAAAACTTTATCTATATTTTGCGCAGGCACAGTTTTTTGTCAACAAAAAATGCACTAAAAAAAGAGTTTAAGTGCAATTATTTCATATAGTTTGGTCACTCTGTCTTGGTAGGACAGAGTGGGGCGTCTTGGTGCAGAAATTCTTTCCAATTGATCGAGGACTGAGGGCTACAAGTGAGAAATCTGGAGCATGGTCATAGATGCGGTGGCAGTTCCATAAATTGACATCGGGCGCTGCCGTCTACGCGGTGACTGGCGGTTACTTTCCAACTTGCATGGCGATGATCGGCTCGATCATCCCGGATCTGCTGGAAATGAGGATTATCCGGCATCGGACCGCTACCCACTGGCCGCCGCCGTGGATCGTTCTTGCCCTCGTGTCCTACGGAGCATGCCGACTTTCCCCAAACGTCTGGATGTATCTCTTTTCCTTTATCTGCATCGGAGCGCTTCTCCATCTGGGTGAGGACTATCTAAGCGTTACGGGAATTCCCTTCCGGTCGCCGCACTGTGCCAGGAGGGGAGCCGGACTGTATGTCACCGGATCATTGGGGGAAGCCGTTCTGGTCATGTTTGTTACCGGGCTTTTCCTCCTGATCGCATGGGATCGAGGGTTTTTTACTACCGGTCATGCCATGGAGGAGATTGTGAAGGTGAAGTCTTTGACAGCATTATTCTGGAGGTAACTGGAGTGCATATGATCGACAAAAAGGCCCTGAATATCGCCTTGGAAAACAATTCGCTGATTCTGGTTCAGAAGTGTCTTTATGCCCGCAACCTCCATCTTTACCGGCATTCGGTACTGACCGCCGAGATAGCATGGGACATCGTAGTCGGCACAAACGATGACTTCGGTTTCTCCTCTTCACAGGCGTACATGGCCGGGATGCTCCACGACGTCGGCAAGCTTTTTGTCCAGGACAGGATACTCGACAAACGAGGCTCGCTGAATGAAAGAGAATGGGAGGTCATGGAGAGGCACCCCGCCTGGGGGCATGAGTATGTGAAAGGAACGATATTCGAGTCGTTTGGGGACGTGATCCTGCACCATCACAAGCTCCCTGACGGTTCAGGATATCCGAAGGGTCTGACGCCTGATGTGTTGGACGACCGCGTTCGCCTCATCGCCGCCGCGGACAGAATTGCCGCTTTTCTCGATGACCGCCCGTACCGCAGGCGCGTCTCGAACCAGGCACTCATATACCAGGAGGTGCGGTCGGTGGTGGAGACCTACTTCGAAAAAGAGAAAGCGGAAGCAATCATCGGCACTGTCATGGAAGCTGTGGCCATGGAGCGGTGGTCTGCGCCTCACAGTGACCAATTCTCCGGGATGGCAGGGGGAAGGCCATGAAGGTCACCGAACGCATGCTGGTAGATATGTGCCGCAGGATCAACGGCGATAAGCTCAGGTGTTGGGATTCCGGCCTAAAGGTGGAGCGCCGTGGTGAGAAGTATGTTGTGATGCGACATTACCGGAAATCTCAGAATGGGAGACCAAGCTGCCTGGACCTCTATCGCGGATCTGCACGTGAGGTCAAGGCATTCATCGACGGCTTTGCCCATGCCGCTGAACTCGCCAACAATGGGGCTGTCAGAGGGGTGGAAGATTTGAAGTCGTAATCGATCCTGTCCTGAACTCCCACATGATTTACCAGCCGAAGTTCAAAGCAGACCTGCCAGAGGGCTTTGCGGATTATTGTCGTAATTCCTATGTGTTGGGGATTCCATTGACTTTGAAGGCGAATTGGTGTATTAACTTGGCGTAATTTCATGGTTTTTGAGGAGGGTAAAGAATATGGGTTCTGTGCCCTTGGGAAATATTGGTGGAACGGAAAGCCGCCTTTGTCTGCTTAATGCTGACAGGCGGTTTTTCCATATCAAAGGTTCTTGGGCTAAACCGTGAAACGCGAAATGAAAATCTTTATCAGCAGCGTCCAGGCAGAACTGGCGGGTGAGCGACGGGCGGTAAAAGCGTTTATCGAAAATGATCCGCTTCTGCACCGATTCTTCAAGGTTTTTCTGTTTGAAGACCTCCCGGCCAGTGATCGGCGGGCGGATGCCGTTTATATCAGTGAACTCGACAGGTGCGACCTTTACCTTGGTATCTTCGGCTATGATTATGGCTTTGAAGACAGCGACGGGAAATCTCCAACGGAACGCGAATTCGATCATGCCACCGAAACAGGTAAACCCCGACTCATCTATGTCAAGGGCTCGGATGATAAGCGGCGCAACCCCAAAATGCAGTCGCTTATCCGCAAGGCTGGTAATCAGCTTATCCGGCGACGATTTGCCGACAACGCTGCTTTGACATCAGCCATCTATTCGAGCCTGGTGGATTACCTTGAAGAATGCGGTGCCATTCAGTCCCGCCCCTTTGAGGAAAGACCTTGCCCTGACGCAACCATTGAAGAAATCAAGACCGACGCGGTTGCAGATTTTGTGCGCCTTGCCCGACTGGAGCGCCAGTTTCCCCTCCCGGACAATACTCCGGTCCGCGACCTTTTGTCCCATCTGCACCTGCTTTCTGGCGATCAGCCTGCCAATGCCGCCATCCTACTCTTCGGACGCGACCCTCAGCGTTTCTTTCCTGCTGCCGAGGTTCGTTGCATGCATTTCCATGGCACCGAAATCCAGCGGCCAGTGCCGTTCTACCGGATATTCAAGGGGACCATCTTCGAGCAGGTCGATATGGCGGTTGATTTTGTCCTCTCCAAGATCAACCGTAGCGTTGGCACTCGTGCCGAGAGCCTACAGGCGCCTGTACGCTACGAGATCCCACCCGACGTGATCCGCGAAGCGGTTGTCAATGCCATTGCCCATCGTGACTACACTTCCGCCGGAGCCGTACAGGTTTCCGTCTTTGCCGATCGGGTCGAAGTCTGGAACCCCGGCTTGCTGGCTTCGCCGCTTACTCCTGAAAGTCTGCGTCACCCGCACGGCTCCATCGCCCGGAACCCACGCATTTGTGAGGCGCTCTTTCTTGCCCGCTATATCGAGAAATACGGCACCGGCACATTGATGATGATCCGCGAGAGTCTCTCCCATGACCTCCCGGAACCCGATTTCATCCAGCGTGGCGGCGAGTTTACAGCTACGGTCTGGCGTGACTGGCTGACGCCGGAGGTGCTGGCCGGATACAACCTGAATGAGCGGCAGATGAAGGCAATAGTCTTTCTCAAGGCCCACGGCAAAATTTCCAACAAGGATTATCAGCTTGTGGCCAGTGCGATTAAGAAGACCGCCACTCGTGACCTCATCGACCTTAAGGAAAAGGGTGTAATCGAACAGATCGGAACGAAAGGCCCCAGCGTTCACTATGTTCTCGCAAAGAAGGGGACTTAAAGGGGACAATGGGGACAATGGGGACAATGGGTCCAGGGCTTCTAAAAGGGACATAATAGGGACAATAGGGACATCGATACCCGATTGGGAAATTGTTAAAGAGTTGGAAGTAACTTCTGATGATGTAAAGTCATGCATGTGGTGCATCACCCCGGGGAAGTACGACTAATATGCCTTCTGTCCTTGCTTGGATTGACCATGACTCGAAAGCGAGGGAGCGCACACTTCGCATCCTTTCCCTTTTCCAGGAAAAGGAAAGTCGTGACGAGCTCGGACTCGGCTCAGTGCGGGATAGCTTTGCCGACCAGTTATTCCCCGGCACAAGCACGATCCAGACGCGCCTCCGCTACATGCTTTTCGTGCCATGGATTTACCATTCCCTGGAAGAGAAACGACTACCAGCGGAGAGCTTTGCGATCAATGCTGACAAGCTGGAAAGAGACCTGGTTCAGCCTTTGATGGATTCCAACGATCAGGCTGGTGTATTTGGGAAAACCGCAGGAAAGAAGCTCAAACGGTTGCCCAGCTCAGTCTACTGGGCTGGTCTCAGTGCCTGGGGGATACGCCTCACCCCATTCTCTCAGGACGAATATCACAGACGCATCGACGAAACCTACCGTCGTAGGAATGCCCTGAAGGCTCTCGAGAAAGACGCCAAGTCGCGAGGAGACGATATCGACCTTGAGCAGCGAATGGCCACACTCAGTTGGAATCCGCGATTGCCCGCTCCTCCACAAGATTTTCCTTCAAAGGTGGACTTTGCTTTGTCCCGGGAAGAAGCCGAATTTATCCGGGATCGCATCCAGGTCGCTTGCCCCAACAGCCTTCTCTCTTTTTTGGCGTTGCACTGCGAGCCTGCCGACACCCACGCCCCATGGGAACATCCGGATTATGGCAGCTTTTCCGAGCAGCACAAAGAACTCCTGACCCATGCACGGCTTTTCTCCGAAGTAATGCACGGGGCGGCACTCTTGTATAACGTCCAACTCGCCAAGCTTCGAAACCATGCCGAGCTTGTCGCCGAGCATCAGGCAAGTTTCGACGAATGGGTGGCAAACCTCCCCATAGAGGAGATTCACGCCTGGTCGGTGAGCCGCCTCTGGGAGTTGACCATGGATCACGGCCACACCATCACTCCACAAACGAGATCCTTTGTTCAACGGTGGATCGACCATAGCCAGAAGTCCCCTAACGACCTTCTTTCAAACGCCGAGGCGCTCAACCTGATCAAAAGTAGGGAAATGAAACTCAAAGGCACGCGTTCCCGGTTCAGAAACCAGAGGGCGCTTGAGCAGTGGGGTGGGTACTCCGGCGTTGGGAAACTCGTCTATCGGTGGCCGAATGTGAAGGTGCTTTTGAACGACTTACACCAGGGCATGAACCGGGAGGAGAAATGCTGAACCCAAACTCCCGGAGCCTTTATACCTCTGCATTGACCCCTCCGCCGGGAATGATTTTCGACGAGGCGATAGCGACCACCTTTTCGATGGACCCAGCCTTACTGCTTGAGGCTCCTGTCTACCTAGCGTTAATGGCGGCGGATGGTCAGACAGAACCTGACCCGTTGTCTGTACTTGAAGCCATACGCAGGTACTCGAAACGAATTACCGTCTATGTGCAACGAGGACGTATTCAAGTGCCCCAGATTGCAAAGCCGAACCCCTTGTTTGGTTTTCTGGAGGAAATGGTTGTAGAGGTTACGGCCCCTGGCGGAGGCGTCTTTCATCCAAAAGTCTGGGCAATTCGTTTTGTCAGCCCTGACCAAAGCAGCTCGAAGTATCGCTTGGTGGTGCTGACGAGAAATATGACCACCGATCAATCCTGGGACCTGTCGCTTCAGTTGGAAGGCACGATTGCACGACGAAAGTACAATTCAAATAGGCCGTTGACGCATTTCTTCAAGTTGCTTCCTGATCTGGCTACTGGACAAACAGACGCGGGCCGAGTCGAGCAATCGCTCAGGTTCGCAGAGGACCTGCACCGAGTTCAATGGGAACTCCCCGACGGCTTTGACGAGTTGACCTTCTATCTCCCGGGAGCAAAAGGGTTTGACTGGAAGCCCCCCACAGCGAATCGGATGGCCGTCATCTCGCCTTTTTGCTCTGACGAAGTCCTGCGAGCTTTGGTGAAGCAAACCAAGGTCGCTGATGCACTGATTTCACGGCCGGAGTCATTATCAGCCCTGAAGAAGGACACTCTTCAGCTCTTCTCCAAATGCCTCAATTTGGATGAAGCAGCGGAAACCGAGGATGGAGAGGAAGACGATGTAGCTGAGCAACCGTTTGCAACAGGCCTTCACGCGAAGGTCTATCTGTTTGAGACTCGATACTATTCCGACTACACCCATGTAGTGATGGGGTCCGCAAATGCGACCAACGCGGCACTGAATGCTTCGAAGAATATCGAGATTCTGGTCGGGCTGGTTGGCAGGAAAAATAAAGTCGGCGGCATCGACGAGCTTCTTGGCGCTGACGGATTGGGTGAATATCTTGTCGACTTTGACGCGACCAAGGAGGCAGAGATTGATGCGGTTAAGCTGGAGGCTGAGAAGTCTGCTGAGAAGGCTCGCTCCCGGCTATCTGAAGTTGCTCTATCCATCGAGTGCAGCCCCGGATCGAAAGACGGTCTGTGGGCTTTGGTGCTGACTGGAGAAATTCCATCTCTTGAGGGGATTGTCAGTGCTTCTGCATGGCCGATAACCGTCACGCGAGATTTCGCGGTTGACATCCTAGGCAGCGATGCTCATGGCGGGATCAGGCTCGGAGAGTTTTCCGCCTCTTCTGTGACGGGCCTTATAGCATTTGAGCTTAAGACCAACCATCCGGATGTTACGGCCAGATTTGTACTAAATCTTCCCGTTACAGGAGTTCCGGAGGGACGCAATGCCGCCATCCTGCAAACCGTGATCAGCAATAAGGATGGATTCATTCGTTACCTCCTGCTATTGCTGGGTGATGATTCGGTATCCGGACTTGATCCCGGCAATGGCTCCGGGTTCGCCAAATGGTTGGCCCGGCTGGCCGACGGTGAGGATGTCCCGCTACTGGAAGAGCTGACACGCACGTACAGCCGACACCCGGAGAGGCTATCGGAGATCTCGGGGTTGGTTCGTGATCTGTCCCAGGGAAGCCAGAATGCCATTATTCCCGAAGATTTTTTAAACCTCTGGACGGTTTTTGAATCTGCCATCGGGGGGCGTGATGCATAGCAACCGCTTTACATCGGCACCCGCTTTGGCCGGTCTGAAAGACTTCCAGAGGAAGACCGTGGCGTACGTCTTCAAGCGGCTCTATGGTGATGACCCGACTTCCCGTTTTCTGGTCGCCGATGAAGTTGGACTCGGGAAAACACTCGTTGCACGGGGAATCATCGCCAAGACCCTGGAGCACCTGCAAGACAAAGTAGATCGGGTCGATGTTATCTACATTTGCTCCAATGCCGCCATCGCGACCCAGAACGTCAATCGGCTCAACGTCAGCGACACTGATGGTTTTTCAATCGCCACGCGACTGACTTACCTGCCCAGACAAGTACGGTCGCTGCGAAAGAATAAGGTGAATTTCATCAGTCTGACGCCCGGCACCGCCTTCGACCATGCCCGCAGTCGAGGGGGGCATGCCGACGAACGGGCAATCCTCTATCGGATGCTGTATGACTTGCCCCTTGCGCAAAATGAACGGCGTAGGCGGTTGCGCATAGGCCTGCTCAACCTCCTGCAGGCGACAGCAGGCAAGGATAACTGGCGATCAAAGGCCAAAAACCTCCCTGCGGAGGATCTGGATGCAGACCTTTCCAAGGCTTTCCGCCGGGCAGTTCTTGAAGATGCCGAACTGTACGCGGCACTGAAGGAAGGCTGTGAATGCTTTGCCCGTTACCGGGACTACAGCAGAATCCCCTGGGAGGATTCCGAGCTTCGTTACGACCTGATAGGAAAGCTCAGAAGCAAGCTGGCTTCAGTGTGCCTTTCCGCGCTTGAGCCCGACCTGGTCATCCTTGATGAGTTCCAACGATTCAAGCACCTGCTGGACGGCGATGACGAAGCCTCCATGCTGGCAACTGCACTCTTTGAACATCCCGACGTTCGTGTTCTCCTTCTTTCCGCAACGCCCTACAAGATGTTCACCCTCGACCAGGAGACTGACGAGGACGACCACTATCCAGATTTCATCAGGACGCTGAATTTCCTGTTCAATGACTCCGGCAAAGTCGATGAGGTCAAGAGTCGCTTGTCAGAACATCGAACGACACTTCACGCCTGCGCGAAGGGCTCGGCATGTCATCCAGGGAGAAAGGCAGAACTTGAACAGGCTCTCCTAAAGGTAATGTGTCGAACGGAGCGGGTCGCGACAACCCGTGATCACAATTCGATGCTGACCGAGATTGAACGGTCGGCCCCCCTTACGCCAGCAGATCTTCAGCATGCCGCGACGGTTGACGCGGTGGCTATTTGCGTCAAGGCCGGGGAGCCAATCGAATACTGGAAGTCAGCGCCTTATCTGATCAACTTTCTGAAGCATTATGAGCTGAGGCATAAGCTGTATGCCCAGTTGAATGCTCCCTCAGATGCTCTTCGAGGGACTCTTTCCTCGGCAAATGGACAGTTGCTGACGAAAGATAAATTGGAAGGCTATCAGGCTCTCGACCCTGCCAATCCGAGGATGCGCGTACTTTTCGAGGACACGATTGATAAAGGCATGTGGCAGCTTTTGTGGATGCCGCCGTCCATGCCGTATATCGAGCCAGATGGTGTGTATCGGGACAAGGATGGATTAACCAAAGCCCTTGTGTTTTCCTCATGGAGCGCCGTTCCAGACGCGGTTGCGTCAATCTGCTCTTACGAAGCCGAAAGGAAGATGATTGCCGGGACTTCGGTTTCCCACAGCGAACTCTATGACAAAATCAAGCCGTTGCTGCGGTTTGCGGTGGCATCAAACGATAATCGCCTGACTGGCATGCCGGTCATTGCCTGGTTGCTGCCATCGCCAACACTTGCCAGCAAGATAGATCCGCTTGAGATTGCTCTTCGTCGAGGCGGAACACTGAGCGTCCAAGAGCTGAAGGACGAGGTCAAGGCTGTTTGCCGCAGTTTGATCGAAACCCTGCCTGATGCCGGGGAAGGGACGCGGGCCGATGAGCGATGGTATTGGGCAGCTCCCATTCTTCTCGATTCCCATAATGGTCTATTGGACTGGTGTAAAAACCAGGCGGGATGGAGGTCCGCAACGCCGGACCATGAATTTGGCACCCGCTTCAAAGATCACATAGACCTGCTTATCAGCATGGCAGAGGGTAACGAGAAACCTCTTGGCTCCAAGCCGGATGATCTGGTAGATATGCTTTGCGATCTTGCTCTGGCCGGTCCTGGCGTATGTGCCTTGCGATCGCTTCGCCGTATCGGGGCCGGGCTCGACACATCCGGTCCGAACCTGCTGTCAGCCGCAGCCAGAGTCGCATCCGGCTTCCGATCTCTCTTCAACATGCCGGAAACGATTGCCATGCTGCGGGGCTCCGGCGAGGATACCTATTGGAGGTTGACGCTTCAGTACGGCATCGACGGCAACCTCCAGGCGGTCCTCGACGAATATGTGCATGTCCTTCGAGAGTCTCTGGGTCTCCAGGAGCACTCTCCGGAAGAACAGGTGGCTGGCATAGCCGAGTGCATTCAATCGGTGTTGTCACTGCGGACCGCTCAGATTCGAATCGACGAAATAAAGATGTCAGGCGACGGCTTTGTGCTTGATGATTTCAACACCCGCTGTCGTTTCGCGCTCCGATTCGGGGATATTCGAGACGACAACAACCAGGCTCTCGTTCGTGCCGATTCGGTGCGGGATGCTTTCAACTCTCCTTTTCGTCCCTTCGTTTTGGCTTCGACCTCAATAGGTCAGGAAGGATTGGACTTTCACACATGGTGCCATGCGGTGGTGCATTGGAACCTGCCTTCTAATCCCGTTGATCTTGAGCAACGGGAAGGCCGGGTTCATCGCTATAAAGGCCATGCGGTCAGAAAGAATGTTGCAGAACGGTATGGTCTGACTGCTCTCTCTGGGGTTCATGAGGGAGGCGACCCATGGCAGACTCTTTTCCAAATCGCGGCCCGAGGCAAATCCAATGGGCATTCCGATCTCATCCCGTATTGGATCTTCGAGGATGGTTCTGCCCGGGTGGAGCGCCGCATTCCGCTGCTCCCGTACAGCAAGGAGGTCGGGAAGCTCAAACGGCTGAAGCAGGGTTTAGCTCTCTATCGGATGGTTTTCGGTCAACCACGCCAGGAAGACCTGCTGTTCAGCCTCAGTCAGAACGGCAACCATGAGTCCGCGGATTTGGCTGACTGGCTGATTTCGCTTCAGCCCCCGGAAACTGTTTTGAATGATGAACCGGAAACCATGAGTTCTCGAGGGGAGATCTTGTTTTCCCAGGAGGGGCCATGAATCAACAGGCGCTGCCGTCACAAAGAGAGCATCATTTCTACGTAGCGATTGCCAAGTTCCTTTTCCACCATCCGCAGCATGGCATTGTATCAGTGCGGGACCCGATCAAGATCAAGGATGCAGAGCGATACTGGCTCAGCCCGCTCATACTCTATGGATTGACCGTTGCCGGATTGCCCATTCGGTGGATGACCTTTACCCCAGTCGATCAGCCCAGGGCCGTCCGGGATGTTCTTCTGGAAGCGTGGCGTAACGCCGAGGGCTTGCGTGGCCGACCGGACATCTTGCGGATCAACCGCCACCTCGCGACGGCCAGCCCTGAACTGGTAGGGGAAATGGCAATAATCGGAGTCCAGGTCGAGGTCGCCGATGCCAGGGAGAAATCCCTTCCTGCTTCCCTGCGCTCAGCACAGGACTCCAGCAAGTGGCTGCTGGGGAAGCACGACAGAAATGACCGGTCTCTTACCGGGTCCATCCAGGCCCTTTGCCGGGACGCTCAATATGACCACGACTTTCATGTCAGGGGTGGTCACAGAGGCGTGAACAGCCGTGAGGTTGAAGACAGAATCCAGCAATGGCTGGCCTTACCGGCGCAAGTGTCGGAACCAACAGTAACCGGTGAACTCGACTGGGAACCCGGTTCATGGCTGTCATCCTGGGAGACCTCCCTGCCACCCGATCAGCCCCGTTATTTCAACCTCGATGGGTTTGATGGCAGGACCTGGCTGCTGACAGGTGAGAAGGCACCGGAGGATATCGTTGAGGATGATGATTTTTGGGCCGACTGTGACCATGACAACGCAGCCGAGATCGCCAAGAACCTCGTGGCGTGCTGGCCCAATCCGCCTGCAGAGATTGCCAGGTGTGCAGGGGTCACCCTGCGGGAACTTCAGTGGTTCACCTCGGGAAAAGCCCCCCTTGACCGGCATGCGCGCTTTGACCTGAAAGACTTGCTCGGCATCGAATACGACGAAAGCATGGGGGGTTACGTAGGGGCCGGGCCTTATGTCCTGATGGCCCACAAACCCTTGGCCCTCAAAGAAGTCTATGAATCCATTTCCAAAGGCGGAGATGCATGCCCCTGTGAGATCGTCCCTCGCCTGGGAGCCGCAGACCCAAGCTGGCGATACGTGTTGATCAACACGTATGGCGAGCCCCCGAGCATTGTGATGGCACCTCGCGGAGCAAAAATCACGGAGCGCCTTCCGGAGTTGCTTATGAATTATGACGGCATCAGGCCTGTCGCTCCGGAGTTCTACCGGGATGTCGTTTCTACCTGCGCCCGGGCCTGCCGCGAACCTGTCGCCAACATACGGGAGATGAAAGACTTTGTGAAACGCTATGAAGAGCGCTGGGTAGGTTGTGCCTGGCAGCCGGAGTAAGACGTGCCGAGGATTCCGGTGAAGAGTATCGAGCCCGGTGCCAATGCGAACAGTGGGAGGTACCGGTGGCCGAAATTATATATGCATAGAAATACAATCATTACAGTTGCAGCACGTTCATCTCTGATTGATCGAATTTTTTAGGATAACGCTCGGCTTAAACGTCAGAACCTTCCGTGATGAAATGGTTATGGTCTCCCCAGTCTGCGGGTTTCTTCCGGTTCGGTCGGCCTTCTTCCGAACCACAAAATTACCGAACCCGCTTATCTTCACATACCCTTCGGTAGCGATGGCATCTTTGAGAACATCCAGAGTAAGCTCCACCAATTCGATGGCTTCTTTCTTTTGGCAAGAGAGCTTTTCTTGCACCAAGTCGGCTAAATCTGCTTTCGTCATCTTTTAGACCTTTCAACATGCTGATATGAACGCTGTAAATACCACAAATCGTGAATAATTTCCACGAGATTTGTATAAAAGGCAGTCACGTGTGACGTCCAATCCGATCTGGGGAGGCAAGTTTCATATAGTTCCTGCCGAAGTCACAACCAAACGTTACATTGCTCTCCATTCCGGATAAAAACCTATATTTAAACATAGTATGTCTAATTTGTATGGACATACTATGTTGAATAATTCCATTAAGGCCAACTGCAGCCGAGCATCTGTCAGTTTGATGCTCAGTGCAGTCCTCGTGACCTTCCCAAGCCTCCGTTAATTTATCTGCAATCGGCTATATTTTGCGTTTCATGGCGTTACGGTGGTCAAATATCTACGATCATGTATTTTGTACTGGCATTATCGCTTTTATGTTGCTATAAATATACGAACGTAGATGTTGATGGGGAGGGCAAAATGAAGATTGCCAGTGCGGAAGACATCGGGCGGGTCATCAAGCAGAAGCGTAAAGACGACGGCCTCACCCTGGAAGAGGCGGCAGCGGTCTGCGGTGTAAGCTATGCCTTTCTGTCTGCCCTGGAGAACGGTAAAGAGACGGTTCGGCTGAACAAGGTACTGCAGGTTGTCAAATGCCTCGGAATCGAGTTGGAGGCGAGCACCCGTACTTGGGCATCGACGGGAGATGAAGCATGACTGCTGCCCTGCTGGTAAGGATTGATGATGCTGTGGTGGGAAGACTCTGGCTGGACGAGAAGAAACGGTTCTGCTTCCAGTATGATAGTCAGTGGCTGGAGCGTTCGAAAATCCCCCTGTCGCTCTCATTGCCGTTACGGCCGGACCCTTTTCTTGACGACGAGTCACATCCTTTTTTCGCGAACCTCCTGCCTGAAGAAAAAATCCGGGCCGTGATCGCGCGCAATCTCGGTGTGTCCCTGAATAACGATTATGGGCTCCTTGAGCTGATCGGCGGCGATTGCGCCGGTGCGGTATCGCTTTTTCAGGAAAACGCAAAGCCGCAGATGGAAGCCGGCAGATATCGCCAGCTTTCCCCTGATGAGCTTGCCGCCATCATCAGGGAACTCCCGCAGCGTCCGCTTCTTGCCGGGGAGAAGGGGATACGGCTCTCCTTGGCCGGGGCGCAGAAGAAACTGCCGGTTTTTTACGATGACGAACATTTTCATCTCGGGTACGGCGCTTTCCCTTCCAATTACATCATCAAACCGGCAATCGAAGACCTTGACGGTACGGTCGAGAACGAGGCCTTCTGCATGGCCCTGGCCCACGAGCTCGGCCTGGATGTGCCCCGGACATTCATCCATCAGCATGAGGAGACCAGGGTATTTGTCATCAAGCGGTATGATCGTGTCACAACAGCAGTTGGAACAAAAAGGCTGCATCAGGAGGATTTCTGCCAAGCCCTGCATGTCTCTCCCGAGTACAAGTATGAGTCCGAGGGGGGTCCGTCACTGGCGGCATGCTTCAATCTGGTGCGCCAAAGGAGCATCAGATCAGGGAAAGACGTACTGTCGCTTTTGAACTGGGTGATATTTAATTATTTGATCGGCAACTCGGATGCTCACGGCAAGAACATCTCCCTGTTGCTGCTGCCGGAAGGGCCGATGCTGGCCCCCTTCTACGATCTGCTTTCGACCAGGTTATATGCCCATTATGGCCTCGCTGAAGGTCTTGCCATGAAGATCGGCGGCGAGGGGGATCCACGTGCAATCCAGAAAAAGCATTGGGAGCTGTTTGCCGAAGAGGTCGGCATCAAACCGCGGCTGGTGCTAACTCGTGTCACCGATCTCGCGCAGAAGATTCAAGTTGCCCGCCTGCAGCTCTTCAAAGGCGCCTTTGCCCCTTACAAGTGCGATGCATTGTACCGTTTGATGGAATTCATGGGGGAGCAGGCGGAAAAAACCATTCGGAAACTTGCGTGAGCCTTGCCCCCATCATGATTCTAGGGTAGTGGTTTGGAGTCAGGATAACGAGTCGCTAAACTCTGACTCGCTTCGCTCTCGGGTTAGCTCGGAGCCATTCGACAAAAGGAGACATAGATGAATCTTCGACAGCAGAAAGAAAAAGCAAATGCCCTGCTTTCACTCCATACGCATGGAAATTTTCTGGTGTTACCAAATGTGTGGAACCCCATCGGCGCTAGAATTCTGGAGAAAAAAGGCTACCCGGCTGTCGCGACAGCCAGCGCCGCGATCTCTGCATCTCTGGGCTACCAGGACGGGGAGAAGATCAAGAGATCCACGGTCATCGACCTTATTGAACGCATTGCGCGAAGCGTCGACGTACCGGTAACCGCTGACATCGAAACCGGCTACGGCGAAACTCTATCGGAGTTGGAGGCGACAGTTCAACAGGTAATCGAATCCGGCGTGGTGGGAGTCAACATTGAAGACAGCCTTGAGGCAGGTGGCGCGCTCCGCACCATCGAAGACCAGTGCCGGAGAATATCGACCCTCAGACTGGTTGCGGATCGTCTGGGAGTGCATCTGGTAATCAATGCCAGGATTGACAGCTATTTTTCGTCTTCGTATACCACCAACGAAGAAGCGACAGAGGAGGCGGTGGCAAGGGCAAACGCATACTCTGAAGCCGGCGCCGACTGCGTCTATCCCATGGGGCCGGGCGATGAAGCAACGGTTCGCGTGCTTCGGGCTCGGATTGATTCACCGATCAACATCCTGGTGTCGCCAACCTCTGCGCCGCTCTCGATTTTGCAGGATATCGGCGTCAATCGAGTCAGCTTCGGCCCATTCATCTTCAGGTCATGTCTCCGCAAATTCGAGGAGATAGCTGAAACGCTGCAGGCCACAGGAAACTATTCCTGCTTCAGCGACATGATGTCTCGTGTGGAAGTTGGGGAATACCTACTTTCCGAGCACGAGTGAGCCTGGCTAAACCGCAAGAAACTCGTGAACAAACCTGATTGGGGCAAGCATGAGATTACTGGGCTTACTGGGCTTGAATCGATTCATTGATAAAAAAAAGACTTTCCGCCTTGAGAAACACGGTTATTGGCACCTCCTCAACGATGCCTAGTTTTCTGAAGGCGTAGTCAGGAACATCGATCTCGACTGAGGGACCATTGCTGTCCGGAGCGAATATGATGCAATGGCTTGCCCCCCGCATGAAGAGCCGGGCAACAGTGCCCTGGAGGATGTTGTCGCGGCTTTTGCTTTCCATGCCAGGCTTGAGAATCATCACATTTTCGGGGCGAATCCCCAGCGTACAAGAGGTGCCGGGGAGAAGTGAACTGTAAAGTCCGGCCGAGTTGCGGAGCTTGAGGGCGGTGCCAAGGAGGGGGCATGACACCATGATTTCCCGGTCGGTGACGCTGGAGACCGTTCCAGGAAAGAGGTTGCGAATGCCGAAATAGGAGGCCACAGCATGGGACGCGGGGCGTTCGTATATCTGGCGAGCCGTTCCGTTCTGCCGGACGACGCCTGCCAGGAGTACCGACATGGTATCGCTCAGGAAAAACGCCTCCTCAGTGTCGTGGGTGACTATGAGAACTGTGAGACCATGACTTTTCTGGAGTTCCTTTAAAACAAAGAGGAGTTCCCGTCGTAGCCCTTCATGGAGGGCTGAAAACGGTTCGTCGAGCAAGAGAAAGCGGTTGCCGGTCGCCACGGCCCGCACCAATGCCACACGTTGGCGCTCCCCACCGCTCAGGTTGGCGACGGAACGATTGAGCAGGTTGCCGATGCTGACCGACTCAACGAGCCTTTCCACCAACTCGGCATGGCCACTGTCGCTGATTCCTCGCACCTTCGCTCCAAAGAGGATATTCTCTCGCACCGTAAGGTGTGGGAACAGTGCCAAGTCCTGAGGCACGTAGGAAATGCCTCTGGCTTCGACGGGTAGGCCGGTGATGTCCCGTCCGTCCAGGAGGATGGAGCCACGGCTTGGGCGCCTGAAACCGATGATCGACTCAAGGAGCAGTGTCTTGCCGCTGCCAGTGGTGCCGACGATGGCGTGACACCCTGCCGAGGGTACCGCTAAATTGATGTCATCGAGTAGGAATCGGCCGACCGCAACACTCAAATTCCTGACCTCAAGCATCGCGCCTCCCACCTGAAAGAATCCGCACGGCAAAGAGAGTGGCAAAACCGAGCGTAGTCAGGATCAGGATCAACGACACAGTTCCCTCGATATTGGCAGTGGATAGCTGCATGAAGATGGCGATTGGCAGGGTTTCGGTGCGGTAGGCCATTGTTCCCGCAAGGGTTATGGTCGCGCCGAATTCACCGACTGCCTTGGCCCAGGTAAGAACAGCCGCCGCCAAGATTCCTCTGCGGCAGAGCGGCAAAGTGATCCGGGCGAAGGCAATAGCCGGTGAAGCCCCCATGGTACGTGCCACTTCCTCGTAGCGCCTTGGGATTTCGTCCAAAGCAGCCTTGATCAGACGGGTGGCAACGCCGGCCGTTATGACGAACTGAGCCAGTATGACGCCGCCGGGGGAGAAGACGAACTGCAATCCCCACCCTTGGAGCCATTGGCCGGCAGGGGTGTTGAAGAAGATGAGGAGCATGGCGCCGATTGCGGCCGGGGAGACGATCATCGGCAGTTCCAGCATCGTATCGATGGCCGCTTTGCCAGGGAACTCATGGCGCGACAGGGCGTAGGCCGCTGGAACTCCCACCAGAACCGAGAGGAGCGTGGCCGCTGTTGCGGCAGTGAGGCTCAGGCGTATGGCGAACCAGGTCCGTTCCGACAGGAGCGCATCGTGAAAGACACCGCCGCGAAAGAAATAGAACAGTGAGGCGACGAGTCCCCCGTACACGACGAAAATGCCTGTGGCGCAGAGGATCGAGAGGCGTTTCCAGGTCACTTGCCGCTCCATTCGCGGGGGATGGTGTATTCGCCCCCCACCGGCTTCTTCCCGCCGATCCAAGCAAACGCCTCGTCAGACGTCATAAAGTAATGGTGTTTGCGGAAGATGGAGGCCCCTTCGGGGGAGCTGAGAAAATCGATGAACTTCTGGGCAAGAGGGCGATTCTTTGTATGGGAGCTCACTGCGATAGGTATGTAGCCGACCCTTTGTATTTCATGCTTTGCCAGGGGAACGGTCTCGATCCGCTCCGGGTCCCAGTACTGGAATACCCCCCAGCCGATGACCGCGTCGACCGCCTTTAAGGAGATGGCGGTAGCCGTCTTCTCGCAGCTCTCAGTGTAGTTCAAGAGATTCCTGCGGAATGCTGACTTCTCGGCAGGTGAAAGTGTCCTCTCGACAATCTCCACAGCATAAAGCCCGACGCAGACCCCTTCCGGGTTGGCGATCGCCACTCTGATCCCCGGTTTGGCTAAATCACGTAGCGATCTAATCTTCTTGGGATTACCTTTCTGGACGTTAATGGCCGGTGCCAGATAAACAATGCGCCGCTCTGTCTCCGGCAGAACCTGCCCTTTCTTCTTCGCAATTTCCATGAAATCTGAGGAGCCTGGAAAATAGATATCTCCCTGCTTGCCCAGTATCATTTGAGACAGAACAAATCCCGATCCCCCAAAGACCAACTCAACTTTCACTCCGTTCTTTTTTTCAAAGACCCTGGCGGCCTCTTCCGTTGGCGGCTTGCTGGCCGCACCGGCGAAAACAAGGAGTCTTTCGGCGGCGTGAGCGTCAATCCCGTGAAACAAGGATGCCAGAGAGAGCACGAGAAACCATGCTGAGACAATGACCCTTCTATCCATATTGCCTTCTCCTTTCGGGTTCAAGTCCGCCTTGGTTTCCTCACTGTCAGGAACTGACACGAAACCGTTGCGTCATTGCTGACGGATTGCGTTGTTCAGATTTAACTTGTAATTGGACAAGATACTGTCATAAACTCCACTATCATGTCAAGAGTAGAAGCTCCTCTTCATAATCATATCAAGCAGTTCCGCGAAGAGCGTGGATGGTCGCAGCAGGAGCTAGCTGAGCGCTCCGGACTGTCACGTGCTGGCGTTAGCGCCATTGAGATGGGAAAACTGGTCCCGTCAACCGTGGCCGCCCTGGCTTTGGCAAAGGTTTTCGGACGCAACGTTGAGGAGCTGTTCCAGCTTATCACCGATGATGAAAGCCATTGGGCATGGCCTCCGGCAAAGGAGCACTGCCGGTATTGGCGAGCCATGGTTGGCGGCAAGACGCTGATTTTCCCTGTAGAGAGCTCACAGCTCGGCATGTTGCCCCATGATGGCGTCTACCGAGATGGCAGATTATTCGAAAACCCTTATGCTGAGCCGTACCGGACGCTCGTTATGGCAAGTTGTGACCCGGCGGTGGGACTCTTGGCGGCGGAATATGCCCGAGTCACCCCTTTCCGGATGCTGGTATTGTCTCGTTCCAGCCGCCAGGCACTTCAACTGCTGCGGGATGGGATGGTTCATGCTGCCGGTCTGCACTTGGCAGAAAGCCGAAATCCAGAGGTAAACGCCAAGGTGGCTCAAGAGATTCTCAACGAACCATTCAAGTTGTTGCGGGTGGCAAACTGGCAGGAAGGGCTGACATTGTCTCCCGGACTGGGGCTGACTACCGTTAAGCAAGTATTGTCAACAGGGACGAAATGGGTAGGCCGTGAACCCGGTTCCGGTGCCCGTCAGGTGCTTGATGAAGTGCTGCAAGGAGCTGCTGCCCCAACCCTGATCGCCAAGGACCATCGTAGTGTGGTCGAGGCAGTGCAATCAGGGTGGGCAGATGTTGGTGTCTCAGTACGGTTTGTGTCGGAGGAAGCAGGACTGAATTTCATCACGGTCCGCCAGGAGGCCTACGATCTTTGCATACCTGTGGCACAGGCAGACGACCCTCGTATGCGAGCATTGCTTGAAGTGATCAGGTCAAAGTCATTTAAGAATATGCTGAATGAATTGCCTGGATACGACGTGAGTGCAACGGGCGAACTGACCTAAGAGGTCTTTCTCACAGAAAATGAATAAAAAAAAGGCGGCCACAGACGAGCCGCTGATCACCGATGACTTCGAAATTGATGGACTTAAACATACGTAAAACCTCCTTCTTACACCTCCGCATTGGGTGGGTTCTGCGGCGTGTGTCCGACCGTCCTGATGGGCTGCCGACCATCAGCCTCGCACCGCCAAGGCGCGCCTTGACGCCTTTACCCGCGATGGCCTCGAACTCCTGCACCTCGGGCAAAGCGATACTGCGTTTAAACGCCTCTTCCACCACCGTGCGGGCGAGCGGGTGTTCCGATCCGGCCTCTACGGCTGCTGCGAGGGCGAGCAGTTCCTCTTCCGGGCAAGCCACGACTACGATCTCCCGCAAGGCGGGACGGCCCTCGGTCAGCGTGCCGGTCTTGTCGAAGACCACTCGCTGCACGCGTCGCAGGGCCTGAAAGGCCTCGCCCGTGCGCATCAGCACGCCACGCTCCGCCCCTTCGCCCGCCCCCCGTACGATCGACAGAGGCGCTGAGATCCCCACTGCGCAGGGATAGCCCATGACGAGCACGCTCAGGCCGGCAAACATGGCCCGCTGCAGATCGGGGGGAGAGCCGACGACCAACGGACCGAGGAGCCAGAAGAGGGTTGCGCCGGCCGCGGTAAGCAGCACGAGTGGTGTGTACACGCGCAGCACGCGGTCCACAAGGTGCAGCAGGCCGGGTTTCAAGGCCCGGGCGTCTTCTACGCTTCGTATCACTTGTCTGAGAAAACTTTCTTCACCCACCACGGTTACGCGCACGAGGAGCGTGCCGTGGCCGTTCAGGGCGCCACTCACAATCCGGTCTCCCAGGCGCTTCACGACGGGTAGCGGTTCGCCGGTAACGAGCGATTCGTCCACGTCAGATTCCCCGGATTCGACCTGACCGTCTACCGGCACCCGGCCACCTGGCCTGATGCGCACCATGTCACCGACGCGCACCTGTTCGAGCGGCACCTCTTGTTCTTTGCCGTCCTTTACGACGTGCGCTACGTCGGGCTCAAGGTCCAGAAGCTTCTTGACCGCCTGAGAACTGCGGGTTTTTACGATCAGCGACAGCCACTCGGAAAAAATGTGATACGTGAGCACCATAACCCCCACCGAGAAAAACGCTGTCGTCGGATAACCTGGCGGCTGGAATGCCAGGCCGATGACTCCTCCGGCAAGTCCTGCAAATGCCCCGCATTCAACCAGAACGTGCTGGTTGAGGATGCCGCGCCGCAACGCCGCGCCGGCCATGCGCACAATGTGCCCACCTACGCCGAAGATGAGGAACAGGGCAAGCGCTCCGGCGAGCCACGAAGTGACGGCGCCGAACGCGCCGCGCAACTGGAGAGTGTAGATGCCGGCGCCGAACGCAGCGAGAAGAGCCGAGCCGGCAACTGCCCAACGCAAGCTATAGCCGCGCAAAACCACGAAGGAGAACGCTACGAGGCTCGCAATGGAAAACACACACAGTGCGAACCAAACGCTGCTGACGGGGTATCCGGCTAACCCCATCGCGGCAACACTCATGGCCAGCGCCGTCAGGAAACGCCCGCGCTCGCGCACCAGCGCGCGCTCTTCTTCCTCGAACGGACGCAGCTTGCGCGGATCGGAGACGGTGTAGCCGATATCCTTGAGCGTTTGCAGCAGGTCCGTGGCTCGTGCCGCGCTCGGGTCATACTCGATAAGCACCTGTTCATGTGTCAGGCTCACTGCGACTTTGTCAACGCCAGGTCGCCTGCCCAGCGCCTTTTCGATCGTACCGGTGCATAACGAACAATGCAGCCCGCCGATATGCGCGCGGATTCGCCGGCGGCCCGGCAGTTTTGAAGGTTCTTCGCTCCAGAAACGTTGAGCAGATTCAGCGGTCGTTTTGGTATCCATAATGACACCTCCCCTAAATTCATCTGTACGGTTTCAGTCGCCGTGACGCCCTCTCCCTTCCCTCTCTTTTTGTTCTTCTGCGCCGGATGGTTCTGAAACCGTTACGGTACAACCGCAAGATTTGGCCTTTTTCTTTCCGGTAATGATGAGGCTTGCGACCGAGGCGACTGATAAAGCAACAGCCGATCCAACGGCTATTACCCCGCCTGTTTCAGTCAGGACCTGGAAGACCAGCCCGGCGAACCCTGCGAGCCCCAGACCCAGAACCCATCCCGGTATGGCGCGTGATTTCTGTGCCCGGTATAGAAACCAGATAAAAAGGATGCCAAGGCCGATAACCAGCGCCTGGTATATTCCGCGAACGACAGGCGCGAGGCTCCCTAAGCCGGCTGTCAGACCGGCAAAGGCCAGAAGGCAGAACGGACATTTGAGCGCCAGAAGACCTGTAACGGGGCCGGCAAGGGATAGGATTTTCTTCATAATTTCACCTCCAAGATCTATAAACCTACGAAGACAGGCAAGTATCAGGTTTCCCTTTAACAGTCCAAATTTTCTTTTGTCATTTAAACAGCCATCCCGTCCGCAACATTCGCTTTTCTTCGTCTTATTCACCCAAGCTTACCCGCCGCCGTGCAGCCGGAGCGACGGTAGAGTAGCGACCAAAGTGGAAGCAAGTATAGCGTTCTGCCCCTATTGCTGTGACTCTTGAGAATGAGAGGCCGTCTCAGCGCGGAACATTGAGATTGCAACCAGAGCGGCTACCAGTTGGACTGCGCTGAAGATTACCAGCGCAGCGCCAAAGCCCGACAGAAGCGCCTCCCCAAAGAGGAAACTGCCGATACCAAAACCGGTAAACAGCATGAAGACATTAAGTCCCATCGCCTGCCCCCCGCGTTTGTCGCCAAGAGTCGTGACAATTCCGGCGAGCAAGGGCTGAGTCATGTCATAGCCGAGCGAGAGCATCGTCACCGCAACAGCAGCGACTAACAAGGGCACATCGAGTATCAACGCCGCCGCTGCGAGTGCAGCGACAGCAAGACCAGCAGGCACCAACCAGTACCGCCCCCAGCGATCGGCGGCTCGCCCGATGACCGGGCCGAGCAGAAAACCGGGAACACCATATCCAAGCAGGGCGAGACCAATACCGACCTCGCTCAGGCCGTAGCGCCTGGCAAAGTATAACCCCAACCACGTAAATACTCCTGAATGGAAGATGGCGTTGAGGAATACGTAACTATAGGTTCGCAGACCTCGCCCTATCGCCAGCAAACTGCGGTATGCTGTAAAGACGTCCTCGATTGATGGATGTGGCCCAGAGGGTGGAACACCGAGCAGCGAGCGGTAAGGGATCAGGAGACCCAAAACGCCCGCAGCCGCGACTGCCACGCCCAGGAACAGCATCCGCCAGCCGATGAACGGCTCAAGAATCACCCCGACTGTAGAACCGAAGGCCATTCCGCCCGCCATTGCTCCAAACAGCCAGCCGAGTGGCCGACCGCGCTGCTCATACGGAAAGAGCGTGCCGATCGAGGCCAGAGCCAACGGCACTACGCCGCTGGCTCCCAGGCCGGTCAAGAGACGCCAGAAGATTATCTGCGATGCGGACTGCGCTGTTGCTGTTAGGCCAGTCAGTACGACAAAGGCTAAAAGCGAAGCAAGCACAATGCGCCGACGACCAAGACGGTCGGAGAGCAAACCGTAGAAAAGTGTCGAAACGCCGTAAGGGATCATGTAAGCGGGGACAATAAGACCAATCGTCCGGTTGGAAACCTCGAGCGCGGCAGAGAGGCGAGGGATCAGCGGCGCGACCATGTAAGCCTGAGAAAAGATCAAAAACGTCGCCATTGATAAGACGCGGAGAAGCTGTTCTCGCTGGCGCTCGTATATTCCCCCTCTGACCTCTTCAATTGCCATCGTCATCTTCCCTTCCGTTAAATAAGGATAAAGCCACAGCTCTTTTTCTCATAAGGTCACTGGCAAGTCGGTCGGAAAGGGGCTCTTTTGCCGAGCCCCCTTCCGGTCGAATGTCGGGCTAAGGCTGGCCAAGCCCCGCCGCTTTCAGGGTCGCTTCATCAGGGCCGCCCTTGGTGCAGCATTCGGCAAGTTTGCCGTCAACGGCAACGGCCGGCACAGACCGGACCCCGAGGTTTTTCGCCCGCTCTGCAACTTCCGGGTCCTTCATGTCCGATACAATCACCTCGCACGACGGGCAGGCGAGCCTCTCCACGAGCTTCACTGTTTCTTCGCACAGGGAGCACCCCGCGCTGAAGACCTCGATTTTCCGTTTTGCGTTCATCGTTTGTTCTCCTTTTCTTCTGTTATTGGGCGGTAATCCCCGCACTTTGCCTCAAGCGCCTCCAAGATAGGGCATTCACTGACTGGGCCACGCCCTTTGCATTCCGTCGCCAGTCCTGAAAGAACATCCTTCATTCTTCGGAGGGTTTCCATTTTCTCCTCGATTTCCTTAATCTTCACCTCGGTCGCTTTCCTGATATCCGAGCAGACTGTGTCAGGACCGATCCGGAGGGCGAGAAGCTCGCCAATCTCCTTGAGCGTGAAGCCGAGCCCCTGCGACTTCCTGATGAATCGGACGCGGGAAACGGTATCCTCCGGATACTGCCGGTAGCCAGACTCCCGACGGGGTGGAGGCGGAATCAGCCCCTGCCGCTCGTAGTAGCGGATCGTTTCCACGTTTACTTCGCCCATTCTCGCTACCTGTCCGATGGTCAGACTTCCCATTCCTTACCTCCTATAAAAATATAAACCCTATACCATGATACAGGGTCAAGAGTTTTTTTAAAGCAAGACGATCCTTCAATAGCTAAGCATAGCCTTATCAAACCTACCGTCTGTGGACATTGACGACATTTTCACCAAATAAAAAAGGCGGCCACATGGGCCGCCTCTATCCAGGCCGGACGATGCATCATCCGACCTGAAGACTGTAGCAGGGTCTCATTCCCGTGAAAATCGAAATAACCTCGATCTGACCGCCTGAAAGATCACTTCTCAGTAAGGCCTTCTCGAACTCCTCCCACGAAAGCGAATACTCCCTGCCGTTTATCCGTGCTTTTACTGTCATGACTCTCTCCCCTTTGATTGTGATAGGCGCCCAAAAGGGCTCCCCGCAACCACCGTGGATACGGAGGCTCCGAGGAACCCTCTTGAGCGAGGGGAGAGAGGAAAGGGAGGGCGCACAATGCGCCGCTCCCCTATCTATAGAAAGTGAGGCTAAGCCACCCTTTCAAACCGTTACTCCGTCTTTGGTGGACCAGGCTGCGACTGCTCAGCTGAGGGTTCCTTTTTCCGCTCCTCTTCACGTTGCTGCACCTTTTTCCGCAGCTCATCTTGAGGATCGGTCATGGCCCTGCCGGCGCTGGCGGTCATATGAACAACCGTGGCGACGGGGTTCAACCATGATGCCCCCTGGGTCGCAAGTTCTACGCTGGCCCACTGGCTGTGACTGCAACCGCCCAGAAACAGCGCCGCAAATATCATCAGAATCGTTCTTATCTTTGACATTTTCGTGCTCCTCCATGATGGGTAATGATTTCCTCGATGTCCGGGAGAAACTCAGGGCTGAAAAGCTCTCCCAGATTCCCCCGCCTGGCCAGCAGCCTGGCGACATCGGGAATCGATCTTGCCATGTACGCGACCCCGTTCTCCAACCGCTCAAGACGGTGAAGGTTCTGC
>DAIEGL010000126.1 GCA_027356255.1 Geobacter sp. | reverse complement strand
GCTGATCCGCTTCGGCTTCTTCGACATGAGTTCGGATGCGGGGAGGTTGATGATGTCCATCCCCTTCTCCAGCGCCCTGCGGAGATCTCCGTCGGTGATGACCCCGACGAGCGCGCCGTCCGCTCCGGTAACCCCCGTTATCCCCAACCCCTTGGAAGTGATGACGAACAGCGCCTCGCGCATCAGCGTCCCGGAACCCACCAGGGGAATTGCGTCGCCCGCATGCATCATGTCCTCCACCTTGAGAATTAGCTTTTTCCCCAAGGCGCCTCCCGGGTGGAAGAGGGCAAAGTCCTCGGCATTGAAGCCGCGCTCCAGAAGAAGCGCCACGGAAAGGGCGTCACCCATGGCCAATGTGGCCGTGGTCGAAGCGGTCGGCGCCAGCCCCAACGGACACGCCTCTTCCTTCACGGAAATATCGAGAAATACGTCACCGGCCTTTGCCAGGTTGGAGGAGGAGTTGCCAGTCATGGCAATCAGGCTGGCCCCGAGACGCTTGATGATCGGCAGGATTCGGACCACCTCTTCGGTTTCGCCGCTGTTCGAGATGGCGATCACCACGTCGCCCCTCATGATCATGCCCAGGTCGCCGTGTATACCCTCCGCCGGATGGAGGAAAAACGACGGCGTACCGGTAGAGGCCATGGTAGACGCTATTTTCTGGCCGATCAGCCCCGACTTCCCCATGCCGGTGACGACCACCCTGCCGCGGGAGGCAAGGATCAGCCTCACCGCCCTTTCAAACTCGCCGTTGATGGCATCCGCCAGGGAGATGAGCGCCTCCGCCTCGATGCGTATCACCTTTTTCGCTTCTTCAAGAATCAAATCAACCCCGCTCTACGCTCTACGTTCTACGTTCTACGTTCTACGTTCTACGTTCAAGTTTTTTGATTTCTACGTTTAACCCAGAACATAGAACTTAGAACTGTTATTTCACTATGGCGTCGATCGCCTTCAGTTTCTTCAACAGGGGGGGGAGGTCTTCGAGCTTCACCGAGTTCGGACCATCACATAGGGCCTTTTCCGGGTCTTCATGAACCTCCATGAAGATGCCGTCAATCCCGGTCGCCACCGCCGCCCGGCCGAGGTATTCCACGAACTCGCGCTGGCCGCCGGAGGAGCCGCCAAGGCCGCCGGGAAGCTGAACGCTGTGGGTCGCGTCAAAGACCACCGGATAGCCGATTTTCCGCAGAATGGGAAAGCTGCGCATATCGGACACCAAGTTGTTGTAACCAAAGGAGACCCCCCGTTCCGTCAGGACGATGTTGTCGTTGCCGGTCGAAACAGCCTTGCCAGCCACATTTTCCATATCCCAGGGGGCGAGGAACTGCCCCTTCTTGATATTCACCACCCTGCCGCTCTTGGCAGCAGCCACCACCAGATCGGTCTGACGGCAGAGAAAGGCGGGTATCTGCACAACGTCAAGCACCTCGGCAGCCGGCTCGACCTGTTCTATGGAATGGATGTCCGACAACACCGGGACGCCGAGTGCCTCTTTCACCTTTTTGAGAATCTTTAGTCCATCCTTCATGCCCGGCCCGCGGAACGAGCTGACCGAGGTACGGTTCGCCTTGTCGTAGGAAGCCTTGAAGATGAGCGGGATGGAAACCCCGTTGCAGATGGTCATGAGCCGTTCAGCACAGCGCATGGTGGCCGCCTCGTTCTCTATCACGCACGGTCCGGCGATAAGCACCAACGGCCGGTCGCCTCCCATCTTGACATTGCCGACGCATATTTCTTTTACCATGTTTATTTCCTTTAAAAGCCGGGATCTGGGATCAGGAACAGTTCCCAGTTCCCAGTTCACGCCTTTTTGTTGGCCAGCGCCGCGGCTATGAAGGCCTTAAAGAGAGGGTGCGGGTTGAGCGGCTTGGATTTGAACTCCGGGTGGAACTGGCAACCGACAAACCACGGGTGGTCGGCAATCTCCACGATCTCCACCAGGTCCCCCTCCTTGTAGATACCGGAAAGGATCAACCCTTTCGAGACAAGGAGGTCGCGATAGTCGTTGTTGAATTCGTAGCGGTGACGGTGGCGCTCGGAGATGTCGAGGGTCCCGTAAGCCTTTTGGGCCAGTGTCCCCTTGGCAAGGGTGCATGGGTAGGCGCCGAGTCGCATGGTGCCCCCCTTGCGGCTGACCCCCTTCTGTTCTTCCATGAGATGGATGATCGGGTTCGCGCAATCCTGCTTGAATTCGCTCGAAAAGGCGTCATCCAGATGACAGACGTTCCTGGAGTATTCCACGACCGCCATCTGCATTCCCAGGCAGATGCCGAAAAAGGGGATCTTCCTGGTCCGGGCGAACTCTATCGCCTTTATCTTCCCCTCGGTCCCACGTTCGCCGAAGCCTCCCGGCACCAGGATGCCGTCAACCCCGTCCAGGAGGCCGTCGATCCCCTCCTGCTCGACTTTTTCCGAGTCCAGATAACTCAGGTGGACCCGGCAGTCGTTGGCAATGCCGCCGTGGGTAAGGGCCTCGGCCAATGATTTGTACGATTCGGTCAGGTTCACGTATTTGCCGACGATGGCGATGCGCACCTTGCCGTGGGCCGGGTTCATCAGTTTGCCCACGACCGTCTGCCAGGGGGTCAGATCCGGTGCCTTTGTCCAGATATTGAGCTTCTCCACCACCTGTTCGTCAAGCCCCTCCTTGTGCAGAGCCAGGGGAACCGCATAGATGTGCTCGGCATCCATGGAGGTGATTACCGCCTTTTCCTCCACGTTGCAGAACAGGGCGATCTTTGCCTTCATCTCCCGGGGGAGCTCCTGCTCGCAACGGCAGATAAGGATATCGGGCTGAATGCCGATCTCCCGCAGCTCCTTCACCGAATGCTGGGTCGGCTTGGTTTTCAGTTCATCCGCGGTCTTGATGAAAGGGACAAGGGTGACGTGCAGATAGAGGACATTGCCAGCACCGCGGTCCGCCTTGAACTGGCGTATGGCTTCCAGGAAGGGGAGAGACTCGATGTCCCCCACGGTCCCACCGATCTCGACGATGGCTATGTCCGATCCCTTGGCGTTATCGAGTATCTTGGATTTTATCTCGTCGGTGATGTGAGGGATCACCTGCACGGTCCCCCCCAGATAATCGCCGCGGCGCTCCTTCTCGATCACGGAAAAATATACCTGGCCGGTGGTGAAGTTGCTTTTCTTTGAAAGGCGCGCCGAGGTGTACCGCTCGTAATGTCCCAGATCCAGGTCGGTTTCGGCGCCGTCATCGGTAACGAAGACCTCGCCATGCTGAAACGGCGACATGGTGCCGGGATCGACGTTTATGTAAGGGTCCAGTTTCTGATGGGTAACCCGCAGTCCCCGTGCCTCCAGAAGAGCGCCCAAAGAAGCGGCGGCGAGTCCCTTGCCGATGGAGGAAACAACGCCGCCGGTCACAAAAATGAATTTGGTCTTCATGTTAAAAAACTCCTATAAGTAAATCAGGAACGAGGAGACAGAAAAACCTCGTTCCTTTAACCTCGTTCCTTTATCCTAGTTCCTTTATCCCCGTGCCTTCAGTCTCTCCAAGACCTTATCCAGGTCGCCGGGGGTATCGACCCCGATGGATTCAAAATCGGTTTCCACCACCTTGATCCGGTAGCCGTTTTCCAGGACCCTGAGCTGTTCGAGCTTTTCCGCCAGTTCCAGATAGGTAGGCGACATCTGGGCGAACTGGAGGAGGAAGTCGCGGCGGTAGACGTACAGCCCCACGTGCTTGTAGCAGAGAAGCTTACGCGAGGTAAACGCCTCGTCCTTCAGATCGTTCCATTTGTCGCGGAAATTGGGGAGCGGCGAACGGGAAAAATAAAGGGCATACCCTTCCCAGTCGGTGACCACCTTGACCACATTAGGGCTGAGGAAATCGTGCAGGGTCTTGATGCGCGTCTTCAGGGTCCCCATCATGACGGCAGGGTCGTCGGCGAGCGGCCTGATCGCCTCATCGATCATGGCAGGCTCGATGAGAGGCTCGTCCCCCTGGACATTGACGATGATGTCGGAATCGAGGCGCGCGGCCACTTCGGCCAACCTGTCGGTCCCGGTCTCATGCACTCTTGAGGTCATCTCGGCCCTGCCGCCGAAGGCGTGGACGGCAGCGGCGATCCGCTCATCGTCGGTGGCTACGATTACTTCGGAAACCAGGGTGGCTTTGGCTGTCCGCTCATAGACATGCTGCACCATGGGGCGCCCCATGATATCGGCGAGGGCCTTCCCTTCAAAACGGGTGGACGCATATCTGGCGGGGATAATGGCGGTTATTTTCATAGATAAAGGGACCCGGACAAGCGGTTAAAAATTGATATGTCCCTTCTCTCGCAAGGCGGGACAAAGTAAGTTACATCAAAAGAAAGGTTTGTGTCAAGGAGGGAATCACACCATGTTTGTCAGACCGTTGGTCCAGTTGATCGTCTCCATCTGAGCCCTGAGGAGGTGGTCGTGATCGATGCCGGTCTGCCTCAGCAAGAGATCGACGCCGGCAAAATCAGCCTGCTCAAGCTTTTCGATCAATTGCAGAAGCGCCCCCAGCGTTCCATCCCGGTTCAGGAGCGCCCGACGTATGTCGTCGGCAAGATTAAGCTGCCTAACCATCTCCGTCATGGACACTTCGAACAACGAATCGACCAGTGAGAGGACGCCGGTCATGAAGGCGCGGTCGGAAAAGTCAGGGTCAACGATGAGGGCCGGCTGCTTTTTAACCAGCAATTCCATGAGCTTGCCGCGCGTTGCCGCAATCTCCAGAAGCGGGCTGAAGACACCGTGGACGCTCTTGCTGGCAAAAAGCGCCAGCATGATCCAGCGCTTCAGTTGCTGCAGACCGAGCACCATCAAGGCGTGGCGCAATGTCTTGATCCGCTCCCTCAAACCTATGGCCACGGAATTGACGAGGCGCAACAGGTTATAGGTGAGGTTCGGGTTCTGCTTGAAGGTCTCTTCTATCTCCCTGAGCTCCACATCCATGAGCACCTGTTCCAGCAGCTTCGTCAGGGTCAGTTGGGCGATATCCACCCGATTCTGCTTCAAAACCACCGGATGGGCGAAATAGTACCCCTGAAACAGCTCAAAGCCGTGCTCTACACAGAAAGCGTATTGCTCCGCGGCCTCCACCTTCTCCGCCAGGAACTTGAACGGCCAGCGCTTCAGGGGCGCCAGGGTCTCCGCCATGGATGCCCCCGTGTTCTGCAGGATATCCACCTTTACGATGTCGATCAGGGGATAGAGCGGCTCCCAGACAGCGTTGTAAACATGGTCGTCCAAGGCCAGGGCAAAGCCAAGCCTTTTGAGGTCGCGGCAGCGCCCGACGACCTCGGCATTCACCTCTATGTTCTCCAGAAGCTCGATGACGACCTGCCCTTTCGGCAACAGTTCAAGGGCGTCACTCATCAGCATCTCCAGGTTTACATTGAAATACCCTTTGTGCCGGCCGAGCACTTCCCTGGTGCCGAAATCGGCAAGCGCATTGACAATGACGCTGGCGCTGGCCTGAAAGCTGTCGGAAATATTCGCCCTCAACAGACTTTCCGCCGAACGGAACAACAACTCGAAGCCGATGATCTGCTGCTCCCGGTCCAGTATCGGCTGGCGGCCGAGAAAGAATTTTTCCTGCGACATAAAAACTCCCGAAAGGCCGTGAACTGTGAATAGTGAAAGGTGTAACGGCCCAACCAATCACCAATCACTGCCTGCTCCCTAACCCCGATGAACGGGATAAGTCCCTTCACGAAAAATTCTTCGCAAAAAACATGCAAATAATTTTTCTAAAGGACTAATCACACAACCTTACAACCTCTCTCGCTATGCTGTCAAGCGGACGGACCAGATCCACCCCGCCGAGCTTTATCGCCTCATGGGGCATGCCGAACACGACGGAAGTGGCCTCGTCCTGGGCTATGGTCATAGCCCCGGCCTCCTTCATCTCCAGCATACCCTTGGCGCCGTCGTCCCCCATGCCGGTCATTATCACCCCCACCGCATTTTTGCCGGCATAGCGGGCCGCCGAGCGGAACAGCACGTCCACCGATGGGCGGTGCCTCGAAACGAGGGGCCCGTCCTTGACCTCCACGTAGTAGCGGGCACCGCTCCGCTTGAGAAGGAGATGATGATTTCCGGGGGCGATCAGGACCCGTCCACGCACGACCGAATCGTTGTTCTCCGCTTCCTTGACCGAAACGCGGCAGATCCCGTCGAGACGCTTCGAAAAGGCCCGCGTAAACCCCTCCGGCATGTGCTGGACAATGACTATTCCAGGGCTGTCGGCGGGGAGCACCTCGAGAAAGGTCCGCAAGGCCTCGGTGCCGCCGGTCGAGGCCCCCACCACCACCACTTTTTCGGTGGTCTGCATCATGGCCCGCGAATTCGGCTTTTCCATGATTACATCCGCCGTCAGTTTCGGGGCGACGATGCGCGGCTTTGCGGACACCGGCCTCAACCGCGCGTGGCTGGCAGCCTTGACCGCATCGCAGATCCGCACCCGGGATTCCTCCAGAAACTGCTTGGTACCCATGCGCGGCTTCTGAATGATTTCCACCGCCCCGTACTCCAGCGCCTTCAACGCCGTTTCGGACCCCATGTCGGTCAGGCTCGAACACATGACCACGGGAATCGGGTGCTGGCTCATGATCTTGTGCAGGAAGGAGATGCCGTCCATGCGCGGCATCTCCACATCCAGGGTGATGACATCGGGAACCGCCACCCTTATCCGTTCGGCGGCGATGAAGGGATCGGCAGCCGTGGCAATCACCTCGATCTGAGGATCGGATGAGAGGATTTCAGCCATGGTCTGACGCACCACGGCAGAATCATCGACGATAAGCACCCGTATCTTGTTTTTCATGGAATAAATCCTGCGTATCGTAAAATCAAATCGCTTCGGAACGGACCGCCATTGAGCCGTGCAGCCGCTTCAGAAGCACCTCTCCGTTATTGGTATAGAAATATATCTTGCGCCCCCGCGGGCCGCCGAGGTCGGAAGCGGTTATTTTTAGCCCCTCGCGGTCGATGATCTGGATGGCTTTTTCAACATTCTGCCGTCCCACACTGCGCCCCTTGCCGGCCCCACCCTTTACGTTGAACATGTCGGAACCGCCGAAGACCTTGACGGCTATTTCCCCCTGGCCGATGCCCCGTTTCTGAAATCCTTCCAGCATGAGCCGGATGGAGCAGTCCACGTATCTGAACCCTTCCAGACAGTGGCCGTCGCAGGGCCCGGCGTTTCTGCACGATGGGAGAAGACCGTGGCAGATGGCGCCGATCCCGAGCCGTTCGTTATACATGGTAACCGCCACACAGGAACCGAGCAGGGTGGTAACAATGGTCGGTTCCTCGCAGAGGCGCATCTCACCCGGCTTGAGATAGAGGTGCGGCAATTCCGCAGCAAGCGGCGTCATTTGAGCTTCCTGTAAACGGTCGGGTGGACCATGGTCAACGGCACATCCAGCCCGCTCAGCGTCTCGGAGTGCCCCATGAAGATGTACGCACCCGGCGCCATGTGCGAGTAAAAATGGTTCAGCACTTTCTCCTGGGTCGGCCGGTCGAAGTAGATGACCACATTTCTGCAGAATATGATGTCGAGCGGTTCACGCATGGAAAAATCGCCGTCCATGAAGTTCAGTCTGCGGAATCGCACCTTATCCCGCAACTCCGGCACGATCCGCACCTTCAGGTTGCTCTTGTCCTTGCTGCGAAGAAGGTACTTCTTCTTCAGCGGCACGGGGACGGGGATCACCCGTTCTTCATCATAGACGGCCAGCTTCGCTTTTTCCAGCACCCTCGTGGAGATATCGGTGGCAAGGATCTGGAAATCGAAATCCGGCCGGCTGTCCGCAAATTCGGAAAGCACCATGGCCAGCGTATAAGGCTCCTCACCCGTGGAACAGCCGGCGCTCCAGACCATGAGCCTTCTCCCGGAATGCCTTCTGGACCAGTCGGGGAGGACGCTTTGCAGCAGATAGTCGAAATGGTCCGCTTCGCGGAAGAAGTCCGTCTTGTTGGTGGTCACCAGATCGATCATCTGCACCATCTCATTTTCCATGCCGGCATGGCTGAACAGATAGTTGCAGTAATCATGAAAAGAACCGATATCAAGGCTTCTCAGGCGTTTTTGCAGGCGCGCTTCAAGCATGGTTTTCTTTGCGATCGGCATCTTGATGCCGACCTCGTCGTATATGAACTGGCTCAAACGGGAAAAATCCCCGTTGGACAAGGTAGGGCCATGACAGGCATCATCCATCTTACTGACTCCTGAACGATCGATTTTCAACCAACTGGATTCGGCTGCCGACTTAATTTTCTTATCGGCGCTTACGGGGAGAGATTTAGGGAAAATCAGGCCGGTACGAGGTACGAGGTGCGAGGTGCGAGGTACGAGGTACGAGGTGCGAGGTGAAAGGATAAAGGTGAAAGCCGGCAGACGAAAAAGGCCGAAGGTCTCCCTCCAGCCTTTATCCTCGATCCTCGATCCTTTATCCTCGATCCTTTATCCTCGATCCTTTATCCTCGATCCTTTATCCTCGATCCTTTATCCTCGCTCCTCGATCCTCGCTCCTCGCTCCTTTGTTCAAAACTTCTCAAACTCGGCATCCAGGTTGTCGTTCCCCATGTCCAGACCGATCCCGCCGGCATTGGCCGCCGCCTTGCCCATTACGGCCGGCCCCTTGTCATAGCCGTTCGCCTTTTTGATATGGGCGATATTATGCACCTGTGCCTTGCCGGGCTGCGTTGTAGGGCATTTGGCCACTGGCCGCGCCTGGACCGCTGTCTTCTTCACAGCGTCCCTCGCATCCATCTTGAAGAAGGAAATGGCGGCCTGGAGCTGTTCTGCCTGGGAGGCGAGCTCCTCTGCGGTCGAGGCCATCTCTTCCGATGCTCCTGCGTTCTGCTGGATCACCTGGTCGAGTTGCTGGATCGCCTTGTTGATCTGCTCTGCGCCGGTATCCTGCTCCCTGGAAGCCGCGCTGATCTCCTGCACCAGTTCGGCTGTTCGCTGGATGTCGGGGACCATCTTTGACAGGAGATCACCGGCCTTTACCGCAACGTCAACACTGGAAGCAGACAACTGGGATATCTCCGCTGCCGCCTTCTGGCTCCTCTCTGCCAGCTTTCTCACCTCGGAGGCGACCACCGCAAACCCCTTGCCGTGTTCGCCAGCCCGTGCCGCCTCGATGGCAGCGTTCAGTGCCAGGAGGTTCGTCTGCCGAGCGATCTCCTCGATGATGGAAATCTTGTCGGCAATATCTTTCATGGCATGGACCGTTTCGGCCACCGCCTTCCCCCCCTCTTTGGCATCTTCGGCAGATTGCACGGCGATCTTCTCGGTCTGCATGGCGTTGTCGGCGTTCTGCCTGATATTGGAAGACATCTCCTCCATAGAGGACGATGCTTCCTCCGCGGCTGCCGCCTGCTCGCTCGCGCCCTGGGACATTTCTTCTGAACCGGAACTCATCTCCTGACTGCCGGACGCCACATTGTCAGTCGCCACCTTCACTTCAGCAACGACATATTTAAGTTTCTCCACCATGTTTTTCATGGCCATGAGCAACTGTCCGGTTTCATCTTTGCGGGTAGCCTCTATATTTACGCTAAGATCACCGTCGGCCAGCCTATTGGAGACATCGACAGCCTCATTAAGCGGCCGGACGATATTCCTGGTTATCCAGAAGGCAATCAGAACGCCCAGAGCGAGGGCCACTCCTCCTAATATCAACATTATTCTTGTTGCGGACTCATATGCCTGCAATGCTTCCTGATACCGGGTTGCCGAGCGCCTGTCCTGATACCCGTTTAATTCTTCAATGCTCGTGCGGAACGCTCTCTCCTGGGCCACCGTTTCATTTAAAAGGATTCTCACCCCCTCTTCCTGCTTGTTTCCCATGAGAAGCTCAACCACCCGGTCATTTAAAACCTTGTCTTTTTCCTTCTCTGCTGCCACCTTTGCAAAGAGCGATTTCTCTTCCTCGGAATTGAGCATTCCCTCGAGTTTTTTTGCCTCGTTGCTGTAATTGGCCCTCGCCTCTTCCATCTTATTCTTCTCTTCCAGCCTGCCCGACATGCTGCCAACCAATGCCATATTCCGTAATGTCCGGCCTATGTCCTGTACGTTATCGGCCATGTTGTTTGTAATATCGACCTTGACATTGTTGATCTTGACGATGCGGTTCAGTTTCTCGTCAACCGCTTTCAGCTTCGTGATCCCAGTCAGAATTATTGCCACCATAAAAGCCAGAACGACTGCAAAACCTAATCCCAGTCTCAAACCGATCTTCATATCCTTGAACATGTGGAAACCTCCAATTTTGATTTTTTATGGGCACGACATCCAGATATTGACGTTGCTGCGGCGACGTCCTTTACTCGACCGCAATTCTCCCACTGAATGGGCCTCTGGTCTGATCTTCAACCACCGTCAGATCATCAGATGAAAAGATATTGTCCACGTCAAGGAGGGAAAAGGTCAGATACTGCATTGTTTTCTCCCGTGGCAACTCCGTCCATAAGCTTTTCCCCTTTCTTCTACAACATATGACTAGCACACGAACTCTCTTATCGTCCGTACATGAAATATCTTTAGACATAGCCACCCAAAAAAAACGCCGCGGTTTTTCTGCGGCGCTCCTCGGTACAGAGGAAAAAATCATTTTAGAATCTTTCGAAATCTCCATCCAGATGGTCGTTTACGCCGTGGTCATGTCCGACGGCTTTTTTCGCATAGCCGTTAGCCATGGCGTTTTTCAGCTCATTTTTTGCCGAGCCTTCGCGGAACGTCTGTTTAACAGTTTTTCCGGCCGTTTTCCCGGCAACCTGCGATTGGTCGGTTTTGAAGAATGAGATAGTTGCCTGGAGCTGCTCCGCCTGGGAAGCGAGTTCCTCCGCAGTGGAGGCCATCTCCTCGGAAGCCCCCGCGTTCTGCTGGATCACCTGATCCAGTTGCTGGATCGCCTTGTTGATCTGTTCGGCGCCGAGATCCTGCTCCCTGCTCGCAGCTGTGATCTCCTGTACCAGCTCTGACGTTTTCCGGATGTCGGGAACCATCTTGGTCAAGAGGTCACCCGCCTTCTCCGCCACCTCGACGCTTGAAGACGAAAGCTCGGAAATCTCGGCCGCCGCCTTCTGGCTCCGTTCGGCAAGCTTGCGCACCTCGGAAGCCACCACCGCGAACCCCTTGCCGTGCTCACCTGCCCGCGCCGCCTCGATGGCCGCGTTCAAAGCGAGCAGGTTTGTCTGCCGCGAGATCTCCTCTATGATGGAGATCTTCCCGGCGATATCCTTCATCGCAGAAACGGTCTGCTCAACCACCTTGCTGCCGTACTGGGCATCTGTGGCAGATTTCACCGCTATCTTCTCTGTCTGCAGGGCATTATCCGCATTCTGCCTGATGTTGGACGACATCTGCTCCATGCTCGTTGAGGCCTCTTCGGCCGCCGCCGCCTGCTCACTCGCACCCTGGGACATTTCCTCCGAGCCGGAAGAAAGTTCCTGAGAGCCACTCGCCACGTTGTCTGCAGCGGACTTCACTTCGCCAACGACCTCACTCAGCTTCTCCACCATATGTTTCATAGCAGCAAGCAAGAGACCGGTCTCATCCTCGCTGTTGACTTCTATGGTCGTCGTCAGGTCGCCTTCCGCCAGGCTGTTGGAGACGCAGAGCGCCACATTAAGGGGTCTGGTTATGCTGCGGGTAATGAAAAAAGCCGTCAATATTCCCGACAGTATGGCTATGACTGCAATGATGAAATTGCTCATGCGGGTGCTTGAATAGGTGGCCAGGGCATCCTTGTACCTCAAGTCGATTCTTCCTTCGTTGTATTTCACCAGCTCGTCAAAAGCTGCCTGGACCACTTTATTGCCCCTCTCCCCCTCCTTGGCAAACAAGGCGACAGCCTCATCGGTCCTGTTAGCCATGCACAGCTCGATTATTTCATTATTAGTTTTTTTTGCCGATGCAATGGCATCCTTGGCCCTGACTATCAGTTTCTTCCCCTCTTCGTTCTGTTCCAGTTTTTCAACCTTCTCCATGCTTGTTTTGTATGTCGCCCGTAACGCCTCGATCTGCTTCTTTTCCTCGACCCTTGTCGCATTGTCCCTGATCAGCATCATCTGCTGCAAAGCCATGGATATGTTGTTGATAGATTCCGCCGCAACGGTGGCCTCTTTTATTTTTTCGTAGTTCACTTCGACGATCCGTTGCAGTTGCTGTTCGATCTTTCCCATCCCAATCACCGCGAAGGTCGTCAATGTGACCATGAGCAGCAAACCCAGGCAGAAACCTAGACCGAGCCTCACACCAATTTTCAGATTGTTCAACCTCATTTTGAATGCCTCCTTTGGGTTTCAAAAGCTCGCACTGAAAACGTATCGGCAGTGATTACAATTTCTTTAGAATTGCATACAAATAAATAAAAACAAAAAAACCGCGGTTCTCCCGCGGCGCTTCCGGTACAGTCGTAGTCCATCAAAATTTTTCTTAAGGGCTCTCCCCCTCCATTTCATCCATGATCGCGGCAATCTTTCTGCCGTCAAGCGGCTTGTCCAGAAAGAACTTCACCCCCAGTTTCCGGCAGTTTTCGATGTCCGACGGCTCCTGGGAGGAACTGGTGACAATGACCGGAACGTCCCGCAGCTTCTCATCATCCCGCATCGCCCGGAGCACCTCCAGGCCGTTCATCCTGGGAAGTTTCAGATCAAGGAAGACCAACCGCGGTACGATGCCCCTGTCGCGCCCCGCATACCTGCCGGTGCAGAGCAGGTAATCAACCGTTTCCACCCCGTCACGGACAACCACCACCCCCTCGATGCCGTATTTCTTCAACTCCCTCAGGGTCAGGAATTCATCGTCAGGATTATCCTCAACCATCAAGACTGGATTTTCGACCAAGGAAGCCTCCTTCCCGAGCTAAATTTGTCCATACTGTAGATTCGAGGCCTAAATGGAGAAATAAAAGGTCGCGCCTTTCTCTATCGCCCCTTCCGCCCATATCCGGCCGCCGTGGCGCTGGATGACCCTCTGCGCGGTCGCAAGACCGATGCCGTTGCCTGTAAACTCGCCGGGGCAATGGATGCGCTCGAACGGCTTGAACAGTTTTTCGGCAAATTGCATGTCAAAGCCGGCCCCGTCATCGCGGACATAATAGACCCTGCGCCGTTCATGTTCGGTAACGCCGAACTCTATCCCTGCAGTCGGATGTTTCTCCGTATACTTCCACGCGTTGTCGATGAGGTTCCTCAACGCCAGCGACAGCATTCCGGCATCCCCCTTCACCACCACATCGGTGGCCGCAACGAACTCAACGGCACGATGGGGCTGCATCTCCTTCAGCTCCTCGATTGCCGAACGGGCGATCTCGCTCAGATTCACATCCTGCATGATCAGCTCGCTCCGCGTCAGTCTGCTCAGTTCGAGGAGGGCATCGATCACCCTTTTCAAATGGAGGCTCCCCTGTTCGATACGTTCGGCGTAAAACCGCCCCTGTGCGTCAAGGAGCGCCGAGCAGTCTTCCAGCATGGCACGGCTGTATCCTTCGAGGCGGTTGAGCGGGGCGCGCAGGTCGTGGGAGATCGCATAGCAAAAGTCTTCCAGCTCCTTATTGGATGCCTCCAATTGCGCGGTGCGTTTATGGACCCGTTGTTCCAGCTCCGCGTTCAGTATCTGTATTGCCGTTTCCGCCCGTTTTCTTTCGCTGATGTCACGGTTGCTGCCGCGGATACCCATGTACCGGCCGTTGTTGTCATAGACCGGCCGGCATACGTGACCGATCCACCTGCACCCCCCATCGGGGCGGACGATGCGGAACGCCACCGTATCGCTTTCCAATTTTTGCTCGACCTCAAGCCTGTGCTTCAGAAAGACAGTACGGTCCTCAGCATGGATAATGCGGTAGAACAGATCCGGGTCTGCGGCAAACTCGTCCGCGCCATGTCCGGTAATCTCCAGGCATGCAGGCGACGTGTAGACAAAGCGCCCCTCCGTGTTCAGCCAGAATTCCCATCCATAGGCGTTGTCCGCGACGATGCGGTATTTCATCTCCGATTCCCGCAGCGCCACTTCTGCCCGTATCCGCTCCTCCACCTCGCATTTGAGCCGGACATTCGCCCTGCCAAGTTCCGCCGTCCGCTGCCTTACCTTTATTTCCAGCTCTTCGTAGGATTGCAACAGTGCGCCCTCTGCCGCCGTTCTTCCATGCTCGCTTTGCGTCAGCCGTCCGACCCCCAGGCGGATGCCGAAGGCCCCCGCCATCCAGAGCGCCACATATCCCAGGATGTCGAAAAGAATAGCCTCATCGGCGTCGGCGGCAAACGCTGCCGCACGGTCCATCTCGCGGGCCACGCTCAGTAAAAGCAGGACGGCCGGCAACACCGTCCATGCCGCTATGATCGTCAAGGCATGACGTTTCAAAGCGGCGGCGCAATCCGATTTTTCCCTGTGGGAATCGTTTTCCATTTCTGCAACAACCCTCTAAGCATACCGGCACAGGCGAGCGGGGAAATTTCAGCCTGATAATTATAATACATCAACGCTTGCCGTAAAGGCGCCTATTGGATTTTGTCACAGCGAAAACAAAAAAAGGCGGACATAATCGCCGGTTTGCGACCACGCCCGCCTCCCCATTATTGACCGCCCGGCATCTTTATGCGGCCCGTGCGCCGCCGTTGAACGCCGCATCGTCGGAAACCGCAGTCAGTTCGGCGGAAGAAAATATCTTCCCTATGTCGAGGATCATGATGAACTGGCCGTTATGCTTCCCCATCCCCAGGATGAAGTCGGTATTGATTTTTGTTCCGATCCGCGGCGCAGGCTCGATCTGTTCCGGCTCAAGATCGATCACCTCCTGCACCGAGTCGGCCAGGGCGCCCAGCACGACCGTTTCGTCCTCGGCAATGATCTCGACCACGATTATGCAGGTGTTGACCGTCTTGTCCGTCTTCGTCATGCCGAACTTCAGCCGCATGTCCATGACCGGCACAACGCTGCCGCGGAGATTGATCACACCGCGCATGAAGTCCGGGGTCTGCGGCACCTTGGTGACCGTGTCGAAGTCCAGTATCTCCCGCACCTTTGCCACATCCAGAGCGAAGACCTCGTCCTCCAGCTTGAATGTCAGGTATTGTGTTGTCTCTGTTATGCCCGCTACGCTCATTGCTCTCCTCCTTTAAAATTTCTCAAACTCGTTATCCAATCGTTCGCTGTCCTCGCCCATGTCCAGGTCATGACCGACCGCCTTTTTCGCATAGCCGTTCGCCCTGGCGTGCTTCATGGTGTCCTTTGCCCTTCCCTTTTCGACCGGTTTGCGCTCGGACTTCTTCACAACCGCCGCCTCTCTCGCCCCGGATTCCTCGCCGATCCTGAAGAACGCGATGCTGCTCTGCAACTGCTCGGCCTGCGAGGCGAGCTCCTCGGCGGTGGATGCCATCTCCTCGGAGGCTCCGGCATTCTGCTGGATCACCTGATCCAGTTGCTGGATCGCCTTGTTGATCTGCTCCGCCCCCGCATCCTGCTCCCTGCTTCCGGCGCTGATCTCCTGCACCAGTTCCGCGGTTTTCTGGATGTCCGGGACCAGCTTGGTCAAGAGCTGCCCCGCTCTTTCCGCCACATCTACGCTTGTTGCCGACAAGTCGCTGATCTCCTCCGCCGCTTTCTGGCTTCGCTCTGCCAGCTTCCGCACCTCGCTCGCCACCACAGCAAACCCCTTGCCGTGCTCCCCTGCCCGGGCCGCCTCGATGGCGGCGTTCAGGGCCAGCAGGTTCGTCTGGCGTGCGATCTCCTCGATGATGGAGATCTTGCCGGCGATCTCTTTCATGGCAGCCACGGTCTGGGACACGGCGGCACCACCTTCCCTGGCGTCATTGGCGGATGTCACGGCGATCTTCTCGGTCTGCATGGCATTGTCCGCGTTCTGCCTGATGTTGGAGGTCATCTCCTCCATGGATGACGACGCCTCTTCGGCCGCCGCAGCCTGTTCGCTTGCCCCCTGGGACATCTCCTCGGAACTGGAGGAGAGCTCCTGGCTCCCGGAAACCACGTTGTCGGCAGCAGACTTCACCTCGTCGACGATCTCCGTCAGCCTACCCACCATCGTTGCCAGCGCCTGCATCAGTTCGTCGTTTGCAGAGCGCTCCTTCGCCTCGACCAGCAGGTTGCCGCCTGCGATCTCCTGCGCCAGCCGGGTCACGTTGTTCATGGCATCGATGAGGAGGTTGATGTTGTTCTTGATCTCGTTGAAGTCGCCGTAATAGGTATCGGTGATCTTTGCCGGGATGTCCCCCTTGGATATGCGGTCCACATACCCAGCGGTCACGTTTATCGGCAGGACAAACGCCTCGATCAGCCGGTTTATGCCGGACACCAGATCACCCCATGCCCCCCGGTAGCCCGACGCATTGCCGCGCACATCCAGTTTCCCCTCCTGAACCGCCATGATCAGCTGGTTCGTTTCCCCGGCCAGCTCCTTGATCATATTGATCATTGCGGCCAGGTTTTTTCCCATGAGGTCGTTCTCCGACTTTGCCGATACCTGCACAGTCAGGTCGCCGGCAGCGACCTTTTCCGCGGCGAGCGAGGCCTCTTTGATGTTTTCCACCATGTCCCTGAACGATTGGGATAGCATCCCGATCTCGTCCCTGGAACTTACGGCGATTTCCACGGTAACATCGCCGACGGCCAGCCTGTCGGCCGAAGCCGCCAAGGCCTTCACCGGCTTGCTGATGCTGCGGGTGATCAGGAAGGCGATCGCCGCGCCCATGGCGATGGCGATCCCCACGATCAGCAGAATAAAGGTCCTGGCACGCTCATAGTCCTTACCCGCCTGCTCGTATGCAGCGCCGATCTGGTCCTCCTGGTGTTTGACCAGGTTGTCGAACGCGTCCCCGACCTTGGTGTTGTTCGCATAGGCCTCCTTCTCGAACAGGCGTGAAGCCTGGGCGGTCTTGTTCGCATAGCTCAAGGCCAGCACATCGTTATTCGCCTTCTTTGCGGCATCAATGGCCTCCCCGGCCTTGGCGATCAGCCCCTTTCCCTTGTCGGAGGCCTCCAGCTTCTCCAGCTTCTCCATATCCTTCTTGTATTCCGCCCGATGCTCATCCAGGATTTTCTTTGCGTCCGCCCGGGTCGCCGCATCCTGGGCGATCATGATCGATTGAATGGCCTGGGTTATGGTGCGGATCGCATCCTTCGCTTCGTTGGCATGCTTGATCTTCTGATAGTCGAGCTTGACGATGCTGTCCAGGTTATCGTCGAGCTTCCGCATGCTGTTGATGCCGATCGCCCCGACCGCGAGCATGAGCAGCAAGACCAACCCGAAACTCAGGCTTAACCGTAAACCGATTTTCATGTCCTGAAACTTCATGTCATGTTCCCCCTTGGAAACTATTGGATTCCAGGCCCACACCCGGATGAATGCCTTGTTGCGGGAAGAGACACCGGCAAGTTACTGTAAAAAATTTTTACAACCCTACTAACTTATCGTTACCAGATTAAGAAACTTAACTGTTTTTTCACAAAAAGGTGGCGCTGCATTTCCAGCAGCGCCACCCGGCGTAACCAAATGTTTTTATTGAAAAGCGTAGGCAGACCATCAGAACTTTTCATACTGGCTGTCCAATTGATCCCCATCCTCGCTCATTTTGACGATGACGGTCTTGGTCACCACTTCCCACCATCCTTGGCGTCGTCATCTTTTTAATTTTTCAGGCTCTCGATGATCGACAGCTCAAGCGGAATCCTGATGCCGATCGTTGTCCCCGCCCCCTCGCTGCTCGCAATTTCTATGGTACCGCGCAAGGCGTCGATGGCCCGTTTCACCACATCCATGCCGACCCCGCGGCCGGAAACGCTGGAAACCTTTCTCGCCGTGGAAAAGCCGGGGTTGAAAACCAGGGCAAACAGCTCCTTTTCCGTCGGTTCCGCACCCGCAGCCAGTATCCATTTTTCCATTGCCCTGGCCCGGATCGCTTCCTTGTTAAGTCCGGCGCCGTCGTCACTGATGGTGATGAGCACACTGTCGCCTGACTGGACCGCTCCCAGGCAGATGGTGCCGCGGCGAGGCTTGCCGGCCCGCTCGCGCAGGCCGGGGGGTTCCACGCCGTGATCCATGCAATTTCGGACCAGGTGCACGAGCGGCTCGTTGAGCTTTTCCAGAACGGTCTTGTCCAGTTCGGTTTCGGCCCCCACGGTCTTCAACTCCGCCTCTTTCCCCAGTTCATGGGAAAGATCGCGCACCAGCCGTTCGAACGGGCTGAAGATCGTGCCGATGGGGAGCATGCGGATATCGAGGGTATTGCCACGCAACCCGATGGCGAGGCGCTCCACCTCTTCAGCCACCGCACCCAGTCCCGCCACCGTCGGCGCCTCCGAGGCAATCCGGCTCAGGGTGGCCTGCACCGTGACGAGTTGCCCGACAAGGTTGACCAGGGTGTCGAGCTTATCGGTCGGGACCCGGATGCTGGCGGAAGCCTGCCGGCTCAGCCGTTCCTGTCTTACCTCCTTCAGATGCTGCTGCTCTATCAGCGCCGACTCTACCAGGTCCGGCTGGACGAACCCCTTCTCGACCAGCAGTTCACCGAGCCGTTTCTGTTCGGAGAGCACCTGCTGCAACTCTTCAAGCGCCAGGTCCCCCCGCTCAAGGAGGATCTCCCCCAGCTTTTTGCAGTCGCCGTCGTTGTCCCGGCTGCCGCCGTCGTCGATTACGCCGATCTGCAACCGGCAATCCTTCCCGGCAAGGCCGAAAATGCCCCTTATGGCTTTTTCGCTCCGCTCGGTGGTCAGAAGGATGTTCCAGTAAATGCAGCACTCTTCCGGAACCAGATCCTCAAGGAGGGGGACATTGCTCAGGTGGGCCACTATCTTGCACGCTCCGAGCCCGCGCAGGCGGGCAAACAGGGCAACGACGTCGATCTCCTTGCGAAAGATCAAAGGCGACGGCTGAAAGCGGAGCCGGTAGGTGATGGTGGACCGTTTGGCCTGCTTCGGGGCGGTATTCGCACGATGGCGGGCGTCCGGCAAGAGGCTGCAGTCGATCTCGACCGGTGTGCTCCCCAGGAGCTCAGCCAGCCGGCGACAGTCCCTCCCCGACGCGAACAGGAGCTCGAAACCGATGAAACCGGCCGGCACGTCATCGGAGCGGGGGATTTTGGACAGCAGTTCGCCGTCAACCTTGAGGCGGGTATTGACCTGGGCCAGCTCCTCATCGATGCCGGCCAGGGAAAAGACTTTTCTGACCGAGAAGACGCGCCGGTTCCTGTTCAGATTGGCGCACAACCTGGCGATTTCGTATTCCGTGAAGACGCCGAGAAAGGCTTCTATGGTCGGCTGAGGGAAATGGGGAAGCGGTTCAAGCCCCTTCAGGCGGGCGATGATCTCCCGCCCCATCCCCGCGTCTGCCGGCGTTCCGACCGTGACTGCGCCGAACAGCTCCCTCATGTGGTCAACGGCAGCCAGGACCAGGCTGATCAGCTCCTTATGGACGGGGATCAGGTCGCTCCGCACCAGGTCGAAGACGGTCTCCACCTCGTGGGTGAAAGCGGCCATCTCTTCGAGGCCGAACATCCCGCTGGTGCCCTTGATCGTGTGCAGGGCGCGAAAGACGCGTCCGACCAGCTCACCGTCGTCCGGCGCATGCTCAAGCTCAAGCAGGGCCGTCTCCAACTCGCACAACAGTTCGGATGTTTCTTCGACGCAAGACTGCGTGTATTTTTCATCCATCCCCGCACCCGTTGAATATTCTCCCCTAACAGGCTGTTGAAAAACATCATGAGAACCCGTGGGGCCTAAAGAGGCCGGAATGCACGGCGCAAGCGGGCGAAAAGCCGAGGCGTACTCCCTGTACGTTGAGGTTTTGAGCGAGCGGCAACAACGCAGACCGGCCCCGCAATAGTTTTTCAACATCCTGCTAAGCCCTTGTCATCTCCACGTCGTGCACCAGCCGGGGAATGTCGAGGATCAGCGCGACAGCCCCGTCGCCGAGAATGGTCGCGCCGGAAATCCCGTCCACGTTCTTGTAGGCGCGTCCCAGGGATTTGATGACCGTCTGGTGCTCGCCGAT
>DAIEGL010000121.1 GCA_027356255.1 Geobacter sp. | reverse complement strand
CTCCCTCCTGCCGCCGGAAAACGCCACCGGCAACTACGTCAAGGTCGTCCAGCGCATCCCGATCAAGATAGCCATAGACAAAAGCAGCGACCCCGGCCACCTGCTGCGGATCGGCATGAGCGTGGTGCCGACGATCATCGTCGATCGCGGAATGTCGGACATTCTCAGGGATGTGAACCCGTTTCTGTAGGGGCGACGCCAACGGCTCGCCCCGAAACGGCGCCAATCTCATATGCAGACGCTATGCAAACCAAAGGCGGGCGACCAGTTGGGATCGCCCCTACGGTTCATTCATGAAAAACGACGCTAAAAGCATAAATAAATGGCTCATCACCATCACGGTCATGCTCCCGACCATCATGGAGATCGTTGACACCTCTGTGGCCAACGTCGCCCTCCCCCACATGCAGGGGAGCCTCAACGCGGGGACCGACGAGGTCACCTGGGTGCTCACCTCCTACCTGGTGAGCAACGCCGTGGTCCTCCCCATGACCGGCTGGCTGGCGCGCATGTTCGGCAGGAAGAGATTCCTCATCACCTGCATCATCCTCTTCACCCTGTCGTCGCTTCTGTGCGGCGCTGCGCCGAACCTCGCCACGCTGATCTTTTTCCGCATCCTCCAGGGGGCCGCCGGGGGAGCGCTGATCCCGACCAGCCAGGCGATCATGATGGAAACCTTCCCCCCCCACCAGCAGGGAATGGCCATGGCGATCTTCGGCGTCGGCGCCATGTTCGGGCCGATCATCGGCCCAGCTCTCGGCGGCTGGATCACCGACAACATGAACTGGCGCTGGATCTTCTACATCAACATCCCGATCGGTATCGTCGCCGTCATCATGGCCACCTACTTCATCTTCGATCCCCCCTATCTCAAGCGGGCCAAGGCCGCCGTCGACTACTGGGGGCTGGCGCTCCTTATCATCGGCCTCGGCGCCCTCCAGATCGTACTGGACAAGGGGCAGCAGGACGACTGGTTCAGCTCCTCCTTCATCCTCGCCTGCTCCGTCGTCTCGGCCGTCTCGCTCCTCATGCTCATCTTCGTGGAACTGAGGCACCCGCACCCGATCGTCAACCTGCGGCTGTTCAAGAACCTCTCCTTCTCCGCCGGCAACTTCATCATGTTCATCGTCGGCTTCTGTCTCTACAGCTCCATCATGCTCATCCCCCTCTTCCTCCAGACCCTGATGGGGTACGACGCCACCATGGCCGGGATGGTGCTCGCCCCGGGCGGAGTGGCCACCCTCATCACCATGCCCTTTGTCGGCGCAGTCATCCAGCGTTACGACGGCCGCAAGGTGGTGTTCTGCGGGCTTCTGATCGGAGCCTGCTCCATGTACATCATGCGCGGCTTCACCCTCGATGCGGCCTACTGGGACTTCGTCTGGCCCAGGATCGTGCTCGGCGTGGGGCTGGCGATGATTTTCGTTCCCCTCACCACCGTCACCCTCGCCACCATCCAGAAGGAGGAGATGGGAAACGCCACCGGCATCTTCAACCTGCTCAGAAACGTCGGCGGCAGCGTGGGGATCGCCATCGCCGCGACCTTGCTTTCGCGCTACGCCCAGTTCTATCAGTCCAATCTTGTCGGCCAGGTGACCCCTTACAGCCCCGTGGCGCAGACGAGGCTCACCGGCCTGAAGCAGGCGGCCATGAGCAGGGGGCTCGATGCGGTCACGGCCGAAAAGACCGCCTATGCCGCCATCTACGGCCAGCTCAGGCGCCAGGCGACCATGCTCGCCTACAACCGGATCTTCTGGGTGGTCGGCATCGCCTTTCTCGTCATCATCCCCTGCCTGCTCCTCCTGAAAAAACCCAAGCGCCACGCCGCCCCCGCGGGAATGCACTAGGCAGAGTCCCCCACGCCAAAGATCCTTTTACGAATCCACCACTAAGGCACCAAGAGCACCAAGTAAGCAAAAGATTAAAACCTTTTTTCGGTTTTCTTGGTGTCCTTAGTGTCTTAATGGTGAAAAAGTTTTTTGCATCCACATTGCACCAGAAGTGGAACAGCGCGCTTTTTGCGTTATAATTAACGCACTGTAATTAAATCCACGGGCGCGGTTTGGCCGGGGAAGGTGCAACAATGCTCCCCATCCCTGCAAAATGGAAGCTGACACCCCTTTCGATCGCCGTCATCTATGCGGTTATCGGCGTGTTGTGGGTGGTCGGCGCAAAGGTGTTCTTCTCGGACCTTACCGAGGAACCCTGGTCGTTCATCCGCATGGAGGCGACCAATCATACGTTTTTCATCATCATCACCGCCCTGCTGCTCTATTTCCTCATCCATCACAGCCTCGAAGAGATCATGCAGGGGAAGGAGTCGCTCCATCGGGTCAACCGCGCCTTCAAGGCGTTGAGCGACTGCAACAAGGCGCTCGTTCATGCCACGGACGAAGTGCGGCTGATGGAGGAGATCTGCCGGACATTCGTCGAAGCGGCCGGTTACCGGCTTGCGTGGGTGGGCATGGCCGAGGATGACGAGGAACGGAGCGTCCGTCCCGTGGCCCAGTGGGGGGACGAGAAGGGATACCTGAAGGGGCTGAAGCTCTCCTGGTCGGAATCCGCCTGGGGACAGGGGCCCACCGGCGCCGCCATAAGAAGCGGCGCGACGTGCGTGGTGCAGAACATCGCTCTCGACCCGCGCTGGAAACCGTGGCAGGAAGAAGCGCACAGACACGGCTTCGCCGCATCGATTTCCCTTCCCCTCACCTCCGGCGAGCGCCACTTTGGCGCGCTGGTCATCTTCGCCGAAGAGGAGGGGGCCTTCGACAACGGCGAGGTCAAACTCCTCGAAGAACTGGCCGAAGACCTGTCTTACGGCATAGCCGCGCTCCGAACGCAGGCGGACCGCAAGAAGGTGGAGAAGGAGCGCAAGCTGCTCGCCTCGGTGATCCAGCAGGCGCTGGAGGGGATCATCCTCCTGGACGGCGATGGTCTGATCCAGTACGCCAATCCGGCCGTGGAGAGCATAACCGGCCACGCCCCGGAGATGTTGATCGGCAAAAACATCAGGACCCTCGACTGCGAGGCGCACATGGGCGAATTCTACTCGGCCATATGGGAGGCCATCTCCCGCGGCGAGGTGCGGATCAGCAACTCCATCCAGAAGGGGGGCGACGAGCGGCCTTACCACATAGACTCCGCCATCTGGACCATTTCCGACGATTCCGGCGCTGTCAGCAACTATGTCGCCCTGATCCGGGACGTGACCCACGAGGTGCAGCTGGAATGGCAGCTGAACCAGGCGCAACGGATGGAAGCCATCGGAACCCTGGCGGGGGGCATTGCCCACGATTTCAACAACAACCTCGCCTCCATCATCACCTGCGCCGAAATGGCGCGGGATGACGTGCCGGAAGAGAGCCCCATCCGCGAACTCCTGGACGTGGTGCTCAAGTCCAGCTACCGCGGGAGGAACCTGGTCAAGCAGATCCTCACCTTCAGCTGCCAGGTCGAACAGGAGCGGCAACCGGTGCAGGTGGAGCGGATCGTAAGCGAATGCCTGAAGCTCCTGCGCGCCTCGTTCCCCACCTCCATCGAGATCCGCCAGAACATCGCCGAGCGGCTCGGGCTGGTCCTGGCCGACCCGACCCAGATTCACCAGATAGTCATGAACCTCTGCACCAACGCGGGCCACGCCATGCAGGAAAACGGGGGAAAACTGGAGATAACCCTGGCCAACACCGACCTGGACACGGCCGCCGTCTCCGGCTTCCCGGATCTCCCTTCGGGACCTTACCTGAGGCTGACCGTGCAGGACACGGGACACGGCATGAACAGCGCGACGATGGAGCGCATCTTCGACCCGTTCTTCACCACCAAGAGGCACGGCGAGGGGACCGGTCTCGGGCTGTCGGTCGTACACGGCATCGTCAAGAATCACGGCGGGGCGATCAAGGTGAACAGCGAGCCGGGGAGAGGGAGCAGCTTCCACGTCTTTCTCCCCCGCATCGACCATGCAGCGGAAAAGGGAGCCGCTGCATACGTGCAGCCACCCCGGGGGAAGGAGCGGATACTCTTCATCGACGACGAAGAAGACCTCGTGTTCGCCGGGAAAATGATGCTGGAGCGGCTGGGGTACGCGGTGGTGGCGAAAAACGACAGCCGCGAGGCGCTGGAGATGTTCCACAACAGGCCGCACGACTTCGACCTTATCATCACCGACCAGACCATGCCGAAGATGACCGGAACGGAGCTGACGCGGGAGGTCCTCCGCATCCGCCCCGAGATCCCGGTCATCCTCTGCACCGGCTTCGGCCACGCAGCCAGGGACTTTGCCACGAAAGAGGGACAGGTGGCGGCCGGTATCCGGGAACTGGCGCTGAAGCCCCTCGACCGGGCGGAAATGGCCAGGACCATCCGCCGGGTGCTCGACCAGCAGGAAAACGCCGAGGAGATCGCATGTCAAAGATACTCATAATCGACGACGACGACCTCATGTGCCAGTCGCTCTCCCATGTGGCTGCCCGCCTGGGGCACGAGGCCGTCTGTACCCACACCCTGGCGGCGGGAGTGGAAAAGGCCGCCAGCCAACCGTTCGACGTGGTCTTTCTAGATGTGCGGATGCCGGACGGCAACGGACTGGAGACGCTCCCCGCCATCGAAGCGACCCCCGACGCCCCGGAAATCATCATCATGACAGGCTTCGGCAACCCACTGGGGGCGGAGCTGGCCATCAGGAGCGGCGCCTGGGACTACATCGAAAAAGGGTCGTCGGTCAAGGAGATAACCCTTTCCCTGGTCCGCGCCCTGGAATACCGGAAACAGAAGTACAGCGGCAAGGACGCGAGGAGCGTGGTGCTCCTCAAGCGGGAGGGAATCGTCGGCAACAGCCCGAAGATGAAGGGATGCCTGGAACTGGTGGCCCAGGCGGCGGAATGCGACGCCAACGTGCTCATCACCGGCGAAACAGGCTCGGGGAAGGAACTCTTCGCCCGGGCGGTCCACAAAAACAGCCGGCGGAGCGGAAAGGGGTTCGTGGTGGTGGACTGCGCGGCGCTACCGGAAACGCTTGTGGAGAGCCTCCTCTTCGGCCACGAAAAAGGGGCCTTCACGGGCGCGGACCAGAGCCGGGACGGGCTCGTTCTCCAGGCAAACGGCGGGACCCTCTTTCTCGACGAGGTGGGGGAACTCCCCCTCGCCCTGCAGAAGTCCTTCCTGCGGGTCCTCCAGGAACACCGGTTCCGCCCCGTCGGCGGTCACCGGGAGATCGCCAGCGATTTCAGGGTGGTGGCAGCAACCAACCGCGACCTGGACCGCATGGTCCGGGAAGGACGGTTCAGGGAAGACCTCCTCTTCCGCCTCCGCACCTTCGCCATCGAACTCCCCCCGCTCAGGGAAAGGCCGCAGGACGTGAAAGAGCTGGCCGCGCACCACGTGGACAGGCTGTGCGAACGGTACGAACTGGCGGCCAAGGGTTTCTCCCCCGAATTCATGAACGTGCTCGCCGCATATCCGTGGCCCGGCAACGTGCGGGAGCTGGTCAACAGCCTGGAGCGGACCGTAGCCGCAGCCGGGCAGGAGCCGATCCTCTTCCCGAAACACCTGCCGGTACAGATCCGCGTCCACGTTGCCCAGGCCTCGGTGCGGAGCGGGCAGGAAGAAGAACGGCCGGAAACGCCACCCCCGACGGCGTTTCCGAAACTGCACGATTTCCGGGAGTCCGTCTATGCCCAGGCGGAAAGGCAGTACCTCCACGACCTTATCTCACTCTCCCGGGACAACATGAACGAGGCATGCCGCCTCTCCGGCCTCTCCCAGTCCCGCCTCTACGCCCTCCTCAAGAAACAGGAAATCTCCCATTTGCCCTGAAAAACAGCAAAATCGGTAACACTGAAAAAAACCTGAATCCACCACTAAGTCACTAAGCACACTAAGTTAAGGATTAGAGTCTTTCTTAGTGTTCTTACTGCCTTAGTGGTGATTTGTTTTTTGTGGCTGCATCAGATGTAACCCTCGTTTTTCCTGCCGCACAGGAATAATTCCTGCGCCGCAGGAAAAATTCCTCCGCTTTTCCATCCAGCCCCTCACACGCCGAACCGCCCCACCACAAATAACACACTGAAATCACTACACTATCCAATTTATTAATCCTTGTTAATTACTTGGCATCTCCGTTGCTCTTACCAGGGTAAACAACCCTTCAGGGAAAACATTTCGAAAGGAGATCGTCATGAACGCATTCAGCAACAACAGAGCGGCAGGAAAAATCGTCAGCGGCGTGATCGTAGCGCTGGTTCTGGTCGGAACGCTTTTCGTCTCCAGCATAGCCGATGTTTCCCGGGGGGAAGGTATCCTGGCAGACCTCTTCATCGGCTTCGTCGGCGCCATCATCGCCATCCAGCTCATCCCCGGCCTGGTCCTGTTCGGGGCGATGGTAAAGGGTGTTTGCAGCCTGTTCCGCAAGGAAAAAGAACTACAGGTGGAAACCCCGGAATCGGAATGAACCTGGAAACGGAGATGGCCGGGCCATGGACACCTCCGAAGTTTCAACCTGCGGAAGGGAGAGAACAATGGACGAGCGAGGAATTCTCATAGCAGACAGAGATACCGAGTTCCGTGAGCAGGTGGCCGGCTACTTCCGGGATGCGGGCTACCAGGTGGAGACGACGGATTCGGCGGTCCATGCGTTCTGCAGCATCCTGGAAAAGCAGACGCCCGTCGTCCTCCTGGGTAACGATTTCGACAAGAAAATCGCCGCCGCGGACCTGATACACCTGCTCAAGAAATGCAACCGGCGCCTGGCCGTCATCCTGGTCTCGGACGAACTCCCGTTGCCGATCATCAGGAAGATCAGGGTGGAAGGAATCTTCTACCACGCCCTGAAACCGGCCCGGTCCGCAGACAACGAGGAAATCAGGCAGGCGGTGGAATGCGCTTTCGGCAAGCCACGGGAAAACATTGTCCCGTTTCGCCCGAACAAACCACAAAACGATTCTGAAAGGAGGAAGTCATGAAAACAAAGGGATTGATATGCGGCCTGGCGGCCGCGATGGCGGCGTCCGGCACCCTTGCCTTCGCCGCGCCCGCAACGAGGGAGGACGGCAGCGGCATCGCGATCGCCATCTTCCTCGCCTTCTGCGCACTGATCGTCATCGGCCAGCTTCTCCCCATCTTCCGCACGAAGAAGGTCGAAGAGGAGGCAACTGAAGTCGAAACGGCAAAGGCGGACGGGGCTGAGGATGGAGAGGGGATGTAGCGGTAACATAATTCATTATCAGGAGGAAGAAACAGTGAAAACAGAGATCATAAAATGGACATTCCGCCTTCTCCCGGCGCTCGCCCTCTTGGCCGCCGCGTCCATCGCCCTTGCGACGGACGCGGGCGGGCCTGGGTACTCCTACGGCGGTACGGCCGGCAAAAGCGGCAACTGCCTCGACTGCCACGGAAACGCGAAAGGGATCGGCGACAGGTATTTCATAGACCCGGTGAAATACGGCCACACCAGCCATGCCAGGATCGGCTGTCCCGCCTGCCACGACACAGTCGGCCGGGGGCACCCCGGCGACCAGCTGGTCCCGGCCAAGACCGGCTGCCTTGAGTGCCATGGCGACAAGGCGGCGGAATACGCCCGGACCCCCCACGCGGCAAATGCCTCCTGCGGGGACTGCCACGACCCGCACCGGGTAAACGCCCCCAACGAGATATCCGGCCAGGAGATGAACAGGATGTGCGCCTCCTGCCACAAAAAAGAGAGCATGGCGGCAAAGCACGCCAGGTGGCTGCCGCAGGCAGACCTCCATCTCGACATGCTCCCCTGCACCACCTGCCACACCGGATCGAAAAACTACGTCATCAACCTCTACATCATCAAGCGGGAGGGAGACAGGCGTAAGGGGGTGTTCAGGGTCGCCGACTTTGCTGAGCTGGAAAAGATCGCCGCAGGGAAGGACATCCGCTCCATCATCGACAGAAACGGCGACAACTACATCTCCCTGGCAGAACTGGGCCTGTTCAACCGCAACCCGGCATACGGCCATCTGCGGCTGCAAGGGGTGCTGACCCCGGAAACGGTGACCCACAACTTCGAGATCCTGCAAAACCGCTGGGACTGCACCTTCTGCCACGCCTCCGGCCCCGGCGCCATGCAGACGAGCTTTATCGCCCTCCCCGAGAAGAGCGGCGCCTTCCGGCGGGTCGCGGTTGAGAAGGGAGCGGTACTCGACACCCTCAACGGCCCCCCCGATTTCTATCTGACCGGCGCCTCCCGCAACGGAACGCTCAACAATATCGGGCTGGCCATCATTGCCGGCGGCATGGTCATGCCGGTCGGGCACGGATTCCTGCGCTTCCTGACGCGGAAGAACAGAAAAGGAAAGGAGCACCAGTCATGAGCGAACAGAAGATGATCTATCTACAGCCCACACCGGTGCGCATCTGGCACTGGCTCAACGCCCTGGGCATCGTCACCCTTTGCCTGACCGGCGCACAGATCCGCTTCCCGGAATACCTGTCGATGTTCGGCAGCTACAAGACGGCCATCCTCCTCCACAACACGGCGGGGATCGTCGTGGCCGTCTCCTTCTCACTCTGGTTCTTTTACTACAAGCTGATCGCCAACACCCTGCTCAAGCTGTACGTCCCCAACCGGGAAGAGTTGCAGCACGGGCTCCTGCGCCAGGCGTTCTTCTACTTCTTCAGGTATTTCCGCGGCGATCCCAGCCCGCACCACGCGACGCCGGACAACAAGTTCAACCCCATGCAGAAGTCCGCCTATCTCGCCATCATGTTCGTCCTCATGCCGCTCGTGAGCCTGACCGGCATCCTGCTGATGAACGTCACCCCCATGCGGGAACTGGTGATCCTGAGCGGCGGGCTGAAGTTCCTCGTAACGGGGCACTTCCTCCTGGCAAGCTCCCTCTGCGCCTTCCTCTTCACCCATGTCTACCTGGCGACCCTGGGGCACTCCCCCATGGCGCACATAAAGCCCATGTGGACCGGGTGGGAAGAGGCGGAAGAGCATGTAGAGGTAAAAGAACAGGATAGAAACTGACGCACCGCGCTGTAACCGAAAGGAAAGGAGGCCCGTCATGCCAGGACATATGATCGGACAAATGAAACGGCTGGAAGGAAACCACCCCCGCAAGGCATCCGACGACGATATACGCCACCTGCAATCCCTTTCCCGCCGGGGCCTCTGGGCGATGGCGCTCTTCCTCCTCATCAGCGCCCTGGCGCTCTTCCTGCGGGATATGGACCCGCTCGCCCCCCTTCCCGAAGGTATACGGCAAATACTCGGCGCCCCCCCTCCCCCCATCCTGGTGCACATCGCCCTGGCCGTCTCCACGGTCTCGGCGCTGGTCCTCATCCTGGGGAGGGCTGTGGGAAGCGCAAGGCCTTGCCACAGCTGGATCAACATCGTGCTGCCGGCGGTTTTCTACCCGCTCTATCTGGTCACCGAACCGGTGGATGCAAACTTCCTGGTCGTCCTGGTGGTCGGGCTCACCATCATCACCCTTGAGCACCTCACCGTCTGGAGGCATTCGGCCAGGGCGATAGAGGAAGAGAGGGAACGGCTGGGGAGACGGTCGTAGATGGCGGGATTTGTCGGGAGAATGTATGAGAAAGGGGGTGGAGACACCCCCTTTCTCGCCTTGTAGGGGCGGCCCCGTGTGGCCGCCCTCGTTTCGCGTAGCAGGCGGGCGCTTCAGGCGACCTTCTCGACGCCGCGCAGGTGACACTTCACCCATAATGGGCAAATAGGCATTGCCTCATATTCAAAGTTTTGTTATTCTTTTCCATGGAGGCATAAATACCATGCTCGTACAAACAGACACAAGACGCAGAATTACACTTCCACCCACCCTCGGCATCAAGCCTGGCGACGCCCTTGACCTGGAAGTTCTGGAAGACGGCCGCATCATGCTTATTCCTGTGGAGGCGATTCCCAGGCACCAGCTTTGGGCATGGACGACCGAGACAAAAGAGTCCATAACCGCATCACTGACCGACCCACGCCCGTCCATCGCGGTCAAGTCTGCCAAACAGGCTGACACGGTCGCGAAAAGGTGGGCCGGTGAAGATTGAGATCCGTCCCGCCTTTGATGAAGCGGTAATGGCTGCGGAGTTGCCGGTGCGCAAGGCTGCGGCCAAAATGCTTCAAACGCTTCAGGCGCTTGACCTCACGCAACTATGGAACCACCCCGCCCTTAACTTCGAAAAACTCCACGGAATGATCGAGCCGACCACCAGAGAGCAACTTTACTCCCTCCGCGTCACCGGCAGCGCCCGCGCCATTACCTGCCTTGTCAAGGGACCTACCATCGTACTTGTCGCCCTGCACATCCAGCACGACAAGGCGTATCGAAAGTAACCCCATACCACGTTTCAATCCTCACCCGCCGTTGAAGGCGGTCTTGACCGATCCGACATTTTGCGATACATTTTGTAATACATCTCTCAATACAAGGAGGCCAACATGCCCGCACTAAGCCTGCGCCTGCCGGAAGACCTCGATCACCGACTGGAAGACGAGGCCCGCCTCGAAAATGTGCCCCGTTCCGAAGTAGTGCGCATTGCCATCGCCGATTATCTCGCCCGCCGCGAACGGGAGCGTTTCATGGCCGAGCTCGTGGCCGAAGCC
>DAIEGL010000115.1 GCA_027356255.1 Geobacter sp. | reverse complement strand
GTCTTTCTGATCGTGATGATGACCTCCATGTTTGCCGGCATCCTGTACCGCTCGTCCGCCACCGTCATAAACATCGGCGCCAAGGTCTGGGTGATGGACCCGGCGGTCAATACCCCGGTCAACAGCATCCCGATGCCCGATTACGTGCTGGATGCGGTGCGGAGCATCAACGGAGTCAAATATGCCGTACCGCTATATTCCGGCGGGGCACTGGTGAAGCTGCGCAGCGGCGTCTACCAGTCGGTGACCGTTCTGGGGCTGGATGACGCCAGCCTGTACGGCAGACCCGGGCTCATCGAGGGGCAGATCGAGGACATCTATGCGGAAAACGCCTTTGTCGTGGTGAAGGACTCCGAATTCCCCAAACTGGAGAATCCCCGGCTCGGCACGGAATTCGAACTGAACGACCACCGGGGGGTCATTGTCGGCATCGCCAAAGTCACCACCAGCGGCCTGTTCGGCGTCCCGACCCTGTATACCACCTATACCAGGGCACTCCAGTACATTCCCTCCATGAGGTTCACCACTGCATTCATTCTTGTGGAGCCCAAGAACGCCGCCGCAGTGCCGCACATCAAGGAGCAGGTGACGGCGCTCGGCTACGACGCGCTGACCAAGGATGAGTTCATCCGGAAAACATCCAACTTCTACATGTACAAGACCGGCCTCGGTACCAATGTGCTCCTCATGACGGTCATCAGCTTCTTGGTCGGCCTCTCCATCTCCGGGCAGACCTTCTACACCTTTATTCTGGAGAACCTGGAGAAATTCGGGGCCTTGAAGGCGATCGGGGCCAAGGGGCGGGAGCTTATCTACATGATCCTCTTTCAGGCGACCTTCACCTCACTCACCGGTTACGGACTGGGGATCGGCCTCGCCGCACTGGTCATCACCCTGGCAAAACTGCGGCTCCCCAGTTACGCAGCCAAGATCACCTACGGGAACCTGGGCTTCGCCTTCGGCATGGTCCTCATCATTGCCGGCATTTCCAGTTACATCGGCATCAGGAAGGTGCTGAAGATCGAGCCGTTCGACATTTTCCGGGGGTGACATGGCTGAACCGGCGGTAAAGGCAACAGAACTGGTCAAATGGTTCGGCGAAGGGGAAGCGAGAACCGTTGCGGTGCGCGGCGTCAGTTTTGAGGCCCGCTTCGGGGAGATGCTCTACATCGTCGGCCCGTCCGGGAGCGGCAAGACGACGCTCTTGAGCATGATCTCCGGCATTCTCCGGCCGAACGAAGGGGGCGTGACGGTCGAGGGGAGGGATATCTGGAGTCTCGCCAGCGACCAGATCGCCGAGTTCAGGCTGAACAAGGTGGGGTTCGTGTTCCAGGACTACCACCTCTTTCCGCGGCTCACCACGGTGGAAAACGTGGCGATCCCGCTGATTCTGAAAAAGCTCGACTGGCGCGCATCCCTGGACACGGCCATGGAATACCTGGAGATCGTCGGGCTCAAGGACCGGGCGCAGCTACCGCCGGTCAAGCTTTCCGGCGGTGAGCAACAGCGGGTGGCGATCGCCCGGGCCATCGCCGGGCGCCCCGATATCCTCATCTTCGACGAGCCGACCGCCTCTCTGGACGGGGATACGGGAAGAAAGATCGTCGATTTCGTGAAGAGCAACATCCTGAGCGAGACCCGCTGCATCATCATCGTCACCCATGACAGCAGGATCTACGAATATTCGGACCGGATTATGCGCATGGAGGACGGCCGCATCATCGGCATCGAACAAGGAGGGGCACGTGAGGAATAAGGTACTGTTCACCCTCGCGATCATCGGCCTCATTGCCGGCCTGGTGAGCGCGTACATCTTCGGCATCGAGAAAAAGCCGCAGCCGCCGGCGTTCAATCCCGCCTCCAACCCATACGGCAAGGGTATCTACGCCAACGGCATCATCGAAAGCTACCAGAAAAGCGGCGAGAACATCAATATCTACCCGGAGGTGGCGGGGACCATCACCAGGATACTCGTTGCCGAGGGGCAAACCGTGCGGCAGGGAACACCGCTCCTCATGATCGAAGATTCCGTGCAGAGGGCGACCGTGGCCCAGCAAAAGTCCCAGGCCGAAGCTGCCCTGGCTTTCCTGGAAGAGCTCAGGGCCCAGCCGAGGAAGGAAACGCTGGATGTGGCCAAGGCCCAGGTGGAGTTCGCGCAGGCGAACCTCAAGAACAGCCAGGACCAGCTGGCCAAGCAACAGCAGTCATACGCCCTGAACCCGCGATCGGTGAGCAGGAACGACCTGGATAACGCGGAGAATGCGGCCCATGTGGCAAGGGCAAACCTTGAGGTCGCCCGGAGGCAGTACGAGCTCATTAGGGCCGGGGCCTGGATCTATGACATACGCAACCAGGAAAACCAGTACCGGGCGCTGACAAAGGCTTACACGGCTTCAAACGCGCTCCTTGCCAAATACGTCGTCAAGGCGCCGGCAGACGGGGTGATCCTCTCCATAAACGCCTCGGTGGGGAGCTACATATCCCCGCAGGGGACCTACGACACCTACACCCAGGGATCAACCCCGATCTTCGTCATGGGGAGTGCGCAGAATTACACCGGCGTCAGGTGCTATATCGACGAGATCCTCGTCCATCGCCTCCCGAAGGGGGCGCAGATGAAGGCAAAGATGTTCATCCGCGGCACGGACATAAACCTCCCCCTGGAATACGTGCGGGTGCAGCCTTACGTGTCGCCGAAGATCCAGCTGTCGAACCAGCGGACCGAGCGGGTGGACGTGCGGGTGCTGCCGGTCATCTTCAGGTTTGCTAAGCCGGACAATCTCTCCCTCTATCCCGGCCAGCTGGTGGATGTTTATATCGGCGAGGAGTAGTTTCGTAATTCAACGCGGATGAGGTTTTTCCGACATTTTCGGGGACGGCTGCCGTGGCTTCGGGAGAGAGTGACAGAGCCGAAGCGGCGAGCGGACACCCGCCAGAAGTTGAACGAAGCAGCTTTGGCTGCAAACGAATGTTCAAATGATTACATTGAGAGAGGTCGCAAGGTCCGCAGCTTCGGCGACCGAACGAACGGATGAAGTCGCGGCAGCCGTCCTTTCCCCGGAATTTCCGTAAGAACCTCGATTAAGCATTTGGCGGAGGACGTCATGGATGTGGGAAGGCGGGCAAAGTTGTGGTCTTGCGGAATGGCACTCGCCCTTCTCGCCGGCTGTGCCGTGGGGCCGGACTTTGTCCGTCCCGCGCCGCCTGCGGTCGAACAGTACACCCACGGTACTATGCCGACCGCCACCATCCCTGCCGACGGCCAGGCGCAATACTTTGCCCGGGGGGGGAGGATCGCCGCCGACTGGTGGCGCCTGTTCAACTCCGCGAAGATCGACGCCGTGGTGCAGGAGGTCATTGCCGACAACCCGACCATCCAGGCGGCGCAGGCGAATCTTAGCCAGAGCCAGGACAACCTCCGGGCCGGTTACGGGGTGTTCTTCCCCCAGGTCGGCGCAACGTTCGATGCCGCGCGGCAGAAGTTCTCCCCGGCCCGTTTCGGCGGGAGCACCGCCAGCATCTTCAATCTGTTCACCCTTCAGGCCTCGGTCAGCTATGCCCTCGATGTCTTCGGCGGCGAGCGCCGGGCCGTGGAGGGGTTGCAGGCCCAGGTGGATGTGCAGCGCGCCGCTCTCCTCGGCACCTACCTCACGCTTTCGGGCAACGTCGTCAACACCATGATCGCCCAGGCAGCCTACCGCGAAGAGATCAGGGCCACCGAGCAGCTCATCGGCATGCAGCGGGAACAGGTCGCGATCACCGAGGCGCAGGCAGAGGCCGGCACGGTGCCGTACGCGAACGTGCTCAGCCTTCGGAGCCAGCTGGCCACGGTGGAGGCGACGCTGCCGCCGCTCCGGCAAAAGCTCGACCAGGCAGGGCACCTGCTCGCCACCCTGGCGGGGCATGCGCCGGCGCAGTGGGCCCCGCCGCAGCTGGAGCTGGCCGACCTCACTCTCCCCCGCGACCTGCCGGTGACCCTTCCTTCGGAGCTGGTGCGCCGGCGCCCGGACATCCTCGCGGCCGAAGCGGAGCTGCACGGCGCGAATGCCGATATCGGGGTGGCCACCGCGGCACTCTTCCCGAGCTTTACGCTGAACGGCGGGTACGGCTTCAACAACAGCACCATCGGTAACCTCCTGAAGATCGACAGCAGCTTCTGGAGCCTGGGGGCAAACGTCACTGCGCCGCTGTTCCGCGGGGGCACGCTCTGGTTCCAGCGGGAGGCGGCAAAGGAACGCTACCGGCAATCGCTGGCCGGCTACCGGCAGACCGTACTCGGCGCCTTTGCCCAGGTTGCCGACACCCTGCGGGCGCTGGAGCATGACGCAGAGAGTCTGCATGCCCAGTCTCAAGCCCTCGACACGGCGGATGAAGCGCTGCGGCTGATCCAGGCAAACTACCGGGCCGGCACCGTCAACTATCTGCAGATTCTCATTGCCAACGGCCAGTACCATCTGGCGAAGATCGGCTGGCTCCAGGCGCAGGCCCAGCGGTTCCAGGACACGGTGGCGCTTTTTGTCGCCCTTGGGGGAGGGTGGTGGAATGCGGAGGAAAAGGCTGCCGCAACTGAAGGTGTGCAAACGTCACCTGATGCGCGGATGAAGAAAGAAGTGGATTGAGCGGGAAAGCGCGGGGTTACAGGTCCAGAACGCGGACCTGCAATCCCCTGCCCGGTGCGGAGATGTAGACGAAGAGGAGCCTGACCGGACCGGGAAGCGGCTCTCTGCTGCGGAAGTCGTTGCTGAAGCTTCGGCTGAAGGTCCTCACCTTGCTTCCCTCGTTGATGCGGAGTTCCCTCACGAGTTCGGCGATCTTCCCCTTTTCCCCATTCCCCGTTGCCAGGTGCGCACTGTCGGCGAAAAAGGAGGGGAGCCTGCCGCTTGCCGGGTACTCGGCGAGGCAGAAATCGTAGCAGAGGGCGTCCAGGAAGAGCTCCCGCTCTTCCGGGGCGAGGAAATCCCCCGCAAACTGCCGGAACGTCTCGAACAGCCCGGCCTGGGAGAGGTGCGCCGCGATCCCCCTTTCTTCCCAGAAGCGCGCCGCCGCGTTGAGCACGGAGGAGATGGGCGCGATCTCAGCAAGCACGGCGAGGGAGGCGCGGAACCTGCCGCTGTTGTAGAGGAGGTCCAGCAGCCTGGAGATGGCCTCGATCCGGCAGATTTCCTCGAAGGAAAGCCAGGGGGTGCGCAGTATCTTGTACGGCGGGGTGGCCGAATAGGCGTACCCCTCGTCGTCGGCGATCTTGCGCATGGCGGACCCCTTCAGCACCTTGAGCGGCTCCACCTGGATATGGTGGGGGGAGACCGCGATAAGCCTCTGGAGGGAGTCGAGAAACCCGTCGAAATCCTCGTAGGGGAGCCCCGCTACCAGGTCCAGGTGGATGGTGACGTTCGTTTCGCGGCAGAGCCTCTCCACGTTTGCAAATACTTTCCCCAGGTCCGACTTGCGGCCGACCCGCGCCAGGGTTTCCGTACCACCCGACTGGACGCCGATCTCGAAACGGAAGGTGTCCGGCGGGATCGTGGCGAGCAGGGCCAGGTTCTCCTCGGTGAGGAGGTCGGCGGCAACCTCGAAGTGAAAGCGGCTCTGCCGGTTATTGCGGCCGATGGACCCCCAGATTTCATCGGCGCGGGGCGCATCGTAATTGAAGGTCCGGTCCACCAGCTTGACGGTCTCCACCCCCGCGTCCATGAGAAGCTTCAGGTCGCTCTGGATGCGGGGCATGGAAAAGGAGCGCACCCCCTTCTCCAG
>DAIEGL010000112.1 GCA_027356255.1 Geobacter sp. | reverse complement strand
TCTCCTCAGCCTTCATCACCTTGTTCAAAAGGGACTTGCGGCGTACGCGGTCTTGCAATGTGCCGTACTCAGACATTTTCTTCCTCCTGTTTTGTTTTGATGTTTACAAACAAGATCGGCAAAGATCCTGAATTTGCCTTGGCGCAACAACCATATACACTAGTCTTGCATGGAGAAGACACTGGGAGGAATTGCCTTGCTGCCAAATTTAGAACCGGATTCTACTCAACAGTATACCTTTAGTCAAGTTAAAAAATCATTAAGCCGCGGACCGCTCCCGCATCCAAACCGAACGCAACAGCCTGTAATATTAACGACTTGACACGTTTTATCTGCCGCGGACCCATCGGATCTGCGCCACCCCGAAGCGCACACAATTAGCGTCTCTGAAAATTTTTCAGGATATTTTAGCGATACTGAATTTATTTCCCCAACATTTGCCGTTTTCGTCTTAATGAAAACATCAAACAAACGTTTTAACCACAAAGTTTGCAAACAAAAAAGCCCTTCCGTTTTTTCGGAAGGGCTTTCCTGGAAAGCATGAATACCGGTTTTGACTAGATGTCCCAGTTGTCGATCTTCATGGTGCCTTTCTTTGCCAGGTTGACCTGCATCTTGAAGACCCGGTCGAGGAGCTGCGGTTCATGCCCGGCCTTTCTGGCGAGGCAATCCTTTTTGGCCATCTCGAAATACTCCTGCAGAAGCGGTTTGTAGTCGGGATGGGCGCACTTGTTGATGATCAGCTTCGCCCGGTCCTTTGGTGCGAGGCCACGCAGGTCGGCAAGCCCCTGCTCGGTGACGAGTACATCCAGATCGTGTTCCGTGTGGTCCACATGGGGGACATGGGGCACAACGCAGGTGATGCCGGTCGGGTCGGCCTTGGTCGGACGCGCCGACGGAGTGTGCATGATGGAGAGATATGCGTTGCGCAGGAAGTCGCCCGAACCACCGATGCCGTTGATCATCCTCGTGCCGCCGACCAGGGTGGAGTTGGCGTGGGCGTACATGTCGAATTCCACCGGCGTGTTCATGGCGATGCAACCGAGGCGGCGGATCGGTTCTGGGGCGTTGGCGATGGAGAGCGGACGCATCAGGACCTTGTCGCTGTACTTGTCCCAGTTGGCATAGAAACGCTTGAACCCTTCCACGGAGAATGACAGGGAAACGGTGGAAGCGAAGTCGAGCTTTCCTGAATCGAAGAGATCCAGCATCGTATCCTGCAGGACCTCCGTCCAGACCTTGAGACCTGAGAACGGCCCTTTGGCGAGACCGCCGATGACCGCGTTGGCGATGGAACCGACGCCTGACTGGAGCGGCAGGAGGTTCTTCGGCAGACGCCCCTCCTTCACCTCGAACTGGAAGAAGTCGATGATATGGTTGGCAATGGCCTCTGAGGTGTCGTCCTGCTCGCTGAAGGCCCGGCCGTTGTCCGGCAATTTGGATTCGATGATGGCGATGACCCGGTCGGTGTCGATGCGGACATAGGGGGAACCGGCCCGGTCGTCGACGCGGCTGATGAGAAACGGCAGGCGGTGGGGGGGATTGACCGGCTCGATGATGTCGTGAAGCCCCTCATAGTTGGGAATGGAGGTGTTGAGCTCGATGATTATCTTGTCGGCAATCTGGACGATCTCGGGAACCGCGCCGCAGGAGGCGGAGAGCACCAGGGCGCCGTCCTCGGTGATGGCCGAGCACTCGATAATGGCGATATCTAGCCGGCCGCCGTTATCCTTGGTGTAAAACCCGTAACCCAGATCCTGGGCAAACATGGAAAGGTGCTTGTCCCCCATGCGGATGCGGCCGGTGTTGATCCCTTCCTGGATATTCTTGCCGGTCTGGTAGGGCCAGCGGCGATCGATCATGTCGAGGGAGGCCCAACGGTCCTCGGTTTCAACGCCAACGGATGCACCGATAAAAAGGTTGAATTTCAGTTTACCCTGCAGACCGTTCTTCTCCACATGGTCGGCCAAGGCGATGGGCACCACTTTGGGGTAACCTGCAGGGGTGAAGCCGGACCAGCCGAGGCTCATGCCGTTTTTGAAAAGCGGGATGACCTCCTCCACCTTCTTGATCTTCTCGTGCAGGCTGGTCCTTCTGATTCTCTGATGAAGTTCAGACATGTGTTACTCCTCCATTTTATTGATGGCAGGGAAAAGCCGTCCATGCCCGCATATAAACGACCCTGCATTTGATGAACGAGAGCCCACCCGGGAGAATGCAAGAGAGGAATTGTTCTGCCTGAAAACGAGCGTTTTTCACAAGACCAAGCAAATCAGGGGGGTGCCCGGAGACATGCCTCTCGGGCAAGCGCGAAGATTGCAGCAGAAATTGCGGGAAAACCGGTTTCAGAAGCCAATTAATTTTATAAGCGGGGGCAAGCGGACATTTTGTCCTACCGTAAATTTGTATACAGAATGCAATTTAGGATAGCTCTCCAGCCCCCGTCAAGGTCAAAAAACGCGCACTTATCTGCCATAACCATGTTATGAATACCAGCTGTTTGCCATTCCTCAAAAAAAGGGGACATGGCTGCAACAGCAGACGCTTACCGCATTTGCAAAAAATTTGCACTGTTGAAAAATGGACTGCTGTTTCATAATTGCAATGTTTGTGTAATCGATAAGGCAATATCAGTTGACAACAAGGCGGGAACATATAGTATTGTGGTATTTTTTCGCGATGAGGGACGGCTCATGGGAAAAATTCTAGTAATAGAAGACAGCAAGGTCGCGCAGGCCCAGTTGGCAGACATCCTGGAAAAGGAGTTTTCGGTGGAGTTTCACGAAAACGGCCCCCAGGGGGTTTCAGCCGCCCGCAGCAACCTGCCGGACCTGGTTCTGCTCGACATTCACCTGCCGCGCATGAACGGCTACGATGTCTGCAAGCTGCTGAAAAATGATGCCGACACGCGGGAAATTCCGGTTATCTTCATCACTGCCATGGACGCGGAAAAGGAACGGGTGAAGGGGTTTGAAGCGGGCGCCGTGGACTATATCGTCAAGCCGTTTTACCCGCAGGAGCTCTTGGCCCGGGTCAGGGTCCACATGGCCGCCATAAGGGCCAACAGGCAGGCCTTGGAACTGGAAAGGCTGAAGCTGTTCAAGGAAATGGCCGTCGCCCTCAGCCACGAGATAAACAACCCGCTTACCGCAGTCTACGGCTTTCTCTATGTGCTGGAGAAAGAGATCGTCACACCGGAGGAAAGAATCAGGACGTCACTCGCGCATATCCGCAAAGAGGTGGAGAGGATCAGGGACATCGTCGCGAAAATGGCGAACGCCTCACGGATCTCCCAGACCGACTACGCTGTCGATGCAAAAATGATCGACCTGCACCACATCGAGTGAGGTCACAGGGTAACGCTCTCGAACGTGCACGCCACCCCGCCGACTGCCGGCACAACAATCCATGGTTACTCTACCGCAGCCCCGAACTCGACCCGGCTCCCCGGTTCCCCCTCCTTTGCCGGCGCCCTGTAGATGTCCCCGCGCTTCTGGAAGACCCGCGCAGCATCCATTTTCCCATGTTCGACGAGGAACGAGCTGACCGTGGCGGCACGGTCATGGGCCAGCTCGTGCAGCTGCTTGTCCCCCACAACCGTGTTGGCGAGGATCAGCTTCTTCATTTCGCTGTCAGGGATATCCTTGACAAAGCCCAGGATATTTCGCGGCTTGGGAAACTTTTCCTTCTTGTATACCACCTTGAGATAATGGGAATACTCCTCGGGCGAAAACTCCATGGTTTCGGGGGAATCCACCGGTCGGGTCTTTTTCTCCTTCACCAGATCGAGGAACTTCTCAGCGCGCATCTTTTTCAGGAGGAGTTCGTTCCGGTACCCTTCAGCGTCACGTTCCTTGTCAACGAAACCGGCAACCTCGACCTTCAGCGACGGCCTGTCGCGCAATGCCGTCGCCAGCTTCAGGAGCTTTTCCCGCTCGCCGGAGGAAAGCTCGGAGGATCCGAAAGCAAAGGCGACGCTGTTGAAGTCCTCCTTCCCGCCGAACAGGGATTGAAACAGTGAGAAGGGTGCGGTTGCCGCCTTGACGAGGAGATTCTTCAGTATCCGGAGCACCACGCGCCAGACGCTGAACTGCGGGTCGTCAGTCCGCCCCGTCACCGGGAGGTCAAGGCGGATTTCCCCCTTCCGGTCCTTGAGAAGGGCGACGGCGAGGCGGACCGGCAGATTGGTCGCCTTGTCGCTTTCGATGCGCTTGCCGAAGGTGAGCTGGTCGATGACGACCTTATTCTCGGAGTTGAGCTGCTTGTTCTCGATCTTGTACTGCAGGTCGAGGAATAGCTTCCCCTTGTCCACCGCGTAACCGAGGAAAGTCCCCGAGTAGGGGGTCATGGGGGAGAGCTCGATATCGGTGAAGCTCACCTTGAGGTCGGCAAAGAAATTGTCCCGCAGGGGGTTGATCCGGCCGGTTATCCTCAAGGGAGACTGGTTTTGCAGGTTGCCGCGCAGGTCGACGTCGGCGAAGCGGTTCTCCTGGGAGGAGAGGCCGCTGATCCTTCCCCCCAGGTTGTATAAGGTAGTGGAATAGTCGCTCTTGAGATGGCGGTCGGTGTAGTCGATGGTGCCGTCCTGCATGGTAACGGTGGCGATGCTGATCGCTTTCTGCTTGCCTGCGGCTGCCGGGGCAACTGGGGAGGGCACGGTTTTACTTTGCCCGGCCGGTGCTGCCGGCTTGGGGGTATAGAGATGCAGCAGGTTGAGGGTGCCGTCCTTCTCGATCACCAATCGGGAATAGAACTTGCTGAGGGAGACGTCATTGATGGCAAGGGTGAAGGGGGAGAGGCTTCCCGTCACCTTGTCCAGTTCCAGGCTGTCCCACTTGAGGAGATCCTCGGTGTTGGCATCGAGGCAGTAAAAGGAGCGAACCCCGGCGCTGCCTTCGAAGTTCCCTGCCAGTTCCTTGCCGGATGAGGCCAGGGAAAGGGAAAGCTGCGTGTCGAGGTACCCGTCGACGAGGATGATGTTGAGATTATCCGGGAGGTAGGGGGCGAAATCGGTGAGAGGTATCCGCTGTATGGCCAGCTCCCCCTTCAGCTTCAGGGGGGTCGGGGTGACGCTGCCGGCGGCCCTGAGCGAACCCTCCGGTCCATATGCCGCCGCCAACTTGAAGGGGATCGGACCAAAGGTCGGGCCGGTGAGCTTCTCCAGGGTGAATGCGATATTTTTGAGGGCATAACTCGGCCGCTCCACCAGCATCCCATCCGTAAAAGCGATGCTCAGTCCCGCTCCGGAGACCCGGCCGATCCGGTAGCGGAGAGGCGGTGTCGCGGCTTTGGTCCCGTTCGCAGCAGTGCTCCCCCCTGCGCGCAGCAGGGTTAACGGTGAGAGTGTCCCGTTCCGGTCACGGGAGAACCGGAGATCGCCATCCTTGAGGGTAACCCCGCCCACCTCCAGCAGGTTCTTTTTCTGGCTGAACCTCCCTCCGGAAAGGGAGAGTGACGCCAGGGTCAGCCCCTCTCCTTTCCCGAACGGCACGGAAAGCTGCCGGGCCTGAACGGCAAACTTCTCCAG
>DAIEGL010000093.1 GCA_027356255.1 Geobacter sp. | reverse complement strand
GCAAGCGCCCGTTCCGCAGCCTTTGCTTTTTCAGTTGCTGCGGTTTCAGCAGCGACCTTTTCCCGGATCATCCGCTCGATGGCGGCCCGCCCGGCTTCAGCAGATTCGGCCGCAGCCTTCAGCTCTTCTTCTTTATACCGGAGCAGCTCCTCGGCAGCCAGTCGCTCGGCAGCGGCGGCCTTTACAGCTTTCTCCGCTTCCGCGTATTTCTCCCCGTTGCTCTTTTCGGCTTCCGCAATCAATGCGGCGACCTCTTCACCCGCGATTCTGTTTGCCGCTGTTTTTTCCGCCGCAGCCTTCTCCTCGGCGGCTTTTGCAACGGCAATCTTTTCCTCTTCCGTTTTGGTCCTGAGAAGCTCTTCCGCCGCCATCCTCTCAGCGGTGGCCGCTTCCCCGGCCTTTTGCGCTGCCGCTGCCTTTTCCGCGGCGAGACGCTCTTCCTCGGCCATTTCAGCAACGGCCTTATCCGCGGCCACCCTGTCGGCGCCGGTCGTATCGGCCAAATCTCTCAGTTCCGCGGCGTTCTCGGCCGCGCATCTTTCCGCTTCCGCCAATGCGGCTATCAGCTCTTCGGCTGTGCGCCGTTCCTCGACGGCCTTTTCGTGAAGCCGCTCGAAAAACGCGGCCTTTTCCGCGGCGATCCTCTCCGCGTCCAACCGCTCTCGTGCGGCGATTTTTGCGGCGCGCACGGCCTCTTCCGCCCTCGTTTCCGCCTCAGCAATCGCGCCGCGCCGTTCTTCCTCGAATCTTATCCTGGCGGCTTCCTCTGCGGCCAGCCGTTCCTGCTCTGCCTTAACCCTGGTTTCCTCTTCGGCCCTGAGCCGTTCCTGCTCGGCCTTTATCCGGGCTTCCTCTTCTGTCTCGAGCCGCTCCTGTTCGGCTTTTATCCAGGCGGCATCTTCGGCAGCGCGCCTTTCCCGGTCGGCTTTCAGTCTGCCCGCCTCGGCCCGCTCCGCTTCGGCCTGCTGCGCTGCGGCAGTTTCTGCTGCTGCCTGCTGTTTTGCGGCCAGACGGGCGGCGCTTACGGGGCGAAGCACGCGGATGCCGCGCAGGACCACCTCCCGAAGCGCAACGCTGTAATTCAGATTGACCCGCTCCATGGCGAAACCCAGAGATTTTGCATAATCGAGGGCCCCATCCAGCCGGAGCTGGTAGTCGGCCGGCTCTTCCTGCCGGCTGGGGATGAAGATGCGGGCCTTTCTGCTCGATTTCAGCAGGAGCGCCACATAGACATTAACAGCATCGTCCTCTCTGACGGCGCAGATGCAGGCGTCGCACGGCTGCTCCTTAAGGCCTTCCGTTGTTATGGCGACGGCTGATGTGGACTGGTATACCTCGACCACGTCCGATTCTGCGGCTTCAATAAATTCGAGCGACGTATCCAGAACGAACATCCGAACCCCACTGTCTTCTTGAAATAATTTGAGGATGATAGGAAGCTGCTTGTATTAATGATCCGTCTTCAGAGGAACCAGCTTACCGGCGAGCAGAGGCGCTCCAGAAACCGGACGTGCCACCCCCGTTTTTCGTGCTCGGCCAGCATTATCCGTCTCGACCCGGCCAGATCAACGGCCAGCATGTCCGCCACCTGTCTTCCGAACCCGTTGCTGTCGACGATGACGTTTACCTCGTAATTGCGGTGAAAGCTCCGCTGGTCGAGGTTGGCCGAGCCGATCACCGACCAGCAGTCGTCGATGAGCATCACCTTGGCATGGAGCATGGCCCCTTCCCGCTCGAATATCTCTATGCCGCTTCGCAGGAGCGGGGCATAGTAGGTCCGGCTGACGAGCTTGACCAGCGGCACGTCGCTCTTGGCCGGCAGGATGAGGCGGACCTGTACTCCTCGGCCGGCTGCCCGCAACAGTGAACGGGTCACGCGCGGTCCGGGGATAAAATACGGGTTGGCTATGATAATGCTGTCGGAGGCGCCTGCAATGGCCATGCGGAAGGCGCTGCGGATAAAGGAGCGGTTATGGTGCGGCCCGCCGTTTACGATCATCACCTCGTCGGCGCCCGGCGGGTCTGACAGCCGATAGGTATCCGCGCATCCCTTGGGGACCCTTCTGTTTTCGCTGTGCCAGCTTTCCCGGAAAAGCCGCTGCAACTCCTGGACGGCCGGGCCTTCCAGCCGAATGCCCACGTCACGCCAGCGGAGGATCTTCCCGCCGCGCCCCGCATATTCGTCGCCGATGTTGAGCCCGCCGGTGAAGGCGGTTTCCCCGTCGATGACGGCGATCTTCCGGTGGTCGCGTTTGTCGAACCAGGCGATCCCCTTCTTGAAGGGGGGGGGATTGAACGGGCAGCAGGTGACCCCTCCCTTTTCCAGCCGGCGAAAGAACGAACCGGGCGTTTCAAAGCAGCCGATATAGTCGTAGAGGAGATAAACCAGGACCCCGCGTGCCGCCGCTGCGAGGAGAACCTCTGCAAAGGCGCGGCCGGTGGCGTCATCGCGGATTATGTAGAATTCAAGGCAGACCGTGCGCTCGGCCCGGTGAATCGCCTGGAACAGGGCAGGAAAGAATTCTTCCCCCTCCTTGAAGAGTTCAACGTGGTTCCCTCGGGTGAAAGCGGCCTCGGTGTTTCTTCTGAAGAGATTGAAGAACCTCGGGGAGCGGAATACGAGATATTTCCTTTTTCGCCGCATTATCGACATAATGGTCAGCCATGTTTTTCGCGCGGGAATAGCTAAAGGCGGTGAATGGTAGATAGTCGATGGTAGAATTCACCGATTTACCGGACCATTATAACTTTCAAACGACAAAAAAGTAAAGGCGCGGATTGTCATCACGCGCCTTACCGTCAGTCTTCGTATGCGAGCACCCTTACCAGGCCGATCGTCTCTCCCTTGTCGTCGGTCGTGGCCGAGTCTGAAACCGAAATGATCCTTTTTACAGCGTTTTCCGCGACAAACTGGTTTACCATCGCATCAAACTCATGGAGTTCCCTCATTGTTTTCATGGGCCTGATTTCCATGCCGAATGACTTAACCTTGAAAGACATTGTGCACCTCCTCGAAGAATCAGGTTGAGGTTTTCGTTCGCGACCACGTACCGGTTGGGGGTTGGAGAGAAAAGGAGCTACACGGAGATGACCTCTTTCACTCCCGGCACCTTTTCCTTCAGGGTTCTTTCGATCCCCATCTTCAACGTCATGGTGGACATGGGGCAGTGACCGCAGGCGCCTACCAGCTTCACTTTCACCACGCCGTCTTCGGTTACTTCCAAAAGCTCCACATCGCCGCCGTCCGCCTGCAGGTTGGGGCGGATCATGTCCAAAACCTTCTTCACTTCTTCGATCATTGCTTTCTCCTTTTTGGTTTTCTGCGTTCAAGGGGCAACGCATTTGTTCAACATTCGTCAAAGGGCGAACGCCGTTCGCCCCTACAGTTCACCATTTACTATTTACTGCTTTGTCCCGGCACTCCGGGGTTTGTCAGGGGGTATGGGTCGAGTATCTCCGCCAGCTTCTCCGGCGAGAGGAGTTTGCGGCTGATGACGATCTCCTTGATGCTCCGGCCGCTCTGCATCGATTCCTTCGCCACATCGGCCGCAGCCGCGTACCCCACGTAAGGGGCCAGCACCGTTGCCAGTCCCACCGATGCTTCCAGGTACCCTTTGCAGCGTGCCTCGTTGGCGGTGATCCCCAAGATGCACGATTCGGCGAACCGCTGCACGCTGTTTTTCAGGATTTCCAGGGCAAAGAGGATGTTGAAGGCGATCAACGGCATCATCACGTTCAGCTCAAGCTGCCCCGCCTGGGCCGCCAGGGTGATGGCGGTGTCTGCGCCGATGACCTGGAAGGCGACCATGTCGGTCACCTCCGCCATCACCGGGTTGACCTTGCCCGGCATGATGGACGAGCCGGGCTGCATCGCCGGGAGGTTGATCTCGTTGAAGCCGGTCCTCGGGCCGGAGGAGAGGAGGCGGAGGTCGTTGGCGATCCGCACCAGGTTGACGGCTAGCCCCTTGAGGGAGGAGCTGAGGGCCACGAAGGGGTCCATGTTCTGGGTGGTTTCGACCAGGTCGGCCGTCCTGCGGAGCTGCAGCCCCGTTTCCACGGCGAGTTCCCCGACCACCAGGTCGATATAGCGCGCTTCGGCGTTGAGCCCCGTCCCGACCGCGGTCCCGCCGATCCCCAGCTCACAGAGATCGGGGCGGCAGCGCTCGATGCCGGCCAGGTTTTTCCCCACGGCCGCAGCATAGGCCTTGAACTCCTGGCCGAGCCGGATGGGAACCGCATCCTGGAGATGGGTGCGCCCCGATTTGAGGACATGGTCGAATTCTTTCCCCTTGGCGGCCAGGGCATCCCTCAGGGCCTCAAGCTCAGGCTTGAGGAGGGTGAGCATGCGGAGCGCCGAGAGACGCATGGCGGTCGGAAAAACGTCGTTGGTGGACTGGGCCATGTTCACATGGTCGTTGGGATGCACCCGGTCGTATGTGCCCAGGCTACCGCCGAGCAGCTCGTTTGCCCGGTTGGCCAGCACCTCGTTGACGTTCATGTTGTGGGAGGTGCCTGCGCCGGCCTGGAAAGGGTCCACAACGAACTGATCGGCGAATTTCCCGGACAGAGACTCTTCCGCGGACTGAACGATGGCGGCCCCGATCTTTTCGTCGAGGCGGCCGGTGGCCATATTGGCCTTTGCCGCACACTTCTTGATTACCAGGGTCCCCCAGACGAGGGACGGGTGCGGCCGCAAGCCGGATATGCGGAAATTCGCCACCGCCCGGGCGGTCTGGGCGCCGTAATACGCTTCTGCGGGAACCTCGACCCCCCCGAGGGTATCCTTTTCCATGCGTGTCGCCATCGTCCCCCCATCACTCCGTGCCGCCACCGACCGCCGACTACCGACCGCCTTTAACCGCCTGATGCTTTTCCGTGATTACCCGCAGGTGTTCCGCCTCTTCGTCCCGCAGCGCCTGGAGCATCTGCCTGCCGTCGGGATCATCGGTTTTTCGGAGCAGTTCGTCGAAATAGGCGATCCCCTTTTTTTCGATATCCATGGCGATTTCCAGGGCCTCAAGGTCGCCGGTTTCAAAACCGACATGCTGCGCGTGCTCCGTTTCCGGCTCCAGGGTGATGGTCGCGCCGCCGTAAAAGACCCATCGGCCGCTCTCGTCAAGTGATGAATAGAGCTTGCTCAGCTTCAGGTAATGCTGCTCCTCGCTCTTGGCCAGCCATCTGAAAATCCGCTTGCCGGCCGGGTTGAAGGTCTTCTGCTCGGCGCCGGTATAGAAATCAAAGGTCTCCTTTTCGATTTCCATGGCCCGCATCAGGGCGTCCAGCGCTTCCTTCCTGTTTTCGCTCATAGGTTCTCCTTGGATAGTAATTTGGCGAGGGAGAGCAGTTCCACCACGCTGTTGACGAGAAAGACCGCGCACCCCATCGTAGCGGGGAGGCGCAGGTCTACATCGTAGCGGTCCCCGACGAACAGGCATTCTCCCGGCTTCTTGTCGATCAGCTGCAGGATGGTCTCCAGGCTGTCCCGGTCCGGTTTCGGCCGCCAGCTGTCTTCGATGGTGAAGACGCGCCTGAACAGCCCGTTCACGCCGATCAGCTCCATGATGCCGGCCGACAGCCGGCGGTTGTTGTTGGTGTAGAGATAAAGCTCGAAATTTTCCCCGAGGCTCTTCAGCAGATCAACGACCCGCCGGTCGAGGCTGAGAAATTCCC
>DAIEGL010000086.1 GCA_027356255.1 Geobacter sp. | reverse complement strand
CCGGGATAAAATTCGTGAAATCATTTACCCAGCGGCTGGTCACTGTCGATGTTGCAATACTGAAAAACAAACAAAGGGAAAAGATGAAATCCAACCTGGAAGAACTTTACGCAACCATAGGGAGTTTATTGGACAAATTAGGCAGTTAGCCGCGCTTTCGGCATGCCGAACCACGGGTTTATCCTCCAGCCTCATACCTCCAGACACATCACGTTTTGCTCATAACCTTCTACCACGCCTCAGACGGTTTGCACTCCCGGACATATTTCTCATGGAGCACGTTCGCGATGGTCCCGCGACGCGCCTTCCGGGTGGAATCTATGGCATCGTCCGGTTCCACGCCCAATTCAACGAGCAGCCGGGCCGCTATGACGCCGGTGCGGCCGAACCCTTCGTTGCAGTGAAGGACTATCTTCTTTCCATCCTTGAGCAGCTGCCTGAGCTGCGCCCCCGCTTCCTGCCACATTTCCTCAAAGGTATGGTCCGGGACGCCCATTTCCGGGATCGGCAGATGCATCCAGCGCAGGCCGAAGATGCCTGCTTTTTCCGGTAGGTCCTCGACCCGGAGAAACCTGAATTCATACCTCTCGATCAGGCTCACCAGCGCAACCGCACCCCACTCCTTGATCGTCTGGAGATCGGAGTCAAGGTTCCTCTCCCAGAAGCCGGAGAATCTACCATCGTCTTTCTTCCCCGGACAGATGGTCATGCCGATCACCCCGCCTGAGCCGGGGATCGGCACCCAGTCGATGAAAAGTGGCTGAATGATGGTCGGTTTTGCGAACAGCTCATCCATATCTGACACTCCCTTGAATGCTTTTTGTATACACATAACATCACGTAACATGCCAAATGTGTTCAGATGCCGGATAATACACGGTAATCGGCCGTAACATGTCGGATAATCACGCAATATTTATTATCCGACGCAGCGGTGACAGATCGGGTAGAGGGACGGAGGAAATGTAGGGGGGAGAAGACGCGGGGACTTCTTGTAAAATTTTTTTACACATCCCCGTAAACCCGCACCAATAGGGCGTTTACATTCTTGTAAAAAATTTTTACAACTACACGTAAACCCGCGCCAATAGGGCGTTTACATTATTGTAAAAAATTTTTACAACTACACGTAAACCCGCGCCAATAGGGCGTTTACATTATTGTAAAAAATTTTTACAGCCGGATGTAAAGAGAGATTGAGTTCCCTCCCCAGGAGGGGGAGGGTTAGGGAGGGGGAAAACGCCCAACGTCATTCCAGAGGTTATAAAACCTCCCCCCTCCTGACCTCCCCCCGCTTGGGGGAGGAATATTTGCGTGAGCTCAAACGAGTGAAGAGGGACGCCGGATCAATCGTGCCTTTGGAAGGTGAGACTGTCCATCCCCTGCTGGTTTAGTTCCAGCTTGCGGAAGACGCTCGGGTTGGTTTTCAGATGGACGTACAGGGGGTCGCGCAGCGGGATGTCGGCCGGAGAGGCTCCTTTCAGCAGGCGATTGGCCATTTCGCCCGCCTGCATTCCCATGCCGTAGCGGTCGATTTCCAGCGCGGCGGCAGCCCCCAGGGAGAGATAGACCCCGGAGAAGGCAATGACCGGCTTCCCCTGCTCCATGGAGAAGTACATGTACGACTCGACCGTTTCCCTAGTCACCGCCGTCGGGTCGGGAATGAGCCAGAGGGCGTCCACTTTCCCCTTCAGGCTGGCCAGCTGATGCGGCGTTTCGCGGGGGTTGTCCACCTCGCGCAGCACCAGACCGATGCCGGCATGTTCGGCGGCCTGGCGGGCGCGCGTCAGGTACGAGCCGCTGCGGGAGGCGCTGTAAACCACGCCGACCCTGTTCAACCGGAGGGTGTTGAAGATGGTCATGTAGCGCTCGGGAGGCACTGTCATCCTCACGCCGGTCACGTTGGCCGGGACACCCTTGCCGGTGGTAAGGCCGAGGGACATGAGGGAGACGACCGGAACGCGCCTGACCTTCTTCACCGCCGCCAGGGCGGGATCACCGATGGCCACGATCGCCACGGGCTGCTCCTCCCGGACGAGACGGAGAACATCGACCTCTGTGTAGTCGTCCAGGACCACCACCCGGCTCCTGGCGTTGCAGGCACTTCTGAAGCCGCTCAGGGCCTCGCTGTAGCTCTGGTGCCGCGTGCTCTGGACGATGAGGAGATCGGCCGCCAGGGCAGGTGCGGCAATGAGGATGCACAGGGCAACTATGGAGTAAAGGAGCGCTCTCAAAATCGCCACCTCACTCCACCTTCCAGCCAGCGGGGGGCGTTCCGGTAAAGGATTCCGTTCGAGTACTGATCGCTGTTGAAAAGGTTGTGCACCGAGAAGAAGAGCTCCGGCTCCAGTGTACCGCCGAAGGGGAGCCGCTGGGTCAGGTGCAGGTCCCAGAGTATCGTGTTGTATTTTCCCTGTTTTTCCGGCGGCGAATTCCACCAGACGTAATTGCCGGTGACGATGCCGCGGAGCCCCAGGCGGCTGTCGTCATACTGGAGCGCCAGCTTCGCCCCGTGCTTGGGGATGAGCGGCAGGCGTTCGTGGGTGTCCCTGTCCCAGGCGTCGATATAGGTGTACCCGCCGGTCAGGGTGAAACCGTGCCAGGCAACGGTGCGCGCCTCCACCTCGAACCCCTGCTTGGTCTGCTTGGCCAGGATGTCCTGGTTGGGATCGGCCTGGATATCCCAGGTGTAGTTGTAGAAGAGGGTCCCCTTGAGCCAGAGGTAGGGGATGTCGCTGCTCTCGATCCCCGCCTGCGCGGTCCAGACCTTCTGCGGCCCGTGGGGGAAGTTCAAGAGGGGCAGACCGTAGCCACGGGCACCGTAGCCGCGCAGCACGGTCTTCTCCGTCAGCCGGAAGGTGGCCCCCATGGTGTAGCTGACGGTATCACTGCCGACGCCGGTATGGTCAAAGCGGATGCCGGGGAGGATGGTGAGACGACCGAGGGAGAACGCACCGTTTGAGTAGACCCCGAACCGGTCCAGGGTCCTGTCGAACAAGTCCACAACGGGGGGATCGGAATAAAAGGTCGTGTGTTGCTTGTGTACGTCGTTATGGTCGTAATCGATGCCGGTGACGACCCCGGTCAGACTGTCTCCCCAGGAGAGCTTGGCCCCCCCGCCCCAGGCCGACTCACGTTGAGGTGTTATTTCGTCCGGCTTTACCCCTCCGGTGGCCAGCTCCCCCCAGAAGGTTTCCTCATCGCGGTAACTGCCGCGAGCCGTCATCTCCAGGGTGAGGCGATCGGCCAGGGGCTGAATGAGGGTCAGGAAAGAGTAGCCGAAGGTGGCATTTCTGTTGTCGTGGGCCGTTATCTGCCAAGACGGAATCCACGCCTCCTCTATCCCCTGGGAGCTGTCGCGGATGCTGGCCCCGAAGGTGAGGTTCCCCCTGGTAGCAAGATCGTAGGTCAGCTTGAGGTAGCCGTTGTTCTGGTTTATGCCGTTATTGGGGAGGAGGCCGTCGGAATGGAGGTTGCCGCCGGAGAGATAGTAGCCGAGCCTCCCGACTACTCCGCTCACCTCCCCTTTCGGGTTGGTGGTGAAGTGCTCTCCGATGGAGGCGGAAGCGCTACCGCCGAAGGCTCGCTCCCCATCCGGCTGTTTGGTAATGACATTGACCACGCCCCCAAGGGCGGGTCCCCAGGCGGCCGATGCGGCCCCCTTGACGATCTCGATCCGCTCGATCTGCTGCACCGGGATCAGCCCAGGGTCGGCCATCCCCTGGATGAAGTTGTTCTGCTGGATGCCGTCGATCAAAACCAGAAGATGGGACTGTCCTGACATCGCCCCCTGGATGTAAAAATCGGTAAAAGAGCCGGGGGTGCGGTTGTGTTCCAGTTGGATACCCGGAACGGTATTCAACACATCGGCCAGGGTATGGGCGTTTAAAAGGGCGATCTGCTCGGCGGTGACAACGGTGACGTTTTCGGCGATGCTTGAAACGGGGCGGGGGGTGCGACCAGTAGAAACTAGCGGCTGGTTCTCGCCGGAGAAGAGGGATAGGGTCTGATCTTCCTCGCTCGCACCGGCATTGCCCGGCGAAACGCCCGCGATCCAGAGGACGACGAGTAAGATCAATATGCGGAAGCGGAGAAAATACAAAAAGCCCTCAAGAAATCGGCATGCTCACCGATAACACTCATTAATCATTCGCTAATTCTTATAGCACGGCTGACCGACAATGTCGAGTTAAGTGGTTTTAACAACCCGTACCGGGTGATTTCAACAAAGAAGGAGGCGCTATGGAAACGACGGAACAGGAGATGGAACTGGAAGTTTTGGATGAGGGACGCTCAGACCAAGAGGAAGTAAATGCTTGCTGTTCAAGCGGGGGAGCCAATCGGACCTGAAGATATCTGACAAAGTATAGCATCGAACTACAAAGAGGGGGGCCGGGCTCCCCTCTTTACTTGGAGGCTCCCCATGCCCCTCTCCCGCTACCTTAAGCTCTATCCTGACACCGACCGGCCCGGCTCATTTCTCCTCTACTCAACCCGCAAGGGATCGATGGTCTGCCTCTCCGCAGCCATGCTAGATGCGGCGCGGGAAGGGACCTTGGGAGAAAAAGAGCAAGCGGCCCTGCGCCGCCTGGAGATCCTCATCGACGACCCCGCAGCCGAGCGTGAGGCCATGAATTCCCTGGTCAAGAGGGCCAACGCCCGTAGCACAAGGTTCTACGCCAAGGTGGTCATGAACCTGGACTGCAACCTGGCCTGTCCCTACTGCTTCGAGTACCGGTTCCGGGGGCGCCATTACATGACCCCGGCCACGGCCCGCCTCCTGGTCGATTACGTGATTCGGGAACAGATCGGCCGCGACCGCGACGTGAAACTCGGCTTCTACGGCGGCGAGCCGCTCCTCTCGCTCCCCCTCATCCGGGAGATCGCCCTTCCCCTTCGGGACGCGGCCGCCGGGAAAGGGGTGCAGTTCTCCTTCGTCCTGACCACCAACGGCACCCTCCTCACCCGCTCCGTTGTGGAGGAGCTTATCCCCCTGGGGCTCACCGGCGCCATCGTCACCCTCGACGGCCCCCGCGAGATCCATGACCGCCAGCGCCCCTTCGTTTCCGGCAAGGGGAGCTACGACACCATCGTCGCCAACGCCAAAGGGGTCTTCGATCTAATCGACCTCCAGGTGGGGGGAAACTTCGGCCGCGAAAATTGCCGGGATTTTCCGCTGATGCTCGACCATCTCATTGCCGAGGGGATCGCCCCCGACCGGCTCGGCGAGGTCCAGTTCGCCCCGATCATGCCCAAGTCCGGGATTGGGTCCGCCGACACCTCCGCCTGCTGCACCTCCGGGAGCGAGCCGTGGGTGACCGAGGCGGCACCGTTCCTGCGGGAGGAGATCCTGAAACGGGGCTTCAAGGCCCCGAAACCGACCCAGGCGGCCTGCGCCATAGAGTTCGAGAACGACCTGGTCGTCAACCACGACGGCACCCTCTACAAATGCCCCGCCTTCATGGGATGGCCAGAGCTCTCCGTCGGCACACTGGCGGACGGGGTCGGGGACTACGCTGCCTCCCACAACCTGGCCGTCTGGCAGAACGACGAATGCCTCGACTGCGCCTACCTTCCCCTCTGCTTCGGCGGCTGCCGCTACTTCACCCTCCTGAAAAACGGCGCCATCAACGACGTGGACTGCCGCAAGGGGTTCTTCGACGCCGTCCTGGAGCGTTTCATCCGCCAGGATTTGCAGTATAAAAGCCTACCAATCACGCAATCTATTGCCTTCACAGTCCAAATGAACTATAACCAATAATCGCTTCCCTTATCGACGATCAAGTTTCCTTGTACCTTCACTCTTTGTGAAAACCTAAAACCGTTTCACGCGGATTAACTTCGGATAAAATCTGATCAAAATCTGATCTTTCTTTAGGCACTGAGGGTGCGTGCTATTGCTGTTAAGGTTTTCCGGACTAATCGACCTGTAACAATCTATCCGTGGAGCAAACCATGTCCCTCGTGAGACGACTCCAGAAACTCAATAAAAGCTTCCGTTTCAGACTCTTCGCCGTCTTCACCATCATCACCGCCGTTATCACGTCCATCTTCGTCGCGCTGTTCGTTCAGCATGAACTCCGCTCGTACCGTCTGCAAGCATCCGAAAAGACACTCCTTCTGGCGTCGCTCCTCGCAAACAGCATCCGTCTTCCGCTGTATGCCGAAGACAAGGGAACCCTGGAGCGGCTTGCGGCTGAAACCGCACAGAAACCGGACGTGGTCGGCATAGTCATCACGAATTACGACGGCAGGGGCCTTGTCGAACTGAAAAAGAAGGAAAAAATCGAGCCGAAGAACACGCTCAGCGTAACGGTCACGGTCGATGCGGGTAACCTGCCGGTCTCCACCGAATCGGCGCTGATGGGCACCCCCGTCGCATCCAAGAAGCCCCTGGGCACGGTCCGGCTGGACCTCAATTCCAGCGAGCTGCCCAGAAAGACCCGCGAGATGGTCGTATATTCCGCGACAATGGCCCTCTTCTTCTGGCTGATGGTTATATCCATCGGTTACCTGGCGCTGAAGAAGGCGACGCGTTCTTTCAACGCGCTGATGGAGGGGGTGAAAACGATCGGGATGGGGGACTATTCGGTGCGGATCGCTACCGAGTCAGACGACGAGCCGGGACAGGCCGCCATGGCGATCAATGAGCTGGCTGCTTCGCTTGAGACCCGCGAGGCCGAAAACCGGCGCTTGCAGGAGGAATTGTTCAACGCCATGAAACTCGAAGTACGGGAGGAAAGAAAACAGCTCATGGCCAAGCTCATCCAGACGAACCGGATGACGTCGCTGGGCCTCCTCGTGTCGAGCATGGCGCACGAAATCAACAACCCGAACGGCGCCATAAGGCTTGCGGGGCAGTACATGAACAGGGCCTGGAAGGACGCGCTCCCCGTTCTGGAAGGTGTTGCCAGGGAGGAAGGGGATTTCAGCATCGGTGGCATACCGTTCAGCATGGCCGGGGAGGAAATCGCCAGGAGCGGGACGAACATCATCCGCAACACGGAGAGGATAGAAAGGGTAATAAAAAACCTCAGGGCCTACAGCATCGGCGACCGGAACGAGTTCCAGTCCGACGTGGACGTGAACCAGGTCATAAACGACGCCCTGGCGGTCATCCGCGCCCACGGTCGTCACGGCAATCTTTCCATAGCCGCTGAACCGGCTCCGGACCTGCCGCTCATCACCGGCAACCGGCACCAGCTCGAACAGGTGGTCATCAACCTGCTCCTCAACGCCATCCAGGCCATGCCCAACGGGAACGGGATCGTCAATCTCGCCACGCTCCTCGACCGGAAAGCCGGTGAAGTGCTCATTTCAGTGGAGGACAAGGGGGAAGGGATACCGCCGGAAAATCTGGAAAGGATCTACGAACCGTTCTTCTCCACCCGCATCGACAGCGGGGGGAGCGGTCTCGGGCTCTATATCTCCAACTTCATCATCAGCGAGCACCGGGGGAGGTTCGAGGTGCAATCCGAACC
>DAIEGL010000084.1 GCA_027356255.1 Geobacter sp. | reverse complement strand
ATGTCGTGCCGAACGGTCGGTACTCAGGGTCAGTGACGGGAAGATCATCAGTTTCAGCCGGATGATGGACGAGATCAAAGGGGTCCAGGTGGTGGTCATCGGCGAAAACCACGACAGCCCCGAGGATCACCGGTTGCAGCTTGACGTCATCGCAGCCTTCCATCAAGCCGGCAGACCGCTGGCGATAGGGGCGGAGATGTTCACCGCCGACAATCAGCGGCAGCTTGACCGCTGGGTTGCGGGCAAAATGGACCAAACGGCTTTTATCCGGCTCTATTACGACAACTGGCGGATGCCGTGGCCGTTGTACAGCGGAATCTTCCTCTATGCCCGCGATCACGGCATTCCGCTCATAGGTCTGAATGTTGATCAGAGCATTCCCCGGAAAGTGGCGCGTCAGGGATTCGCATCGCTTTCGCGCAAGGAGTTGCAAAAAGTGCCGCCCGGCATCACCTGCAATGTGGATGCAGCCTACATGGCGTTCATAAGACGCGCCTATGCAACCCACACCAGGGACGAGAAATCCTTCGTCCATTTCTGTGAAGCCCAGAAATTGTGGAACGCCGCAATGGCCTCGCACATCATCGGTTATTTCGGGAAGCATGTCGGGGAGACCATGGTGGTTCTTGCCGGTGCGGGCCATGCGCTGAAAAGGGGGATGCCTGCTGAGATGGAGCAGTCCTCGCGTCTCACATGTAAGGTCATCCTTCCGGAATTTCCCGAGCTGACAAGAGAAAAGGTCACCATTGACGATGCCGATTATGTGATTATCGAGTGACTCGGAACTGCCGGAGTAATGACGAAAGTGGTTGGTGGCGGTCAATTATCGCCGTTCGACTGTTTTGCCATCCGCATTTCGCCACACCGACAGACGTCATATTTGAGGCTGTCGGCTTTTACCCATCTGTCCGTGCGGCAGAATTCAGTGATGTTGCCCGTACGAATAAGGTATTCAAGGCAATAATCTTCAACAATGTCATAGCTTTCGTCGTCATAGCGCACCATTACCTTCATGTTATCTCCTCGACAAGCATGTAAGTCCGTAAGCGTATGATTCCTCTATCGTACCTATTGAAAAAAAACTTGAATTAAATCTGTAATAACCTTGAAAATGCACTGCCGGAAGACCGTCCGTCTTCAACCGCTGTGGAAGGTATCCTGATGAAAAAAACGAGCTCAGAAGAACCTCGATCCAACTACATAACCCCTGAAGGGGCAAAACGGCTGCGCGACGAACTGGATTACCTCTGGAAGGTGGAGCGCCCCCGCGTGACGCAGGCCGTCTCGGATGCTGCTGCGGAGGGTGACCGCTCGGAGAACGCGGAGTATATTTACGGCAAGAAGCGGCTGCGCGAGATCGACCGCCGGGTCCGCTTTCTCGTCAAGCGGCTCGACGCGCTGACCGTGGTGGATAGTCAACCTGAGCGGCAGGGGAAGATATTTTTTGGCGCCTGGGTGCGCCTGGAAACCGAAGATGGCGATGAGGTGGTATACCGGATAGTGGGGCCCGATGAATTCGATGTGGCCAGGGGATTCATCAGCATGGACTCGCCGGTGGGACGCGCCCTCCTCGGTAAACAGGATGGGGACGAGGTGGTGGTGCGCCGGCCGGCCGGCGCTGCTACCTTTACGGTTCTCGATGTCAGCTACCGGCCCTTTCCAGAGGATGAGGAGTGATAACTTGACACCTGAGCAGTTCATACGGGCGGGTCGGCTTGCCTTCGTCAACGCCGTCATCACCGTTCCTCTCTTTCTCCTGTCTATCATTCTGGGTACGCAGGGCGATTACGGGGCGCAGGCACTCCAGACCATCCTGATGGTGGCCACGACGCTCCTTTTCGTCTACATCCTGCTGGCACTCAAGGAATTCATCAACAGCCGTCATGGCTTCCACGATACGGACACCCTCATCCATATCCAGGTCTGGACCAGTATCGTCCTGACCGTCTTCAGCATGCTCGGCCTCCTTGTCCAGAGTCTCCGGGAGGCGGAAGGGATGTTGTCCCTGTTCCTCATCGTTGGGCTCGGCATCGTCCAGGCCGTCTTCGGCTACAGGTTGCTCCGTCTGCCGGCCGGGCTCCACGGCAGGCTCAAGCCCTTCTGTTACCTGACGATAGCCACCGGCGTCTGCTTCGCGGTTGTCGTCATGATCCCGATCGGGCTTATTACCAGCACGGTGGCTGATGTGATGCTGGGGATGATCCTCATCCGCGGGGGGAAAGAGCCGCTCTGCACGGGGTGCGAAGGATAAACTGAAAAAGCCCGGAAGTTTACATCTTCCGGGCTTTTTGTTTGTCATGGCGTTGCATCGGGGCTCTTTATTCAAATCCGCCGGTGGAAACTCTGCGGCTTTCGACTACATGCTCCTTGCAGGGCCATATAACCGTCCACTGCTTTATTTCCCCTTTTTCATGAGGTTTTTACGCTCCTGGCGGATGAAATATGAACAGCTTATTCAGCGTCGTCTCACGCAGCGCCACTTTCCGATTTTTCAGAGAACTCTTTCTTTTGATTTTATAATACGCTTCCCATGGGTTTATGTCAAAACGATCCCCCCTGCAATCCATGTTCTGGAGCGGCTCTGCAGCCTGAATCCTACTGCCGCAATTTCCGGATTTTACTGGCAAATAAAGGTTCCATCCCCGGACGGCTGCCGCGACTTCGTCCGTTCGTTCGGTCGCCGAAGCTGCGGACCTTGCAACGTCTCTAAATGTAATCGTTTGAATATTCGCTCACAGACTAAGGTGCTTTCTTTCAACCTCTGGCGGGTGTCCGCTCGCCGCTCCGGTTCTGTCACTCACTCCCGAAGCCCCGGCAGCCGTAAGCGAAACCAAAAAAGCGGGTGGCCGCATCGTGTCGATGCTGCCACCCGCTCTCGGATGATGCCCCTTATTGCCTTGGCGTGTCTATTTCTTGAGGTTGTAAAAAACCTCTTTCCCCCTGAACAGGGCCACGGTGTCCAGCTCGTCCTCGATGCGCAGCAGCTGGTTGTACTTGCAGACGCGGTCTGTGCGGCAGAGGGAACCGGTCTTGATCTGACCGGCATTGACCGCCACGGAAAGGTCGGCAAGGGTGGTGTCCTCTGTTTCGCCGGAACGGTGCGAGATGACCGTGGTGTAGCCGGCCCGCTTGGCCATTTCTATGGCGTCCAGGGTTTCGGTCAGGGTGCCGATCTGGTTGAGCTTGATAAGGATCGAGTTGGCGATCCCCTTGGCGATCCCTTCCTTGAGGATCTTCGGGTTGGTAACGAAGAGGTCGTCGCCGACGATCTGGATCCGCTTGCCGAGTCGGTCGGTCAGAAGCTTCCACCCGTCCCAGTCGTTTTCTGCCATGCCGTCCTCTATGGAGATGATCGGGTACTTGTTGACCAGGTTCTCGTAGAAATCTACCATCTGTGCCGGAGTTTTCTTCTGTTCGGCCTCGTTCTCCAGTGTATAGACGCCGTTCTCGAAGAGTTCGGATGATGCCACGTCAAGGGCGAGCAGCACATCTTCGCCAGGCTTGAAGCCGGCCTTGGTGATCGCTTCCATGATTACTTCCAGTGCCTCTTCGTTGGACTTCAGGTTCGGTGCAAAGCCGCCCTCGTCGCCGACGGAGGTATTGTAACCCTTGGCCTTGAGCACGCTTTTCAGGGCATGGAAGATTTCAGCGCCCATGCGGAGCGCCTCGGCGAAGTTTTTAGCCCCGGCAGGCATGATCATGAATTCCTGGATATCCACGTTGTTGTCTGCATGGGCGCCGCCGTTCAAGATATTCATCATCGGCAGTGGCAGCTCCTTGGCGTTCGATCCGCCGATATACTGGTAAAGGGAAAGACCGACTTCTTCGGCTGCGGCCTTGGCAACGGCCAGGGAGACGCCGAGAATGGCGTTGGCTCCCAGTTTGCTCTTGTATTCAGTGCCGTCCAGATCGAGCATCTTTTTGTCGATCCCGACCTGGTCGGTTGCTTCCATGCCGATAACCTCGTCGGCGATGATGTCATTGACGTTGGCAACAGCCTTCAGCACTCCCTTGCCGAGATAGCGTCCCTTGTCGCCGTCGCGCAGTTCAAGTGCTTCCCGTTCCCCCGTCGAAGCCCCGGAAGGTACCGCCGCCCTACCCATGGCTCCCGATTCGAGAAAGACTTCCACTTCGAGTGTCGGATTGCCCCGCGAATCGAGGATCTCCCTGGCGTACACATCTGTAATCTGGCTCATTGTTCCCCCTGATCATTGAGTAGTGGACAGGCATCGTTGCCTGTAATATCAAACCAAAATATATATCACACTTTTACATAAATGGAAGCAGTTTTGTAAATGTTCGTTAACGCGGAAAAATGGTTTGAGTTGACAGTATGCGGGGATAGGGATATATTAAACGCTTGCCTGTGACCTGTTTGCACCAAGGCATCGCAAATGGAAAAGGTTGTGTTTCCAATGGGTAAACTAACTGTAACAAGGCTGTCGTCGCTCGACCTGAAACAGGCCGAGTGCCGATTACGGGAATAACGCTCAGCATGCCATCCGAAATCGGCGATATCGAAAAAAAGACCAAAGGTTCGCTCGTATTGCTAGGTGAGACCTGCCTCGACTCGTTACTGGAGAGGTTTTCCAGTGCGAAGCACGAAAAACGGAACCGCTTCATTCTCCTCTTCATTACCGCGCTTTTCCTAACCCTGCTGATCATTCCAAGCAGTCAGTTCAACGTCATCAAATATAGAGCCGGCGATATCGCAACGTCCGATATCAGGGCCACTCAGGACTATCTGCTGGAGGATCGCCCCCTTACCGACAAGAAGCGTTCCGAGGCCGGCGCCGCCGCTCCCTTTGTCTATAATTTCAACGCCAGCGCCCCGCTCGACGTTAGCCGGCGTTTCGAGAAGGCGATGTCACTGGTCCGCGAGGCGCGTGAAGGGGACATGGCGATGTCCGGCGAGACCCTCAGACGGAATCTCGACAGCGCTTTGCTGTTGAACCTTTCGGCAGCGGAGGCGGCAACCCTTGCCAGGATAAAGTCTGACCAGGTGCTGTTGGCCGAGATAAGCCGGGTGACCGCAGCACTGTACCGACAGAAGATAGTTGCGGATAAGAAGGAATTTTTGGCAGACCGGAACCATGGCCTGCTCGTTACCGACCTGGAGACAAAACGTGAGGTAGCTGCCGGCGATTACTCCCTCTACATGGATCTGGCCGAGGTACGGAAGGAGCTTGCCGGGATGAAGCTCGCCATAGCCGCCACCCCGCACGATATGGCGGTCATAAAAGGGGTGCTGGCCAGGCTCATTACCCCAAGCCTCACCTTCGACCATGAGGCGACCGATCAATTGAGGCATGACGCGAAGGCTTCCGTGCGGCCGGTGCTGTTTCAATTGAAGCGGGGGGAGATGATCGTCCGGGTGGGAGAGCGGATCACCCAGGAACAGGCGGTGAAGCTGGCGAATATCTTCGAGTCCAGCGGCATCAACCGGTTGTTCATGGGGATCGGCATTATGGGGCTGGTGCTGGTTCTCTTCTACTTCCCGTACCGTTTTGCCCGCAAAAACATCCGTAAATTCAACCCTTCCAACAAGGACATCCTGCTCCTCACCCTGCTGACCATGGGCAACTTCCTGCTGCTGAAGATAGCCTTCGCCGTATCTACGGCCATGGGGGGACTTTTCCCCTACATCGACACGGCAGACTACTGCTATCTTATCCCCTTTGCAGCCAGCGCCATCATCGTGCGCATCATTATCAACTCCGAGGTGGCCCTCGTTTATTGCGCCGTTTGCGCGCCGCTCCTGGGGATCATGTTCAACAACAGCCTCCAGGTGGTGGTGTACGCCCTTTTGGGGGGAATCGTCGGCGCCCACGGCGTCCGGCAGTGCAAGGAGAGAGGGGCCATATATACGGCCGGCATGAAAGTCAGCGTGGTGAATGCCGCCCTGGCGGTCTCTTTCCAGTTTTTCAGCGACAACGCCTTTACCATGCAGACCGTTTACTGCCTGGTTTTTGCACTGGCGGGGGGGATGATAACCGCCGCCTACGCCACCGGCACCATTCCCTTGATCGAAACCCTGTTCCACTATACCACCGACATCAAGCTTCTGGAACTGGCCAACCTCAATACCCCCATCCTCCGGGAGCTCATGATCCGGGCGCCCGGCACCTACCACCACAGCGTGGTAGTTGGAAACCTGGTCGAGGCCGGTGCCGAGGCGATCAGCGCCAATCCCTTGCTGGCAAGGGTGGCGGCCTATTACCATGACGTGGGGAAGATCAGCAAGCCCCTCTACTTCATCGAGAACGTCGGCTGTGGCGAAAACCGCCACGACAAGCTCTCTCCGAGCATGAGCGCCCTGATCCTCATCTCCCATGTCAAGGAGGGGGTGGAACTGGCCAGGGAGAACCGCCTCGGCCAGCCGATAATGGACATCATCCGCCAGTCCCACGGCACGTCGCTCATCACGTTTTTCTATCAGAAGGCCAAGGGGCTTATGGCCTCCGACGGGCAGGCGGTGGAAGAGAAGGATTACCGTTATCCCGGTCCCAAGCCGCAGACCCGTGAAGCGGGGCTGGTTCTCTTGGCCGACTGCGTCGAGGCGGCCTCCAGGACCCTGACCGATCCGACCCCTGCCCGCATCCAGGGGATGGTGCAGAAGATCATCAACAACATCTTCATCGACGGCCAGTTGGACGAGTGCGAGCTGACCCTGAAAAATCTCCACGAAATCGCCAAGAGTTTCAACCGGATACTTGCCGGCATCTATCATCAGCGCATAGACTACCCAGAACCTGTTTTCAAGGACAAGGGGAGCGGAGGGAAGAAGAACCTTGAAGATAGCGATAGCGAACCGGCAAAGGCGCCGGCCGATCGAATCGAAGAGATTAAGAAAGGTGGCGGAGAGGATCTTAAGCGCCTTGGGATGTCCTGACGCCGAACTGTCACTCACCATCGTCGGCGACCGGAGCATCCGCCGCCTGAACAGGGAGTACCTGGAGCGGGACAAGCCGACCAACGTCATCTCGTTTGCCATGCAGGAAGGGCTTTTCGGCGAGCTGAACCCGGGCATGCTCGGTGATGTGATCATCTCGGCCGATACCGCGGCCCGGGAGGCTGAAGAAGGAGGGATACCCTTCTTTGCCCGGCTCTCTTTCCTGTTGTTGCACGGCATCCTCCACATAACCGGGTATGACCACGAGCGGAGTGGCGAGTCCGAGGCGATGCGGATGGAGGCCAAGGAGCGGGAGATTTTCGGGATGCTGGAGCGGGAAGGGCTTGTGTAGAACAGGGCCTCAGGGCCGTAACTGCGAAGACGGATATACGGGAAACCATTTGAAACCGACGCGCTTCATAGATTCGGCCAACTGTGCCATAGAAGGTATCCTCTATACGGCCAGGACCCAGAAGCACATGCGCAACCACTTTCTGGCGGCGCTGCTTCTGTTGATTGCCACCCTGTTTCTGCACATATCCGCGCTGGAGTTCATCCTCCTGGCCCTGTCGGTATCTTTCGTGCTCTTCGCCGAGCTGATGAACACCGCCGTAGAGGTGGTGGTCGACCTGGTTTCCCCGGGCTACCATCCACTGGCCAAGATCGCCAAGGATACCGCAGCCGGTGCGGTGCTGGTGGCGGCCATCGGCACCGCGGTCATGGGATACCTGATACTCTCCCGGTACATTTTCCCTATTTACAAGGAGGTGCTCGGCATGATAGGAACGCCTACGGAGATGGGGACCCTGGTCTCGATCCTCATGGTGGTGATCGTCGTCATCATTCTCAAGACCCGAACAGGCAAGGGGACGCCACTCCAGGGTGGGCTTCCCAGCGGCCATGCGGCTGTGGCGTTCTCCATTGCCACCTCTGTTTCGCTGAACACCCAGGACCCGATGATCTCCCTTCTGACCATTGCCCTGGCGGTCATGGTCAGTCATTCCCGTCTCCTGCTGAATATCCACACCATGCGCGAGGTGGTGTTCGGGGCGTTGACGGGGACCGGGATAACCCTGGCAATGCTGCTCATCTTCAAGTTTGCCGGCTGACGGCGCTGTTATTGAACTCTGCGACAATTTAATGGGATAATGGAGGAATGGTGCCCTTGGAAGGGGAGAATGGAAAGAAGAGTCCCGGTCTGCTCGACTTGGTCAGCCGGTTTGTCCTGGGTCGAAAGCGGGTAACCGAAGAAGAAATCCAGGAGTTGATGGACGCCGGCGAGGAAGAGGGGCTGATCAACGAAGAAGAGAACCAGATGATCCGCTCCATCTTTGCTCTGGGCGATACCGTGGTCCGCGAGATCATGGTGCCGCGCATCGACATGGCATGTGTCAGTGTTGATGCCGGGGTGAGGGAGGTGCTCAACTCGGTCATCGCCTGCGGCCATTCGCGCATTCCGGTCTACGACGGGACCATCGACAATATCATCGGCCTCATTTACGCAAAAGACCTGCTGAAATATTGGGGCACCGACGCATCGAACATCGTGTTGAAGAAGATCGTCCGTGCGCCCTACTTCATCCCAGAGAGCAAGAACCTGGAGGAACTCCTCCACGAATTCAAGAAAAAGCGGGTGCACATTGCCATAGTCATCGATGAGTACGGCGGCACGTCCGGCCTGGTGACCATCGAGGACCTGCTGGAGCAGATCGTAGGAGATATCCAGGACGAATACGACTTGGAAGAGGATTGGCTGGTAGTGGAGCCGGACGGCTCGGTCATCGTCGATGCCAGGTTGCCGATCGAAGAGCTGGAAGAGCATTTCGGCATCGAGGTGGAACGGGAAAAGTTCGATACGGTGGGTGGGTTGATATTCCATCTCATCGGCCGGATCCCCGCAACCGGCGAGGAGGTTGACAACGGGTCCATCCACATGACCGTTCTGGGGGCCGATGAACGGCGCATCAGCAAGGTGAGGATCGTAAAGAAGAACACAATGGTTGAGGAGACTGAAGATTAGTGGATTATAGCAGATTCAAAATGCCCGACTACAACGCAGTTCCCCGGCGTGACTACCTGCTGGCGGTCATCTCAGGTATCCTGCTGGCTTTATCCTTTCCCAAGCCCGGCATTGCCGTCTTCGCCTGGCTGGCCTTCGTCCCTCTCTTCCTGGCAGTTAGCAAAAAGAGCCCGCGCAACGCCTTCCGTCTCGGATTTACCTGTGGCCTGACCGCATACTGCGGCATCCTCTACTGGATCAACATCGTAATGACCACCTACGGAAAGCTCCCTTTCCTGGTCAGCTTCTGTCTCTTCCTGCTCCTTGCGGCCTACCTTGCACTTTACGTCGGCATCATCTCCTACCTGGTCCGGCGAGGGGAGGAGAAGGGGATCTCGCCTCTCTTTTCCTTTCCGTTCCTCTGGGTGGGGTTCGAGCTGGTCAGGGCCTTTATCCTCACTGGTTTTCCCTGGGCGAGCCTCGGTCATTCCCAGTACAGGACCCTGCCGCTCATCCAGATCGCCGACATTACCGGCGTCTACGGCATCAGCTTCCTCATCGCCCTGACGAACGTCGTCCTTTTCCAGATCATCAGGGGGGGCGTCAGAAAGGAACCGGCCGCATATCCGACGAAAAGCGCGGCCGCGCTCTTCATCCTCATGGCGCTTACCCTGGGTTACGGCTTTTACCGGCTCAACAAGAGCGATCTCGGCGAGCCGGTCAAGGTAGTACTCGTGCAGGGAAACATCCCCCAGGACGTGAAGTGGGACCCCTCCTTCCAGGAGAAGACGGTCGGCATTTATGAAAAGCTTTCCCGCAAGGCGTGCGCCACCGGCGGCAATCTCGTTATCTGGCCGGAGAGCGCACTGCCGTTCTACTTTCAGAGCGAGGACAAATACGCGGCGCGGGTGAAGGCCCTGGCGGCCGAACTGAAGAGCTGCCTCGTTGTCGGGAGCCCTGCCTATGAAAAGGAAGGTGACCGGATCAGGTACCTGAACAGTGCCTTTCTCCTTTCGCCGACCGGCGCGGTCCTCGGCCGGAGCGACAAGATGCACCTGGTCCCCTTTGGCGAGTATGTGCCGCTGCAAAAACTCCTCCCCTTCGTCAACAAGCTCGTAGCCGGCATCGGTGATTTTTCGGCGGGGACGAAGGTTATGCCGCTCAACACCGGCAAGGGGGAGATCGGCGTCCTGGTATGCTTCGAGGGGATATTTCCAGAACTGGCCAGGGATTACGTCCGGGCCGGGAGCCGTCTGCTCGTAAGCATCACCAACGACGCCTGGTTCGGCAGGTCGTCTGCGCCGTATCAGCACCTCTCCATGACCGTGTTCCGCGCGGTGGAGAATCGCGTTCCCCTGGTGCGCGCGGCCAATACCGGCATATCGTCGATTATCGACAGCAAGGGTCATATCCGCGGCATGACGCCGCTCTTCGAGGAGACGTTTCTCACCGGCGAGGTGCGCTACGGCGAGGGGAATACCATCTATGACCGCTACGGCGATTTTTTTGCCTGGTTCTGTCTGCTGATGTCGTTCGGCATCGTTGTGCAGATCTTCAGAAAAAACAGAAAAGCGTGAATGGCTTATTCACCTGTCACGATAAAAAAGGAGCTAGATGATGTTCAGAGAAGAAGTTGCAAGGGTCGAGGCGATGGCCGAGCGGATCAACAAGCTCCGGGGGTCTCTTTGACATAGACAGCCTGAGGGAAGATATCCAGGAGATGGAGTCGCAAATCGCCGCTTCCGGTTTCTGGGATGACAACGACCGGGCCCAGAAGGTGCTCAGGGAGCGCACCGTCATGGAAAAGACCCTCTCCTCCTGGGACCGGCTCAACCGGCAGGTGGACGATATCCGGGTGCTCATCGAGCTCGGGAGCGAGGCCGAAGACGAGGCTACCCTGGCAGAGGTGCATGGGCTGAACGATGAGCTGGAGAAGGGGGTCTCGCACGCCGAGTTCCAGAAGATGCTCTCCGGCCCCCATGACGCCAGCTCCTGTTTCGTCTCCATAAATTCCGGGGCGGGGGGCACCGAGTCCCAGGACTGGGCCGAGATGCTCCTGCGTATGTATCTCCGCTACTGTGAACGGAAAGGGTGGAAGACGGATATCACCGATTATCAGGCGGGGGACGAGGCCGGGGTGAAGGGGGTGACCTTTTCCGTGAGCGGCGAGTACGGTTACGGATATCTCAAGGCCGAAGCGGGCATTCACCGGCTGGTGCGCATTTCCCCCTTTGACAGCAACGCCAGGCGCCACACCTCGTTTGCCTCGGTTTTTGTCTTTCCCGAGATAGAGGACGATATCGAGGTGAAGATCAATGAGGCGGATCTGCGAGTGGACACCTACCGTTCCAGCGGCGCTGGGGGGCAGCACGTCAATACCACCGACTCGGCCATCAGGATAACCCACATCCCGAGCGGGATCGTCGTCGCCTGCCAGACCGAGCGGAGCCAGCACATGAACAAGGCCACTGCCATGCGGGTCTTGCGCGCCAAACTCTACGAGCGTGAACTCCAGGAGCGGGAGTCGCAGGCTGCGGAGATCGCCGGCGAGAAGAAGGAGATCGGCTGGGGAAGCCAGATCCGCTCCTATGTGCTCCATCCTTACAAGATGGTGAAGGACCTGCGCACCGGTGTGGAGAGCGGTAACCCGGACGCGGTACTGGACGGCGACCTGGAAGAGTTCATCGTCGCCTATCTCATGGGGGTCCGCAGGGAAGTGAAGGATGTGTAACTTGTCCGCGAGGTCGATAGTTTTCCCGGCGGCCAAGTTGTATCAGTGAAGACAGTATAAAGCTTCGGAGTTCTTGTTCATGATTTGTCGAGTGTTGTTTCTGATTCTTTTCTGGGTCACGGTCGTATTGACCGCCACCGGCTGCGCTGCGACTTCCACCGGCATCAGCAGGGTCGGCTTCGCCATTCAGGTCGGCGCCTTTTCCGAGGTGAAAAACGCCGAACGCCTCAGCAACAAGTTGCAGAAAAAGGGGATAGAGGCCTTTTATTTCAGGAAGGACAACGGGGTCTATGCCGTGCGCTTCGGCGACTTCGAGAGCAGGGAAAAGGCGAAGAAGGCTGCGCAGCGGCTCGTTGCCGACAGGATGATCGGTTCTTATTTCATCGCCCCGCCGCAGAAGGTGGCGGTGAATAAGAGAGAGCCGGCCTGGGAAAAGGCGCCGGAGCCGTCCCTGAGGAAGCTTTCCCCTGCGGTCCCGAAGAAAAGAAGCGAGCCGCACGGCGGCGATGCCGTCCCGACGGGCGGCAGCAAAGGGCGCAGCGACATGGGGGACATTGCGGCGCGCACCGCCGAACGCTTTGTCGGCATCCCCTATCGCTGGGGAGGGGATACGGTGGTGGAGGGCATGGATTGCAGCGGCTTTGTCCGTGCGGTTTACAACCTGTGCGGGGTCAATATCCCGCGTACTTCCAGGGAGCAGTTCAAGGTCGGGGAGAACGTGGGGAAAACGGACCTCAAGGACGGCGACCTGGTCTTTTTCGGTGCCTCCGGCGATGAGATAAACCATGTGGGGATCTACGTGGGGAATGGCCGCTTCGTCCACGCCCCGCGCCGGGGTGACGACATCAAGATTTCCAACCTTGACGAGAACTATTTCGCAAAGAAATACATCGGGGCGAAGAGATATTTCTAACCCCGATGGACGGGATAAGTCCCTTCACGAAAAATTCTTCGCAAAAAACATGCAAATAATTTTTCTAAGGGACTAAAGGTTGGGAGGCATGGATTTATACGAATGCCGAAAGCGGACCAGGAACTCTCAAAAAGATGATAACATACCACGAGCGCGGAAACTCCGTCAATTGCTGCGTCATCGACGCCGGAGAATAAAAAAGGACCCGGCGCTCGTCAGCCTGGTCCTTGATTTTTCATGCTGCACGGGATCGGAATCGCAGTTTACTTGTTTACCACTTCCTTGAGAAGTTCAGGGTGCTTTTCGAGAAGGCGGAGAAGTTTCCTGGTGGAAGTATTGGGCTCGATTTCGCCCCGTTCGTAGCGGGAGAAGGCGTTGACGCCGCCACCAAAGATTGCGCCTGCTTCCTTCTGAGTAAGTCCCAGCTTCTTGCGGATGCGGCGCAGCTCCTTGCTTTCCCGCTCGCGGACACGGTGGATCAGTTCATCGCCCGCCTTGGCGTACCTGATCTGGTCGGCGTCGTCAAACCAGCCGTCCTGGCATGAAGGACAAAACCAGCCGGAGAGGCCGGTAAGAGTGACAGACTCACTCTCATAAGTGATTGTTTCGGTGCGGTTTTCCTCACGCACCATCCCCTTGTAGCCGCAGCTCGTGCATTGAATGATTTCGCTCATGATACTCTTCCCCTACTTTTCCTTGAACTGGATAACAGGCCCCCTCCCTTCCGGGTTGGATACCTTGATGTAGGCGATCTTGTTGCTGGAGATGATGGCGTGGTAGACGTCTTGCCACGCGGTATGATCGTGGTAGGTGGTCATGGACTTATAGAAATTGGCCAGGGTCATGGAGCAGACCACCTCCGCCATCTCCTGAACGCTTAGCCCCATGGCGCGACCGTTGTCGAGGGCAGTCCGGGTAAACGCCAATACCCCACGCTTAGCGACTTCAGCCTGTATTTCGGTCAGGCTGTAATGGGGCGTCCGCTTTTCCATGTCCCAATATTAACCATTTTGGTTATTTTGTCAATTTGAAAACTCAAAGGCAAGTTTGAGAAGGCTCCGTTGCATAAGAGAAAAATCCGTCCTCCCTTTTCTCTCTCCTTTATCATTCGATCTCCGACAACCGTTTTTTGAGCTGCTCGATTTCTTTCTGCTGCTCCTTGATTGCCTCGATGAGGACCGGGATGATCTCAGTATAGGCGACCGCCTTGGTGCCGTCGGCAGCGGTGTTTACCACTTCCGGCAGTACCTTTTCTTCTTCACATAAAAAAGCGAAACCTTGCGGAGCAGAATCGAGAGGTAGGATTGATCAGAGAGGATATTAGGAAGGTCTTGATTGGGAGGAAATGAGTAAGCCGGGGTAGGTGATAAATGCAATTCGGTTCTGATTATTTAGTCACTCTACTCACTATCCATATAAAAATGAAAATAGCACCGGAAATTTGCTTTCCTGCCTTCCTTACTCCCTACCTATCTGCCGACACATATCACAGAAGCACTCTACTCCTCAGTACACGAGAATGAACCGCCTTCGAGACATGGCGGCCGTTATGGTCTTCAAGGTGCTGGTGGTACTATGGCTCTTTGGATCCTACAAGCACCATAAAGCGTCAATGCTGCTCGTTAACCATCTAATATAGGAAGTTGACTATTCATCTAATGATCTTATGATGTTGTGGTACTTAATCGTGGCATGTAATCACTGGAGAGCATATGGGGATTAGCATGGTAGCTGCATCACTACCCTGCGTCAGTGAACATCAACTATCATCACCTGCGTCAATATCTGCGTCAAAATAAAAAGAGGACTATGTATAGAACATAGTCCTCTTTAAATATTTCAATATTTTCAACTTTTTACGTGGTGCCCGGGACCGGAATCGAACCGGTACGTCCTTGCGAACGAGGGATTTTAAGTCCCTTGCGTCTACCAATTCCGCCACCCGGGCGCTTAATGCAGCGACTTTAAACGACGTCGCCGCAGTTAGATATTGTTCACCCTTTCTCGCAGTTCCTTGCCCGTCTTGAAGAAAGGGGTCTTTTTCGAAGCGATCTTGACGATCTCGCCGCTCTTGGGGTTTCTTGCCTCTCGCGCTTCGCGGTCGCGGATAGTGAAACTGCCGAAGCCGCGTATCTCCACCTTTTCCCCGCTTTTCAGCGCTTCACTCATGGAATCGAAGACTATGGAGATTATCGCCTCTGATTCTTTGCGGGTCAGTATAACGTTTGTTTCCACCAGTTTGTCTACCAACTCACTCTTAGTCATCAAACACCTCTTGCTGCAATCAAATTATCATCAGGAACAGCACGCCGGTAATGCCCGTCGCTACTGCTCATCCCCGCTTTTCTTCAGCCCCTCTTTCAACAGTTCGCCGAGGTTCGATGTGGCCTCACCCTGCGAACCCATGTAAGAAGCCAGCTCGGCCTTGTCGATTGCCGACTGCAGGGACTTGATGGAAAGGGCGATTTTCTTCTCGACCGTATCCACGTTGAGCACCACGGCCTCCAGTTCGTCGCCGATTGCGGCGAAGTCCTTGGTTGAGGCAAGTTTTTCCTGGGAAAGTTCTGAAATATGAACGAGCCCCTCGATCCCTTCTTCGATCTCCATGAACACGCCGAAGTCCGTAATGGACGTCACCTTTCCCTTGATGCGCGTACCGGGCCGGTACTTGTTCGGGATTTCATTCCAGGGATCCGGCATAAGCTGCTTTATGCCGAGGGAAAGCCTCTCGTTTTCCGCGTCTATGTTGAGAACCACGGCCTGGACCGTCTGCCCTTTGCTGAAAATCTCGCCCGGATGCTTTATCCGCTTGGTCCAGGATATGTCGGAAACATGCACAAGGCCGTCGATACCGTCCTCGATGCCGATAAAGACACCGAAATCGGTGATGTTCTTGATCTGTCCTTCTATCTTTGTCCCGACCGGATACCTTTCGCCGATGATCGTCCAGGGGTTCACCTCGGTCTGTTTCAGCCCGAGCGAAATACGGCGGTTGGAGGTGTCCACGCCGAGAATCATGCATTCAACATTGTCGCCGACATTGAGCAGTTCGGAAGGGTGACGCACACGCTTGGTCCAGGACATCTCGGAGATATGCACAAGCCCTTCCACACCTTCCTCCAGCGCGATGAATGCGCCGTAGTCCGCAAGACTAACGACCCTGCCGCTCACCCTTTCGCCGATCTGGTATCTGGCTTCCACGTTCAGCCAGGGATCGGGCATGGTCTGCTTGAGGCCGAGGGAAATTTTCCCTTTTTCGCGGTCGTACTTCAGCACCTTGACCTTGATAGTGTCGCCGACCTTCACAGCCTCGGAAGGATGGCCCAGCCTCCCCCAGGACATGTCGGTGACGTGGAGAAGTCCGTCGACACCGCCGAGATCTACGAATGCACCGTAATCTGCGATGTTCTTGACGACCCCCTCGATCACGTCGCCTTCGGCCAGGGTGGCCAGGGTGGTTGTTCTCGCCTGTTCGCGCTCCTCTTCGAGAAGCACCCGGCGGGAAAGAACGATGTTCCCCCGTTTCCGGTTCATCTTCAGTATTCTGAACTTGTAGGTTTCACCGATGAATCTGTCCAGATTGCCGCCGGGTCTGATGTCCACCTGGGAAGCGGGAAGGAAGGCCTCGACACCGACATCGACGATCAAGCCACCCTTCACCTTGCCGGTGATCTTTCCTTCGATGATGCCGCCTTCACCGCCGGCCTCGGCTATGAATTCCCAAGCCACCTGCGAGTCCGCCTTCTTCTTGGAAAGGACCATGTGACCGCGGATGTTTTCACCGCGCTCGAAGAAGACGTTGACCTCATCGCCGATCTTGACCGTGAGTTCGCCGTTTTCGTCCATGAATTCGTTGATGCGGATGCACCCTTCCGACTTGTACCCCACATCCACAAGGACGCAATCCGACTCGATCTGCACTACCACACCCTTAACGATTTCGCCGGCCTGGGGCTGGCGCAGGCTGTCCTGATAAAGCGCGGCAAACTCTCCCCGCTCTTCCTGCTCCAGCTCCTCATCCGTATCATGTAACCGCCTGATCGGCATGTCTTTCTTTTTGAATGTTTTCTTGTCGTCTCCCATTAAAACATTACCCCCTGAAATATTTCTCCGTATAAAAATCGAGATAATTTATCACATCTGCTGAAAAATTCAACGGTTTTTATGTTTATTAATCTTTTCTATCTGTTCCAGGACTTCATCGATGAGCCACTTCGGCGTGGATGCGCCCGCGGTGACTCCTACCTTGTCCACCCCTTCGAACCAGATCGGGTTGAGTTGCTGCGCCATTTCTATGTGATAGGTCTTCGGCTGCAGTTCGGTGCAGACCTCGGCAAGGCGCTTGGTGTTGGCGCTGTTGTAGCCGCCGATCACGATCATGCAGTCAACCCGGCCGGCCAGTTCCTTGGCTTCCTCCTGACGGACGGCCGTCGCATCGCAGATGGTATGAAAGACGCGGATCTCCCCACCCTTGGTGAGGCACGCATCGACCACGTTTTTCAGGTTCTCGAACGACTGGGTGGTCTGGGCAACGACCCCGATCTTCGCCATCTTGGGGAGCTTGGCTGCTTCCTCCCCGGAACCGACCACGTAGACTTTGCCTGAGGCGTAGGAAACTATCCCCTGCACCTCGGGGTGGTCGGCATCTCCCACCACGACCACGTCATAACCGGCCTGGGACAGGCTCTCCACATGCTCCTGCGCCTTCTTGACAAACGGGCAGGTGGCGTCAACTATCTCCAGCTCCTTGCGGATCGCCTCCTCCAGCTCTCCCGATGCGACACCGTGTGAACGGATGATTATCGTCCCTTCATCCATGCCGGAGATATCCTTGAGCGCCTTCACCCCCATCTCCTCAAGCTTTTGCACCACCTGGGGAGAGTGGATTATCGGGCCGAGGGTATATGTCTTGCCACCCTTATCAGCAGCCTCGAAGGCCATCTGGGTGGCCCTTTTCACCCCGAAACAAAAACCGGCCTGCTTGGCGAGTATGACTTTCATTTCTCGTTTTTCTCCGCAAAATATTTCTGTCTTTCCCTGACCTTCCCTTCCATGAGCGCAAGCACTTCGTCGATGGACAGGCCGGTCGAATCGACCTCGATGGCATCAGCGGCGCAGCGCAAAGGAGCGTGCTCCCGGCTTGCGTCCTGCTCGTCACGCCTTATCACGGCAGCGACGGTCTGCTCCAGGGTGACGGTCTCCCCCTTTGCCGTAAGCTCCAGATAGCGGCGTCTCCCCCGCTCCTCGGCAGAGGCGGAAAGGAAGAATTTCACCTCTGCATCCGGGAAGACCACGGTGCCGATATCGCGCCCCTCCAGGATCACCCCGCCGTCCTTCCCCATCCGTCGTTGCAGCTCAAGCAGGCAGTCGCGCACCGGTTTTCTTGCCGATATCAAGGAGGTAAGGGCGCTGATCTCGGGGGTGCGGATGACATCGGACACGTCTTCGCCATCAAGCATGACCCGACAGCAGCCGTTGTCCCGCACAAATACAATATCGGTCCTGCGGCACAGGGCCGCCAGCGAAACGTCGTCATCGGCGGCAAGGCCGGCGCGCCGCGCACCGAGGGCGATGGCGCGAAACATGGCACCGGTGTCGATATGGACATAGCCGAGACGTTCGGCGAGAAGCCTGGTGATGGTGCTCTTCCCGGCCCCGGAAGGGCCGTCTATGGCGACAATCAGGCCATTTTTGCGCCCAACGGCACACCCGCCGCTCATGAAAGCGCAACCTTTTCCAGGAGGGTGATGAAATTGGGAAAGGATGTGGCGATGCACGCCGTATCGTTGACGCTGATTTCCCCCCCGGCTGCGAGACCCGCGATCAGCATGGACATGGCAATGCGGTGATCGCCAAAGCTCTCCGCAGTGCACCCTTCCAGGCGTTCGACCCCGTCAAGCTCCATGCCGTTATCGGTCTCGACCACATGCACCCCCCCCTTCCTCAGATTGGCGGCCATTGCGGCAATGCGGTCGGTCTCCTTCACCCGCAACTCCCTGGCATCGCGGATGACAGTCCGCCCTTCCGCACAGGATGCGGCGACGCAGATGACGGGGAACTCGTCGATGGCCCGCGGCACCAGGTCTCCACCGATCTCGATCCCCTTGAGCGCCGACGACCTGACCAAAAGGTCCGCGACCGGTTCCCCGGAAACCTCGCGGCAGTTCTGAAGCTCGATGGAGCCGCCCATGGCGGTCAGGATATCGATGATGCCGGTCCGCGTCGGGTTGACCCCCACCCCCTTGATGAGCAGTTCGGAGCCGGGAACGATCAGTGCTGCAACGATGAAGAAGGCGGCGGACGAAATATCGCCCGGGACCCTTATGTCGCGCCCGGTCAGCTCCACCCCGCTGCGCACCTTCACCCCGCCGCCAAAGGTCTCGATGTCGGCGCCGAAATAGCGGAGCATCCGCTCCGAGTGGTCGCGGGAGAGATGGGACTCTGTCACCTCGGTCTCCCCCGCCGCATACAGCCCGGCCAAAAGAATCGCGGACTTCACCTGGGCGCTCGACACCGGCGAAGCGTAGGAAATGCCGTTGAGCCCTCTGCCGACAACGGCAAGCGGAGCCTTGTCGCCGCCGGCGCGCCCGAATATGGTCGCACCCATGCGGCTGAGCGGCTCCAGGACCCGCTTCATCGGCCTGTTGCGCAGGTACCGGTCGCCGGTCAAGACCGAAAAAAAGCTCTGCCCGGCCAGAAGGCCGGTCATAAGCCGCATCGACGTCCCGGAATTTCCACAATCCAGCACATCGCAAGGCTCTTTGAGACCGTGCAGCCCCATCCCCTCGATCCGCAGGGTTTCGCCGTCGTCCCGGACCTCTACCCCCATGGCGCGGAAGGCATCGAGGGTGGCCATATTGTCCTCACCCCGGAGAAAGCCGCTGACGGTGGTGGTCCCGCGGGCAATGGAGCCGAGCATTATGGAACGGTGGGAGATGGACTTGTCGCCCGGGACGGATATTTCGCCGCGGACCGCCTTTGCCGGTTTGATGGTGTAGGTTTGCAAGGTGGTTACCTCAAAATTTTGTAGGGGGAGGCCAATGTGCCTCCCCGCCTTTAACACCGTTTCGAAGAGGGCGCACTCGCGGATGCGCCCCTACGGTCATAAAATGGAGTCCCGGCTCTCTTTCGAGCGGAAAAAAAACGCCTCCAGGCCGTGGCCGTCCCCCTGGTCCACCAGGTTGCGCAGGGTGGCAAAATGCGCGCTGAAGAAATCCATCATCTCCAGGACCGCCTCCCGGTTCATGAGGGCGATGTCGCGCCACATGGCAGGGTCCGAAGAAGCGATGCGGGTAAAATCCCTGAAACCGCCGGCCGAATACTTGAGGATGTTCTCCGAAAAGCGATCGTAGCCGCCGACCGCGTTGACCAGCGAATAGGCGACCATGTGCGGCAGGTGTGATATGGCCGCCACCACCCGGTCATGCTTCTCCACGTCCATGCAGACCACTTCGCTCCCGGCGAGTTCCCACATCCGTGCCACCCGGGCGAGCGCCCCGGCGTCGGTCTTATCCGTCGGGGTCAGGATGCAGCGCTTCCCCTGATAGAGTGTGGCAAAAGAGGCCTCCACCCCGGATTTTTCCGTGCCGGCAATGGGATGACCGCCGACGAAGAAGGTCCCCGGCGGGAGGAGCCTCTCACAGGGGGCCGCAATCTCCCCCTTCACGCTCCCCCCATCGGTCACCACGCAGCCGGGGGCAAGGGCGGGCGCGATCCGGGCCACCATATCGACGATGGAACAGACCGGCGTGGCGAGAAAGACCAGGTCGGCTCCCTCCACCCCGGCAACGGGATCAAGGGAGTAACGGTCGATTACGCCCAGCTCCACGGCCTTGCGCAGGTTGGCTTCGCCCCGGCCGATCCCGACGACCTCGGCAACCTCCCCCTTTTGCCGGAGGATGCGGGCCAGCGAGCCGCCAATCAGGCCAACGCCGATTATGGCCAACCGCTGAATGAGCGGCATGCATTTCTCCTGTTATTCAGGTTTCTTAACGGCACAGCAAAATGCTCCAGATGCAAGGCGCGCAAGGCCGAAGGAAAGAGGCGTACATCAGTACGCCGCAATGACTGAGGCCGCAACGCAACGCCGCAGCTGGACATTTGGCGAAGCCGTTATTTTGCTCTTGGATACGACCCGAGCACCTTGACAAACTGGCAGCACTCCTTGAGTTCCTGCACAGCTTCCGCAATGACGGGATCAGCGATGTGTCCGACCAGGTCGAGGAAGAATATATACTCCCACGCCTTCTTT